>NZ_BAABBR010000001.1:1098017-1413534 GCF_039538065.1 Sphingomonas rosea
TGCAGGTTGAGCTTGGCAAGGCTCAGGAGGACCGCCAACTCGGGCCGGGTGAGGCCGCGGTTGTCGGCGGCGCGGCGGAGCAGTTCCTCGCTGCTGTCGAGCCCCTCGACCGCGCGGTCGAGGCGACCGGCAGCTTCGAGCAGTTCGAGCGTGCGGACCTGCGCCGGAATGGCCGCGGCCCCGCCGCGTTCGGCGATCGACAAAGCGAGCGTCTGCAACCGGTTGTCGGCGAGAACCAGCTTGGACACCTCGTCGGTCATCACCGCCAGCAGGCGATTGCGATCCTCGAGCGTCAGCCGCCCTTCGAGCATCTCCTCGTTGAGCGCGATCTTGATGTTGACCTCGTTGTCCGAGCAATCGACGCCGGCCGAATTGTCGATGAAGTCGGTGTTGCAGCGCCCGCCATGTTCGCTGAACTCGATCCGGGCCGCCTGCGTGATCGCAAGGTTGGCGCCTTCGCCGATGACCTTGGCGCGCAGTTCGTTGGCGTTCACCCGGAGGATGTCGTTGGCGGGATCGCCGACGCTGATGTTGGGCTGGCTCGACGCCTTCACATAGGTGCCGATGCCGCCGAACCAGATCAGGCCGACGGGCGCCTTGAGGATCGCCGAGATGAGGCTCGTCGGATCGATGGTGTCGACGTCGATGCCGAGTGCCGCCTTCGCTTCGGGCGTCAGCTCGATCTGCTTCTGGCTGCGCGGAATGATCATTCCGCCCTTGCTCAGCTTCTTGCGATCATAATCGTCCCAGCTCGAGCGGGCCATGGCGAAGAGGCACTCGCGCTCTTCCCAGCTGTCCTGCGGATCGGGATCGGGATCGATGAAGATGTGACGGTGATCGAAGGCCGCAACCAGCTTGATCGCCTTCGACAAGAGCATGCCGTTGCCGAACACGTCCCCCGACATGTCGCCGCAACCGACCACGGTGACGGGCTGCGTCTGCACGTCGATGCCCATTTCGAGGAAGTGGCGCTGGACGCTGATCCACGCGCCCTTGGCGGTGATGCCCATCGCCTTGTGATCGTAGCCGTTCGACCCGCCGCTCGCGAAGGCGTCGCCGAGCCAGAAGCCGCGCTCGAGCGCGATGGCGTTGGCGACGTCGGAGAAGGTCGCAGTGCCCTTGTCGGCGGCGACGACGAAATAGGGATCGTTGCCGTCATGGACGACGACGCCGGCCGGGTGGACGACCTTGCCCTCGACGATGTTGTCGGTGACCGACAGCAGCGAACGGATGAAGATGCGGTAGCTTTCGGTGCCTTCGGCCAGCCACGCCTCGCGGTTCGCGGCGGGCGAAGGGAGCTGCTTGGGATAGAAGCCGCCCTTGGCGCCGGTCGGCACGATCACCGCATTCTTGACCAGCTGCGCCTTCATCAGGCCAAGGATCTCGGTGCGGAAGTCGTCACGGCGGTCGGACCAGCGAAGGCCGCCACGCGCGACCGGCCCACCGCGCAGGTGGATGCCCTCGACACGCGGGCTGTAGACCCAGATCTCGCGATAGGGGATCGGTGCGGGGAGACCCGGAATGCGCTTGGGATCCAGCTTGAAGGCCAGCGCTTCGCCGGGCTGCGGATGGAAGGCGTTGGTGCGGAGCGTGGCTTCGACGACACTGCGGAAGAGGCGCAGGATGCGGTCGTCGTCGATCGAGCTGATCGTCTGGAGCGCGTCCTCGAACGCCGCCTTTTGAGCGGCGACGGTGTCGTTTCGGTTGTCGCGCGCGGGATCGTGCGCGGCGGCGAACCAGGCGATGAGCGCGCGGGTCGCGGCGGGCGTGCGCTTCAGCGCCTCGACCATGGTGAGGAGGCCGTAGGCGACGCCGGTCTGCCGCAGGTAGCGGAACCAAGCGCGGAGCCAGACAACCGGCTGGGGATCGAGCCCCGCGAAGAGCAGGAGCTGGTTGAATTCGTCGTCTTCGGCATGACGCTGGAGGACGGCGGCGATCGCGCCTTCGATGACGTCGGTGCGCGCGAGCACCGTGTCGATGTCGGCGCCCGCAAGCTCGAGGCGGAAGTCGTGAATGTGCCCGAGGCGACCATCCTCGCCGATGCCGGTGGGGCGTTCCTCGATCACGCGGAAACCGAAGTTCTCGAGCACCGGGACGGCTTCGGAAAGCGGCACGAGGCCACCGGCGCGATACAGCTTGAGGCGGAGCTGGCCCGGACGATCATCGTCGCAGCGGAAGAGGCGGACGTCGCGGTCTTCCTGGCTTTCGAGCGAGCTCAGGCGGATGATGTCGGCTGCCGCTTCCGCCGCGCCGGCGTGCGCGCGATAGTCGTCGGGCATGCCCGGCAGGTAGGTCAGCGCGAGGCGTGTGGCGCGTCCGCTGCCGACCCGGTCGGTGAGTTCGGATTCGACCGCCGGCGCCCACCCGCGGACCATGTCGACGAGCCGGTGGTCGAGTTCGACCACGTCGGGGAGCGGGCGCGAGGCCGCATAGCCGAGGGTGAGGCGGATGAGTGCCAGGCCGCCGTCGCCGAGTTCGACCGCCCAGTTGGTGACCGAGGACAGCACGGCTTCCTCGATCAGGCGGACGATCGCATGGCGACGCGAGGTTGTGAGTTCGTCGCGGGGAAGCCAGACGAAGGCGAAAAGGTGGCGCTTGAGGGCGCCGGTAAGGAGCAGCAGCGCCGGGCGCGGGCGGTCCGCAAGGCTCATCGCCATCAGCGCCGCAGCGCGCACCTCAGCCTCGTCGAAGGAGACCAGCAGGTCGTGCGGCAGTGTCGAGATGGCGTGCGCGAGCGCCTTGGCGCCGTGACTCGCGGGAGCGAAGCCGAGCTCGGAGTCGAGCGCCTGAAGACGCTGGCGGATCACGGGGATTTCGGCCGGCGGCGAACGAAGCGCGGCGCTGGTCCAGAGGCCGGCGTGGAGCGACAGGCTGCCATTGGCGCGGCGGACGATGACGACGTCAAGCGGCACGCGGCGGTGCACGGGCGAGAGCCGGTCAGCCTTGAGGGTGAGGACCGGCCGGGGGTCGTTGGCGATGGCTTCGAGCACGCCGCGCGTGTCTTCGAGACTCCACAGGTCAATGCCGCTGGTCGACAGGATGCCGAGGCCTTCGCCGCTGCTGCCGTCGGCCGCAATTTCCTTATGGCCCAGGAGGGTGAAGTGATTGTCGGCGAGCCATTCGAGCAGCGCCGCGCTTTCCGAGTCGGTGGCGGCGACATCGGTGGCATCGCGCTGCATCAGCGACAGCATCGTGCGCCAGTCGCCGACCGCGGCGCGCACGCAGGCGAGCACGCTTTCGAGTTCCTGGACAAGGTCCTGGCGGCCACGCGCATCGGCGCGATCGAGTTCGACGTAGATCACGGATTCGGGAGCGCCCTCGCCCAGGCTGATCAGGCGGCCGTCATGGTCGCGGGTGGCAGGGACGATGGGGTGGAGCAGCCGGTGAACGGTCAGGCCGTGCCCCGCGATGACGGCGGCGACGCTGTCGACGAGGAAGGGCATGTCGTCGTTGACGATGCCGAGGCGCATCACGCGCTTGGCGGCTTCACCGCCGGCGGACTGCAGCTTGAGAACCAGCTTGCCGGGCGCGCGAACCGCAGCGGTCTCGGCGATGAAGGCGGCGGCCTCGGCCTGCTCTTCGGGAGAAAAGCCCTCGGTTTCGCCGGGTAACGCGCCGTCCAGAAGGGCCTCGGTAAACGCGTCCGTCAACGTCCCGGATACGCGGGGATCAGCCGCCATGATGTGATTTCGCTCCGCCGTGAAGATGAGCGGGCGTCTAGACCTCGTGGGCGGGGGGAACAACCCCGCGGCGGCTCAAGCGATCTTGCGAAGGGCCTTCTCGAGGAGGCCGAGGTCGGCGACGGCCGAGACCGGCTCAACCCGCCCCTGCGCATCGCGGCGGACGAGAACGAGGGTGAATTCGTCGTTCCCCGCAAGCGCGCTGAGCGACTGGGCGTGGGCGGTCCGAAGCTTGGTCCGGGCCTGATCTGCTCGATTGTCGACCCGATTGTCGGGACGACGCGCCTCGCGTTCCGCCGCGACCAGGCCCTTGAGCCCGCCGCTGTGCTGTTCGATGAAATCGAGAAAGCCTTCGAAGGGCACGTCCGAGCGCTCGGCGAAGGCCAAAGCGGCGGCGAATTCGGTCAGGCGCGCCTTGTCATAATCGACTCCGAAGACGAGCTTCACGATCGGAGTCATGGGTGCCCGGGCCTGCGCCTTGACGCCGGCATCCTCGAGCAGTTCGGCATAGTCCTCGGGAACACGGCGCGCCGCGACCGAGAAATCATAGGCGAGCGAAAGGGCGCGATAGAGCGCCGCGCGGGTGCGGCCGTCGGCCGCCTTGAGCACTTCCACCGTCTCGCGCGCGGCCGACAGGCGATCGGCGAGGCCGGCATCGGCGTCGAGGGTAGGCGCGACCTCGTCGTCGAGCGGATCGATCGCCTCGACGAGATCGAGCACATCGTCCTCGCCGGCCAATGCAGGCACGATGCTCGGAGCGAGGCCAGCGCCATCCTTCCAGTTGATGACGCCGTAGATGAAGTCGATCGTCTGCCCGTCGGACGAGAAGGGCATGAGGATTCCGCGATAGCAGATGTCGTGGCCGCGTTGGTTGGTGAATTCGGCCTCGAAGCCGATCGGCGCGCGATTGGCGATAATCTGCAGATAATGGTCGGTCAGGCGGCTCAGAAGCGACCGCGAGGGCACGTCGGCGATCGAGCGGACCTCGTCCTCGATCTCGCATTCCGCCCGGATGGCTGCGCCGATGTAGCTTGTCGCCGGATTGTCGGGCGAGACGGTGAAGTCGAGCAGCACGCTATGGTCGGCAAAATCCTGCACGTCGCGGCCGTCGAGATCCTCGATCGAGGGAAATTCGCGGCCGCCGAGCAGCGACGCCCAATAGTTGTAGGCGCGCACATGCATGCGCCGCTCGTCGTTGCCGATGCCCAGATCCGCCGGAGTCGATTCGACGTCGGCACTCAGGCTGGAAGAGGAAAACGAACCGTCCATGCTGCGAAACTCACCCCCAGTCCGGATGCAATTGCCTCAGCTTCGGTTACCAACCCGTTAAGTATAGACTTCCCGCAGCGATGTGAATCCCTCGGCTGCGCGCGGGAACGGAGCGCTTCGTTCCGCGTTCGTAACGCCATTGAAACAGGAGGAAGATTTCATGGCTGACCTCAATCGCGACGGATATGACGACGGCCCCACGGTCGAGCGGACCACGGTGGTCAACACCGGTGGTGGTGGAAGCGGCGGACTGATTGCGGTCGTCCTCCTGCTCGCAATCATTGTCGTCGGCTATGTGCTGTACACGAACGGCACCTTCGGTTCGAAGACCGAAATCAAGGTTCCGGACAAGATCAACGTCAACGTGAACTAAGTATCGAGGCGCCGCCCAGGCACGGGTCCGGGCGGCGCTTTTCGTTTGACGCGGGCGAGCCTAAAGCCAGCTTCATGCTGACCACCTCTTCTCCCGCCTATCTGCCGGGGTTCGGCGGCCACGTCGCGACCGAAGCCGTGCCGGGCGCCCTGCCAAAGGGCAGGAATTCCCCGCAGCGTCCGGCATTCGGTCTCTACACAGAGCAACTGTCCGGCACCGCCTTTACCATGCCGCGGCACGAGAATCGTCGCTCGTGGCTGTATCGCTTGCGGCCGAGCGCCGACCATCGGCCGTTTGTCGCCTATGACGGTGCGCCGCGACTGCGCCTAGAGACCGACGGCGCTCCGCTCGCCCCCAATCGCCTGCGCTGGGATCCGCTGGCGGCGCCGGCGCCCGGCACCGACTTCATCGACGGCCTGAGCACCATGGTCTTCAACCGCGCCCCGGCCGAGCTCGAGGGTGTCGCGGTTCATCTCTACGCGGCGAACAGCGAGCGCGCTGACCGCGTGTTCGTGTCGGCGGACGGGGAGCTGCTGGTACTGCCACAGGAAGGCCGGCTGGTGCTGCTGACCGAGCTTGGCCGGATCGACCTGTCGCCGGGCCAGATCACGGTCGTGCCGCGCGGGGTGCGGTTCAAGGTGCTGCTCCCCGACGGCGCGGCGCGCGGCTATCTCACCGAAAATTACGGCGCCCCGTTCCGCCTGCCCGACCTCGGGCCGATCGGCGCCAACGGGCTGGCGAATCCGCGGGACTTCGAAACGCCGGTCGCCTGGTTCGAAGATCGCGACGAGCCGACCGAGGTCATCCAGAAATATGGCGGGAAGCTGTGGACGACGACGCTCGACCACAGCCCGCTCGATGTCGTCGCCTGGCACGGTAACCTCGCGCCGTGCCGCTACGACCTGTCGCATTTCAACACGATCGGGACCGTCAGTTTCGATCATCCCGATCCCTCCATCTTCACCGTGCTGACCTCGCCGTCGACCGTTGCCGGCCGCGCGAACGTCGATTTCGTCATCTTCCCGCCGCGGTGGATGGTCGGCGAGGATACGTTCCGCCCGCCCTGGTTCCACCGCAACGTGATGAGCGAATGCATGGGGCTGCTGACCGGCGCCTATGACGCCAAGGCGGAGGGTTTTCAGCCGGGCGGATTGTCGCTCCACAACATGATGAGCGGGCACGGGCCCGACGTCGAAACCTGGCGCAAGGCAAGCGAGGCGGAATTGAAACCGGTGAAGATCGACGGGACCATGGCTTTCATGGTCGAAAGCTGCTGGCCGTTCGAGGTTGCCGCCGAAGCGCTCGGCCGCGCGCAACCCGATTACGACCTTGCCTGGGCCGACTTCCCCAAGGCGCGCCTGCCATGAGGATCGATCACACGCACGATCCGGCACTCGTCTCCTGGGTCGAAAGCGCGAATGGGCACACCGATTTCCCGATCCAGAACTTGCCGCTCTGCATCTTCTCGACCGACGGGGCCGAGCGCCGCGCGGGCGTGGCGATCGGCGACTTTCTGCTCGACCTCGGCGCCGTCAGCGACCTCCTTGGCGATGCCTGGGTGGCGGAGCTGGCACAGCCGGTTCTGAACGGCTTTCTGGCGCTGGGTGCCGGTGCGCGAGTGATGCTTCGCCATGCGCTCAGCCGGCTGCTGAGCGACGAAACCGCGCGCGATGCGATCGAGCCTGCGCTGATCGGGCAGTCGGAAGCGGTGATGCACCTGCCGTGCCTCGTCGGCGACTACACCGACTTCTACGTCGGTATCCACCACGCGACCAACGTCGGCAAGCAGTTCCGGCCGGCCAATCCGCTCCTGCCAAACTACAAATATGTGCCGATCGGCTATCACGGCCGGGCGTCGAGCGTTCGGGTTTCGGGCGAGCCGGTGCATCGGCCAAGCGGGCAGCGCAAGCCGCCGGAAGCGGAGGTGCCGGTGTTCGGCGCGTCGCGGCGGCTCGATTACGAGCTCGAGCTCGGCATCTGGGTCGGTCCGGGCAACCGGCTGGGTGAGCCGATCGCGATCGACGAGGCCGAGCAGCATGTGGCGGGCTACTGCCTGCTTAACGACTGGTCGGCGCGTGACCTGCAGGCTTGGGAATATCAGCCGCTAGGGCCCTTCCTCGCCAAAAACTTCCTGACCAGCGTGTCGCCGTTCGTCGTTACCCCCGAAGCGCTAGCGCCCTTCATGACCGCGGCCTTCGCGCGGCCCAACGGCGATCCGGCGCCGCTCGACTATCTTGCCGGTGGCTCGGAACGGCCGGGACTCGGCATCCGCGTCGAAGCCTCAATGACGACCGCCAGGATGCGCGACGCGGGCATTGCGCCGCATCGCCTGAGTAGCGGCATCGCGGCCGATGCCATGTACTGGACCGCCGAGCAGATCGTCACCCATCACGCCTGCAACGGCTGCAATCTCCAGCCCGGCGACCTGATCGGAACCGGCACCTTGTCGACCGCCAGCGCCGACGGGCTGGGGTCGCTGCTGGAGATCAGTCAGGGCGGCAAGATGCCGATTGTGCTTCCGAGCGGCGAGCAGCGCAGCTTTCTCGAGGAAGGCGACGAACTCGTCTTCACGGGTCGTGCCTCGGCGGATGGCTATGTCGGCATCGGGCTCGGCGAGTGCCGGGGACTGGTCGTCGGATGATGCGGTGGCTCGGACTGGCGGCGTTGCTTGCGGCCGTCCCTGCCGCCGCGCAATTGAGTTCGTCCGAGCAGCGGATGAAGACGACCGTCGACGCCGAGCAGGGACGGACGCTCGGCCTGCTCGAGCGGATGGTGAACCAGAATAGCGGAAGCCAGAATCCGGCAGGGGTCGAGAAGGTCGCGGCGATGGTCCGTGCCGAGCTCGAGCCACTCGGCTTCCGGGTCCGCTGGATTCCGCTGCCGCAGACCGGTCGTGCGGGGCATCTCACTGCGACCCATTCGGGCAAGCGCGGGACCAAGAGATTGCTGCTGATCGGCCATCTGGACACGGTATTCGAGCCCGACTCGCCCTTCCAGCGCTGGGTGCGCGAGGGCGACAAGGGGTTCGGGCCGGGAGCGTCCGACAACAAGGGCGGGGTTGCGGTGATGATCGCGTCGTTGCGCGCGATGCACGCGGCGGGGACGCTGAAGCCCGCCAATGTCACGGTCTTCCTGACTGGAGACGAGGAAGATCCGGGCTCGCCCCAGCGCGTCGCCCGCGCCGACCTCATTGCGGCGGGCAAGGAGGCCGACGCGGCGCTCGACTTCGAGGGTCTGGCTCAGGAAGGCGGGCGCGACATGGGTTCGGTCGCGCGCCGATCGGTCAACGACTGGACGCTCACTATCCGTGCCCGGGGTGCGCATTCGAGCGGTGTCTTCTCCGCGGGCAGCGGCTTCGGCGCGAATTACGAGCTTGCGCGGATCATCGACGCCTTCCGACGCGAAGTTGCCGAACCGAGCCTGACCTTCAATGTCGGGCTGATCGCCGGCGGGACCAAGGCGCAACTCGATGCCGGCGGAATCCGGGCCGAGGCGACCGGCAAGACCAACATCATCGCTGCCGACGCGGTGGCCCGCGGCGACCTGCGCGCGCTCAGCCAGGAGCAGATCGACCGCGCCAAGGCGAAGATGAAGGCCATCGTGGCCCAGTCGCTCGGCGGCGTCACCGAGGCCAGGATCGAGTTCGAGGATGGCTATCCGCCGATGGCGCCGTCCGCTGGCAACCGGGCGCTGCTCGATCGATTGAACGTCGTGAACCGTGACCTCGGCCTGTCCTTGATGGCCCCGCTCGATCCGCTGAAGCGCGGCGCGGGCGACATCAGTTTCGTCGCCGCCGATGTCGATGGTCTCGTCGGCCTGGGGCCATCCTCGACGGGCGATCACACGCCGGCCGAACGGGTCGATATTCCGTCGATGTGGCGGCAGGCGACCCGCGCCGCCATTCTCATGAGCCGATTGAGCCGGGAGCGCCGCTAATGGACGTCGTCAACAATGCCGAGATGCATCGCTTCGAGATCGAGCTTCCCGACGGTGCGGTCGCCTTTGCCGATTATCGGCGGATGGACGGCAGGGTGATGTTCCCGCACACGGTCGTTCCGCCGGCGCATGAGGGGCAGGGCTTGGCCTCTAAGATCGCCAGGGCGTCACTCGACTGGGCACGGTCCGAGGGGTTGAAGGTCATCCCCGCGTGCAGTTTCTACCGGACCTATCTCCAGCGCCATCCCGAGTATCAGGACCTACTTCACAACGACTGATGGTTGCCTCGGCATCTCGCCGCTGACTGTGGCCGCCGCGCCACTTGTCTTGTCTTGGCAACAGGCGGCATATCGCCTTCGTACCCGGCGTTCGCCGGAGGGGAGGACTTGAATATGTTGAAGTTTGTGGGTGCTCGTGCGCTGCTTGGCGCGACCGCTCTTGCCGCGCTGACCACCGCCACGCCGGCGAGCGCGCAGCGCATCGACCGCATCGTGACCTTCGGTGACAGCTATGCCGACACCGGCAACCTGTTCAACCTCGCGGGGATCAACCGCGTCACCTTCCAGAACGGCATCTACGCCAGCGGTCGCTTCTCGGGCGGGACAAACTACATCGACACGCTTTCGACGTTGCTTCAGGCGCCGGTCGAGAACTTCGCCATCGGCGGTGCGACCGCCGTGCGCGGCGCGCCGGCGACCGCCTTCGACCTGCAGCTGCAGGTCGATAACTTCCTCAACGTCGGCACCCAGTCGTCGGTGTTCCCGAATGGCCCGGCGAGCTTTGGCAAGGGCGATCTCGTCACCGTGTCGATCGGCGGCAATGACGCGCGCTATTTCCAGCAGGGCTCCTACGGCTCGCTGACCGTGAATGACGCGATCGCGGCCTCGCGCACCCAGCTCGACCGTCTGGTCGCCGCCGGCGCGCCGACCATCAGCTTCCTCGCGGGCAATACCGCGCTGCTCCCGGAGGTTGCGACCAACCCCGGTGCCCAGGCGATCCGCAACACCTTCTCGACTACCTACAACAATGCGCTCCAGACGACGCTCGCCGGTTATGCCAGCCGCGGCGTGGTGGTCCACTATCTCGACCTGACCAAGGTCCTGCAGGCAGTGCAGGCCAACGGCGCGGCGTTCGGCCTCCCCAATGGGGTAGTCTGCGCGCCGACCTCGACCAACGTTCAGAGCGGCTGCCAGGGCTATCTGTTCTACGTCGACCAGCTGCACCTGAGCTCGGACGGCTTCCGCGTCGTCGCGCAATATGTCTATCGCCAGCTCCAGGCCCCGCTCAACATCGGCGCGACCAGCGACCTGGGTCTCGACAATGCGCGCCACTTCGGCCGCACGCTGAACAGCCGCATGGATCTCGGCAGCCCGCGCGACGGCGAGGTTCTGCAGGGTGCCCGCGTGTTCGTGACCGGTGACAGCCTCAATCACGACTATCGCCGCAGCGACGTTACCGACGCGTTCGAGGTCGACCAGGTCGGCGCCACCGCCGGCGTCGAATTCGGCTTTGGCGGCAACGGCCTCGTCGGCCTCGCCGGTAATTACAGCCGTGGCCGCGCCAAGTTCGACAACGACAGCGCGCGCGTGACGGGCAAGACCTGGCAGGCGGGCATCTACGGCGCGTACGCGATCGGACCCGCCTTCGTGCAGGCTCACGCTGGCGTCGGCCGCACCGATTATGACATCCGCCGCGCGGCGGTGATCGACAGCCTCCGGGCCAGCCCCAACGGCAGCCACCAGCTCGCCGGCCTCAAGGCGGGCTATCTGATGCCGGTCAGCGCGGTTCGCGTCGGGCCGGTCGTCAGCCTCGATTATGCGCGCGCGAAGGTCGACGGCTATACCGAGAGCGGCGACGGGGCGCTCAGCCTCAACGTCGGCAGCCAGCGCTACGAAGCGCTGGTCGGTGGCGCGGGTCTCGAGCTTCGCGGGTCGTTCGGCGCGGCGGGCGCGGCGGTGAAGCCGTTCGCCACGGCGATGCTCGAGAAGGACCTCAAGGGCAATGGCCGCGTGCTGACCTTCTCGCAGACCGCCACGCCGACCATCGTCAATCGCTTCGACCTCGGCCGCCGCGACAAGGGCGTCTACACCCGCTTCGGGGGTGGTGCGTCGGCCGAGCTGTCGAGCCGCATCCAGATCGACGTTGCGGCGAGCACCACTGCCGGCCGTGACGAAGGCAATGAGATGAGCCTTCAGGCAGGCCTGCGCGTCGGCTTCTGACGAACGAAGGTGCCGGTGGCGATGCGCCGCCGGCACCAACGTCAGGCAGCGATCCTGACGAGCTTGGAGAGCGGTAGCGCGACGCTGCCGATCCCCGCCCACAATTCGCCGTCACGGCTCATGATCTCGCTGACCTGCCCGAGGCTGCTCATGGTGGCGGCCATCGCCGCGCCCGTGCGATCCTTGGCAGTCAGGCGAAGCACATAGGCGCCGTCGGGGGCGCGGCTGCCGTCGGCAAGCCTGCCGTCCCACGCCAGCGTTCCGCCAGCCGCGGCGCTGACGGGCGGGCTCGCGACCACGCGGCCGCTGCTGTCGAGGATCTCGGCGTTGAGCGAGTCCGGCGTGGACGGAAAGGTCCATCGCCATTCGGCGGGCCGGCTGCCGCTCAAGCCCGAGACCGAGCTGTCGAATTCGGCGGTCCGGCCGATCAGCTGCCCCGCCCGCGTGAGGTCGTCACCGGACAGGCGCGCAAGGATTTCCTTGAGCACGCCGGTCTGCTGCAGCGATTGCTCGACTTGCGAATATTGGACGAGTTGCTGCGCTCGAGCAAGCTCAGCGACGTGATCGAATCCTCGGTCGGCAACCTCGTCGACGCCGATCTCGCCAAGGAAAGCGCGAAGCTGCAGGCTCTGCAGGTCAAGCAGCAGCTCGGCATCCAGGCCCTGTCGATCGCCAACCAGGCGCCGCAGGCCATCATGTCGCTGTTCCGCTAACCGCGGGCTCGCCGGCAACGGTTGGAGAGGGGCCGGGCGACATCATCGCTCCGGCCCCTTTTTCCATCGTGGCGGCGGCGTTTCCATCTGGCGAGGAGTGACGCGCATGCGTCTTCGCGAATTATCCTGCGGCATCCGTCACCGGCTTCGGCTCGCGCTCGAAGCCACTGCGACCGGCGAGCCGCCCCTTGTGCGCCTCGGGCTTCCGGCCGAGGTAGGCGGTCCGTCGGTCCTGCTCGATCTCTACGGCGCCGAATTGCTGTCCGGCTTCCTGCTGAGCGCCCGCGTCGCGGGGGCCGGTCTGGTCGCGCCTGAGGAAGGTCTCGGTGACTATCCTTTCTCGCTCCGGCTCACCCGGGCAGGGGAGGAGGGCGTGATCGAGATCGTCCAGGGAGCCGAAAAGCTGGCGGTCGTACAGCCGCTGTGGGACCGCCTCTACGCCGAGCTTCTGCTAGTTCTCGCGCATGGCCGCCACCTCGCCGCTCCGGCGCGATTCCAGCTGCTCGAAGGCCGGCCTCGTCCTCGTCTCCTCCATTAGAAACGGCTTGGCGCAAACGCGTCACGCCACCCCGGACTTTGCGCCGTGTCGCGAAGCCAAGGCCGATGTGGTGCGTTAGCTTCCCAGCCATGCCGATTCCCGACGAAAAATCACGGTCCTGGACTCGCCCAGAAGACTATTGGCCACCCCGCAGGATGACGCGGCTCAAGCGTCAGGCGGCCAAACCAGGGGAGCCGGTTGCTGGGGGCGAACCGCTCGGCCATTCGCGCCCGTTTCCCGCATCGGCGCCTTATCTGCTGCTGATGCTGAGCATGGCGGTCTTGTCGATCGCCATCATCATGGTGACGTGGCCGAAGAGCGAAGCTTTCTCCGATCAGACGCGTACCGCGACCGAAAAGGTCGAAGGCGAGACGGCGCGACGGAGCACCGTACCAGCCCGATAGGCTCTGCATTTTTGCAGAACGGACGCGCGACATCGTTGCTCCCGCGGTGCCGTATCGTGGCTCATATGACTTCCTGTTTCCGGCATCCGGACAGGGAGAATGATCATGAAGAATGTCGCAATCGCCTTTGCCGCACTATCGTTGCTCGCTAGCGGCGGCGCCCTCGCACAGGTGGGCCCGGTGCAGATGACCGTCGTCACCCATGACCTCGACCTTCGCTCCAGTGGTGGAAAGGCGAAGCTCCAGAGGCGGCTCGAGATCGCGGCCGCGGAAGTCTGTGGCGATGCGAGCGCGAGCGATCCGGCGGGTCGACGTGCGATCCGGACCTGTCGCAACGAGGTCGTCGCCGCCGCGCTGCAGGAACTGGTGGCACGCCAGTCCGCCTCCCGCCTCGCGCAGCGCTGACCGATCGGATAGGGGAGGGCCGTGAAGACAGATCGGCTCCTCCTCCCCGACGGGCGCGATATTGCGCTGCGCCATCAGCGTGGGCGCGAGCCCACCCTTCTGTTCCTGCCGGGCTATGCCTCCGACATGATGGGATCGAAGGCGCTCCATCTCGCCGACTTGGCCACGCGGCACGGGATCAGCCTCCTGCGCTTCGACTATAGCGGAACCGGCGAATCCTCGGGCCGGTTCGAGGATGGCACGCTTGCCTCCTGGCTCGACGAGGCCGAGGCGGTCGCCGGACGAACCGATGGTCCGCTCGTCCTCGTCGGCTCCTCGATGGGCGGATGGCTCATGCTCCACCTTGCCGAGCGGCTGGCCGGAAGGGTGGTGGGCCTCGTCGGGATCGCGGCCGCGCCCGACTTCACCGACTGGGGATATGGCGACGAGGACAAAAGGACGCTCGAAGCCGAGGGCGAGTTGCGGCGCGACAACCCCTATGGCGGTGACGCGGAACTCACCACCCTGTCATTCTGGCGATCGGGCGAGGCGCTGAAGCTGCTCGATCGAACGATCGACTTCGCCGGCCCGGTACGCCTCCTTCATGGCGACCGCGATGCGGAGGTACCGCTCGACATCGCCTTCCGCCTGAAAGACGCGCTGGCCTCCGAAGACGTCCAGCTGATCATCGTGAAGGGCGGGAACCACCGGCTTTCCGGCCCAGGCGAACTGGCGCTGCTCGAACGGACCGTGATCGACTTGCTCAAGTCTTGAACTTGGGCGCGTCGTCGTCACCTAGGGGCCGATAACAAGGACCGACCCCAGGGAGATCGATCACCCATGAAATTCCTCCACAGCATGCTCCGGGTCGCCGACCCGGACCGTACCATCGCCTTCTTCAAGCTGCTCGGTCTCGAGGAGCGTCGCCGCATCGAGAACGAGGCGGGCCGCTTCACCCTGATCTTCCTCGGTGTGCCCGGCGACGAGGGAGGCGAGGTAGAACTCACCTACAACTGGGATCCCGAGGACTATGACGGCGGGCGCAATTTCGGCCACCTCGCCTACGAGGTCGACGACGTCTATGCGACCTGCCAGCGCCTGATGGATGGCGGAGTCACCATCAATCGTCCCCCGCGTGATGGGCGAATGGCCTTCGTCCGCAGCCCCGACAACATCTCGATCGAGCTCCTCAACAAGGGCGGTGCGCAGGCGGCCGCGGAACCGTGGGCCTCGATGCCGAACACGGGCGTCTGGTAATGGAGGTCGTCGCCGTCCCCGCGCTGTCCGACAACTACATCTGGCTGGTCCACGCGGACGGCCACACGGCGGTGGTCGATCCGGGGGACGGCGACAAGGCGCTCCAGGCGGCGGCGGCGCGCGGCTGGACGATCGACCAGATCCTGATCACGCACTGGCATCCCGATCACACCGCCGGAATTCCTGCCGTCGTGGCCGCGACCGGCGCCAAGGTCTGGGGACCCGAAGCCGAGCGTGACAGGTTTGCCGGGCTCGACCATGGCCTGACCGATGGCGACCGCGTCATGATCGGGGAGGAAGAGGCCGAGGTCTGGGCCGTTCCCGGCCATACGCTCGGGCACATCGCCTTCGTCCTTTCCGGGCGGGCTTTCGTCGGCGACACGCTCTTCGCGGGCGGTTGCGGCCGGTTGTTTGAGGGGACGCCCGCCCAGATGCACGCGTCGCTCAAGCGCCTTGCGACCTTGCCGGACGAGACGATCCTTTATCCCGCGCACGAATACAGCCTGTCCAACTATCGCTTTCTTGCCGCAGAGGCCCCGGGCGATCCAGAAGTGACGCGCCGCCTGCGTGAGATTCAGGCGCTGCGCGACTCGGGCGAACCGACCCTCCCAACGACCATGGGGGAAGAGCGGCGCAGCAATCTTTTCCTTCGCGCCGAGGACGAGGCGAGCTTCGCACGGCTCAGGGCCGCGAAGGACAGCTTCCGTTAAGCCGGGAGACAGCAGGCTCGCGGCGCGTTGTTGCGTGACCCGCCATGAGGATTGATCCGATGCTTCGCCCTTATCTCATTGCCACTTCGGTCATTGCCGGGGCGGCCACGCTGGCCGCCTGCGCCACGACGATGGAGCCGCGTCAGCGCTCGCCGCAGGCCGCTGCGGAACTCGCCCGTTATCTCGACGGAAAGACGCCCGGGAAGGCCGAGACCTGTCTGCCGAGCTACCGTTCGCAGGACATGATCGTGGTTGACGAGAACACGATCCTCTATCGCGACGGAAGCAATCGCTACTGGCGCAACGACCTGCAGGGCAATTGCAACGGCCTCGGGCGCCCCGGGACGTTCCTCCTGACCAAGCAGTTCGGCAACACCGGCACGTGCCGCGGCGAGATCGCGCGGATCGTCGACAGCGGATCGGGTGCGACGGTGGGGCTGTGCAGCTTCGGCGACTTCGTCCCCTACACCGGTCCCCGCCGCCCCTAGATCATCACTTCCCGTAGAGGGCGTCGAGCCGCTCGCCGTAGACCTGCTTGAGCACGTGACGGCGGATCTTCATGCTCGGCGTCATCTGCTCGTTCTCGACCGAGAAGGCTTCGTCGGCGAGGGTGAACCGCCGCACCTTCTCGATGACGCTCAGCTCGGCATTGACCCGGTCGACCGCCTTCTGAAGGCCAGCGCGGATCGCCGCATCGTTGCGCTTGCAGGCGGTCACAAGCTCGGGCTCGGGAACGAGCAGCGCGACGAGGTGCGGCCGACGGTCACCGAAGACCATCGCCTGCGCGATCTCGGGCTGGAGCGTGAGCATCCCCTCGACCCGCTGCGGCGAGACGTTGTCGCCCTTGTCGTTGACGATAAGATCCTTCTTCCGGTCGGTGATGACGATTCGGCCCGCTTCGTCGAAATGGCCGACGTCGCCGGTGTGCAGCCAACCGTCCTTGAGGACGCGCGCCGTCTCTTCCTCGTTGTTCCAATAGCCGTGCATCACCAGCTCGCCCCGCACGAGCAACTCGCCGTCCTCGGCGAACTTCACTTCGGTGTTGAGGAGCGGCGGTCCGACGGTCTCGAGGCGAATGCCGTTCTTGGGACGGTTGCAACTGATGACAGGGCCGGACTCGGTCTGGCCATAGCCCTGCAGCAGGGTGATCCCGAGCGAATGGAAGAAGAGGCCGACGTCGGGGTTGAGCGGTGCCCCGCCCGAAACCATCGCCTTGATCCGGCCGCCGAACTTCTGCGAAACCTTGCGCTTCAGCAGCAGCTTCACCGCCACGTCCGCCGGCCAGTCCTTGATCGCGATGCTTCCCTGCTCGTAGCGCTCCTTGCCGATCGACAGGGCCCGCGCCATCAGCTTCTGCGGGATCCCGCCCTGCTTCTCGATCGCCTTAAGCATCCGCTGGCGGAGCATCTCGAACAGGCGCGGGACGACGACCATCAGAGTCGGACGCACTTCCTCGATATTGGCCGCGAGCTTCTCGAGGCTCTCGGCAAAGTAGATCTGGGCGCCCAGCCCGATCGGGAACATCTGCCCGCCGCTATGCTCATAGGCATGGCTTGCGGGAAGGAATGACAGGAAGACCTCATCGTCCCAGCCGAAGTCGTTGGCGATGACATCGAGGCAGGCCGCGACATTGTGAAGGATCGCGCCATGATGCTGGCGGACGCCGCGCGGGGCGCCGCCGGTGCCGCTGGTGTAGATGAGGCAGGCAAGGTCGTCGCGGCCGATGCCGGCAATCCGCTCTTTCACCGCGCCGAGGTCGGACGGCCCCGCCAGCAGTTCGTCCCACTGATGGAAGCGCGCGCCGTTGACCGGCTGCCCGGTGCGGATGTCCTCGATCCCGATCACGTCCTGGCAGTCCGATGCGAAGAGGACCGCCGGGATCAGCGCCTTGGCCAGCTTCTGGCTCGACACGATGACCGCGCGCGCACCGCTGTTGGTAAGGATATGCGTGTGGTCGCGGGTCGTGTTCGTGGTGTAGGTTGGAACGGTGACGCAGCCCGCGGCCATGATCGCGAGATCGGCGATCAACCATTCGGGCCGGTTCTCGGACACCAGCATGACCCGGTCGCCCGGCTTGCAGCCGAGTCCGATCAGGCTCGCCGACAGCGCTGCAACCTGGCGGGCCGCATCGGTGTAGCTGATCGAGCGCCACTCGCCCTCGCGCTTTGCCCAGAGGAACGGTGTGTCGCCGCGCTGTTCGACCCGGTCGAGAAACATCGCGACGAGATTAGGGAATGTTTCGAGCTTCTTGCTCTTGCGCATCGATGGTCATCCTCCGCCCGTCACGCCCTTAGGACGATTTGGCGGGCGCGCAAAGCTGGCCCGCGAGGGCAGGGGCGGACGAAGGCGGGCTAGAAACCTGCGGCCAGCGTCACCGCCGGGCCGCTCCCCGGATCAGCATTCCCGGTCACACGGAAGCGATAGTCGACATGCGCCCTCAGCCCCGGCCGGAGCTGGTAACTCAGCCGCGGCCCCGCATCGAAGCGCGACAGGCCCGGCTGGATCCCGCCCCACATGCCCGCGCCAAAGGAGAGTCGGGGCATGAACGGGTAGGTTGCGGTCAGCGCGCCGTCGGCGAAATAGTCGCGGCGCGACAGGCCGACGACGCCTGCCTGCCCGTAACCGTCGAGCTGGAGGCCGAAGGGCAAGGTCTTGCCGTAAAGTCCGCCCTCCATGAGGAAAGCGAAGGCATTGCGGCCTCCGCCGATCGGATCGCCGAGCAATTGCCGCCGCTCGGCCATCACCCGCACCGGCACGTTGCGCAGCGGCTGCCAGCTGACGCCGAGCGCACCCTCGCCGCCAGCGAAGCTCTGTCCGGAGCGCCCTTGCGGCAGCAGCGCGGTCGAGGCGCGGACATGAACCCCGACACGGTTGAGCGGCCGCCACGTGATCCGCATCCCGGCCTGGCTGCCGCCCAGCGCCCCCGCCGACGCGAGCCCGGGATTGAGGCTCCGTCCCGGATCGTCGAAACTCAGCACATCCTGGCGCGGCTGCCGCAGCAGCGCCCAGGCATCGACCGACCAGCGCTTGGGCCGGAGGTTGTCGATGGGGGCGCCATCGTCCTTGCCCTTGCCCCAGCCCGGCGTGCGCTGGAGACCGGCGACGATGGCCGAACCGATGGTGCCGATGGCCGGCCAATCGGCAAGCGGCGGCAGCGGCCTCGAATAGCCGTCGCTCGAAGGGGCGTCGTCCATGCTTCCTTCGTCATTGGTGACCGTCGTGCGCCGATTGGTTGAAGCCGGGCCCGGATAGGGGGCGGGGACATAATAAGTCTGCGGCGCACGCATCACCGGCATCGCCGCCTGGACAATCGGATAGGGAATGACGGCATAGCCCTGCGGGGTCATGACCACGCCCGGCGGGAGCATCCCGGAAGCCATCGACGGCGGGTAGGGATCGGTGCCGTAAGCTCCGGCATAAGCCGGCGGCGGACCCATGTCGGCGGCGACCCCGGGCGGCGGCATCTTCGCCCGGGCTTCGGCGGTCACGGCGGCGGGCGTCGAAGGGGTGGGCGACAGTGCCGCAATCGGTTCGAGGGCGAGCGCGCTGCTTGCCGTGCGGAGGCCCGCGTAAGTGAGGATGGCGAGCCCAAGGAAACGGATCGGCGCGCTCATGGCCGCACCGTCTGGCCCGGGAAGACATGCGCGGTCTTGTCCCATTGTTTGGGGCCACCCCCGGCATGGAGGAAAAGCGCGCGGCTCGCGGCGAGGATGGCGATGAGATTGCCGGCGAGGATTCTGGGCACCGACGCCAGCCCCTCGCCGAAGCCGTAGAGCCGGGTGGTGAAGGCGATCCGCATGAGCGTTCTCCACATGAGCAGGGCGAAATTGACCTGAAGCAGCGTTTCGAGGAGCGGCGAGGGCTGGGGCGGCACGGGCGCGCCGAGTGCCGCGGCCAGCCACAATTGGGCCCACAGCAGCGCCGCCAAATAGCCAGCAAGCAGGAGCACCGCGGCCAGTGGCCCGCGGCGGTCGCGAAGCCGGAACCACCGCTCGCCCAGTCCGCCGCGCCAGCCGAGCCGGTCCCATCCCGCAAAGGCGATCCCACCGAGCCAGCGCGCCTTCTGGCGGACCGCCGCGCCGAGCGTCGAGGGAAAGTGCCCGCGGCTCGCGACCACGCCCGGCGAACCCGGTTCCTCGGGAAGGCGGACGAACATCGTTCGTTCGCCCAGCGTGCCGAGCCGGAGGCCCATCTCGTAATCCTCAGTCATCGAGCCGCCCGCGAAGGGCTTACCGTCGTGCGCCGCCGCCAGCCGCGCGATCGCCTCGCGGGAAATGGCGCAGCCGACGCCTGCGAGCGGGATGGAGGCACCCACCGCTTCGCGCACCACCAGTTCCTTGCCGTGGCTCTCGGCGAACTCATCGCAATAATGGCCCGCGATCCACGGACTCGCGGGATCGGGCAGCGGGACCACCGGCAGCTGCACGAGGCCCGCCCGACCGATCAGGCGGTCGAAGATCCTGAGTTCGAGCGGATGGACGAGGTCCTCGGCGTCGTGAAGCACGATCCCTCGTGCCCGCCGCCCGCTCGCAGCTTCGTGCCGAACGAGAAAGGCGTAGAGATGATTGAGGCAATCGGCCTTGGTCGTCGGGCCGTTCGCCGGCACTTCCACCGCCTGCACGCGCGGATCGGGCACCGCTTCGATGGCCAGCCGCGTCGCAGGATCGTTGCGATAATAGCCGACCAGCAAGGTGAAGTCGGGATGGTCGAACCGCTCGAGCGTGGCGCGGAGCATCGCGGCGATGACATTGGCCTCGTCCCAGGCCGGGATGAACACCACCAGCCAACCAGACTCGCCAGACTTGAGTGACAGTGCGCTGCTGCGCGGGTGGCGGCGATAAACGAAAAGGGCCCGCCACAGCCGCCGCCCGAGATAGATGGCATCCACCGCAAGGTCGTCGAGCGAGAAGAGCAGGAAGCCCAGTGCGGCGAACAGCGCCAGTTCGGCAGCCGCCTCGGCGAGCACGTGCTGCAGGCTCATGCCGGCATTCCGGCACGGACCATAGCCGTTTCATGATGCGAAAATGCCCGGCGCACGCGCCCCCCAAGCGCAATCAAACCGAGCGACTTAATTGTCGCATGTCGGGGGGCATGGCGCAAGCGCCCCTTGCGCGACCCCGCGCGCGGCGGCATCGCTGTCTTAGTTTGAGAGGGGGATTGCCGTGAATCTGCTGTCGTCGGTGCCTGAGTGGCTCGTCTGGAGCTTGCTTGCACTCCTGGCGCTCGCCGCGCTGCAGGACTCGGTCATGCTCAAGATCAGCAACTACATCGTCGCGGCCGTGCTGGTTTTGGGGATCGTCGCGGCATTCGTCGCCGGGCCGCGCGTCGATCTCTGGGAGAACGGCCTCGTCTTTGTCATCGCCTTGGCGATCGGCACCTTCCTCTTCGGCCGCGGCATGCTCGGCGGGGGCGACGTCAAGCTCTTCGCGGCGACTGTGCTGTGGTTCAACTTGAACGGAGCGCTTCGCTTCCTCATCTGGACCGCCATCGCGGGCGGCGCGCTCGCGATCCTCATCATCGTCCTGCGAACCCTTCCGTGGCCCAACGCGCTCCGGTCACGAGTGCGCGTGCTCCAGGCCAAGGCCGGCATCCCCTACGGCATCGCGATCGCCGCGGGTGCGATCATCGCGGGTCTGCAGGTGTCCAAGGTCGCCTGACATCATGCACGGCCGCGCTGGCTTGGCCGCTGTCGCCCTTCTCGCCCTGGCCAGCACGGCCTCGGCGCAGCGCCTGCTTCACGCGGGTGCGGGCTGGGCAGCATTCGAGCGTTCGGCGGGCCTCTGCGAAGCGGTCGCGCGGAGCGAACTCCAGGCCCTGCCCGGCCGGGTCCAGGCACGGACGGCGTTCGCCTTCACCCGAGATGGTCGGCGACGGGGAGAACTGCACATCATCTTCGCTCGGCCCGTGCGCGCGGGCGCCGCCGCCGTGCTGACCGTCGGTTCAAGCAGCTTCCTCCTCGCCACCAGCGGCAACAATGCCTGGAGCCGCGGCCCCGCGCAGGAGCAGGCCATTATCGCCGCGATTCGCGCCGCCGGCGAGATGCGGGTCCGGGCGCCGGGGGTGGGCGGGTCGATAAGCGATCGCTACCTCCTCGGCGGTGCCCCGACCGCCATCGATGCGGCTGCGCTTGCCTGCGCGCCCTAGGCGCACGCAGCCACTGGAAAAATCGTGGCAACACGACTACATGGCGGCTCTCCCATGAGCGCCGATACCAACCTCATGCCGATCCCCGGCCCGGTCGACCCCGTGCCCGTCCCGCGTCCCGCGCCGGCCGATGCCGACGCGCGCGTGGAGCTGATCGGCCTTTCCCGCGATGCCATTCGCGCCGCCCTCGAAGCCGCCGGCATGGATGGCCGTCAGGCCAAGCTGCGCGCCAAGCAGCTGTGGCACTGGATGTACAATCGCGGGGTCACCGATTTCGCGCTCATGACCGATATCGCCAAGGCCCAGCAGCCTTGGCTGGCCGAGCGCTTCCGCATATCGCGGCCGGGCGTGGTCGAGGCGCAGGTCTCGACCGACGGCACGCGCAAGTGGCTGCTCCGCACGGTCGACAACCACGATTTCGAGATGGTCTTCATCCCCGATGCGGACCGCGGGACCCTGTGCGTGTCGAGCCAGGTCGGCTGCACCCTCAATTGCCGCTTCTGCCACACCGGCACGATGCGCCTCGTCCGCAACCTCGAGCCGCACGAGATCGTCGGCCAGGTCATGCTCGCCCGCGACGCGCTCGGCGAATGGCCGAGCCAGCCCGAGGGCCGGATGCTCACCAACATCGTCATGATGGGCATGGGCGAGCCGCTCTACAATTTCGACAACGTCCGCGACGCGCTGCGGATCGTGATGGATGGCGACGGCCTCGGTCTCTCCAAGCGCCGAATCACGCTGTCGACCTCGGGCGTCGTCCCGATGATGGAAAAGTGTGGCGAGGAGATCGGGGTCAATCTCGCGGTATCGCTTCACGCGGTGACCAAGGAAATCCGCGACGAAATCGTGCCGCTGAACCGCAAATACGGCATCGAGGAACTGCTACAGGCCTGCGCCGACTATCCCGGTGCCAACAACGCCCGTCGCATCACCTTCGAATATGTGATGCTCAAGGACAAGAACGACAGCGACGACCATGCGCGCGAACTCGTCCGCCTGATCCGTCACTATCGCCTGCCGGCCAAGGTCAACCTGATCCCGTTCAACCCGTGGCCGGGCGCCGAATACGAATGTTCGACACCCGAAAGGATCCGCTCCTTCTCGAACATCGTGTTCGAGGGCGGGATCTCGGCCCCGGTCCGGACCCCGCGCGGCCGCGACATCGACGCCGCGTGCGGACAGCTCAAGACCGCCGCCGAGAAGAAGCGCCGCGCTGACCTCGATCGGGAGCAGGCCGCCTAGGCCTGCGTTGAGGAGCCATGGCGTCCCTGGCCCCGACCGAACAACTCCGCCGTGCCATCGCTTCCGGGGTGATCGGCTTCTTCAACGATGCGGAGCGGGGCCAGCAGCCGATCGTCCCATCCGAGGATGCGCTCTGCCCACCCGGCGGAGTGGCTTGGCGGGTCCACGCAGACGTCGCGGGGATGATCGTCGGCGGTGCCGCTGCACTCCTTTGGCAGATGCTTCACCCCAAGGCCCTCGCCGGGGTCTGGGATCACAGCGACTTCCAGAAGAACATGCACGGCCGGCTGCGCAACACCGCGCGCTTCATCGCTGTGACGACCTATGGCGCTCGGGCCGACGCCGAGGCTGCGATCGCCCGCGTGCGGCGCATCCATGACCACGTGAATGGCAAGCTCGCGGACGGCACGCCCTACGACGCCAACGATCGGCGCCTGCTGGCCTTCGTCCATGTTGCCGGTTCGGCGATGTTCCTTGCCGGTTACCGGCGTTTCGTCGAGCCGGGCATGAGCCAGGCCGATCGCGACACATACTGGCGGGAAGTCGTGCCCATCGCCGAAGGGCTGGGCGCCGACCCCGTCCCCCGCAGCGAGGCCGAGGCCGAGGCGCTCGCCCGCGAATTTCTCCTCGAGCTTCGCGCTGACGAGCGATCCCGCAAGGTCCGCGACATCATCCTCCATGCGCCGCCCGAGCGTCTGCTGCACCTGCCGCTCCAGCGCCTGCTGATGCGCTCCGCCGTCGACCTCCTTCCGCCCGAGGTTCGCCGCCTCCACGGCTTGAAGAGTAGCGGCATTGCCCGGCCTACCACGCAGGCGATGACATACGGCCTCGCTTCGACATTGCGTTGGGCCCTTGGTCCGCGCCACAAGGCGGCATGATCCTCCAACGCTTGCTCGGCGACCGCATCAGCGGTGGCACCCTCATCGTTCAAATGCCGGATGGAGAGCGCACCAGCCTCGGTGCCGGCGAACCGCAGGTTGTGGTCCGCATCCACAGCCGGGCCGCGCTGCTCCGCCTCATGCGCCATCCGCGGCTAGCGTTCGGCGAATTGTACATGGATCGCGAGATCACGCTCGAGGAAGGCGAACTTCTCGACCTCCTGCGACTGGTCGTGGGCTCGAGCCGGTTCGAGGACGGGGGCCATGGCGGCAAGCTCAAGAAGCAGGTCGGCTTCTTCAAGCGCCTCCTGCCGCGCGCCCGCAACGACGCCTCGGCCTCGCGCCGCAACGTCGCCCATCATTATGACCTCGACGAGCGGCTCTACCGGCTCTTCCTCGACGAGGACATGCAATATAGCTGCGCCTACTTCCACGATCCCGCCAACAGCCTCGCGCAGGCGCAGATCGACAAGAAGGCGCACATCGCCGCCAAGCTCTACCTGAAACCCGGCCAGCGCGTGCTCGACATCGGCTGCGGCTGGGGCGGGATGGCGCTGACCATCCACCGTCTGTCGGGGGCCGACGTGCTCGGCGTGACCCTGTCGGAAGAACAGCTCCGCGTCGCCCGGCAACGCGCGCAGGAGGCCGGCGTCGCCGACAAGGTGAAGTTCGAACTGATCGACTATCGCGCGGTCACCGGCCGTTTCGACCGGATCGTCTCTGTCGGCATGTTCGAGCATGTCGGCGCCGCCCATTATGGCGAGTTCTTCGCCAAGTGCCGCGAGCTTCTCGCCGACGACGGCGTCATGCTGCTCCACACGATCGGCAAATATGGCAAGGCCGGGAAGCCCGATCCCTTCACCGACAAGTGGATTTTCCCCGGTTACCACCTCCCGAGCCTCAGCCAGATGATGGAGGCGAGCGAAGCCGTGCGGCTGATCGCGACCGATGTCGAGACGCTCCGCATTCACTATGCCTACACGCTGCGGGCTTGGCTCCAGAATTGCCACGCCCACCGGGCCGAGATCGTCGCGCTCTATGACGAGCGCTTCTTTCGCATGTGGGAATTCTACCTCGCCGCGGGCGTGGTCGCGTTCGAGCAGGGCGCGATGAACAATTTCCAGGTCCAGTATGTCCGCGACCGCCGCGCGCTGCCGATTACGCGCGACTACATGGTCGAGGCCGAGCAGCGCTACCGGGCCGCCTCTAAAGCATAGAAAAAGGCCCGGCGGATCGATTCACCGGGCCTTCCTCATTGGCTCGCCGAGCTTAGCGAACCGGTGCGGGGGCCGGAGCCGGCGGCGCGGGCGGCGCGACCGGGCGGCGGACCTGCATCTGCTGACGCATCTGCTGGCGCTCTTCGGGCGTGATGCGGCCGTCGCGATTGACGTCCGAGCGATCGAAGCGCTGCAGCGCCGCCGCTTCCATTTCCGCAAGCGAGATGCGCTGGTCGTTGTTGGCGTCGGCGCGCTTCAGCATGCCGCCGCCCATGCCGTGCATCTTCATGCCGCGCTGACCCATGCGCGCCTCGCGGCGCTCACCACCACCGCCACGCATCGCCTGGCTACGATCGAACTCGTCGCGACTGATCATGTTGTCGCGGTTGGTGTCGAGGCGATCGAACAGCGCCGGACCACGGGCGGGACCGCCTTCGGGACGCGGCGGCATCGGTGGACGCGCCATGCCGCGCATCGCCTGCACCTCGGCGGCGGTCACGAAGCCGTCGCGATTGGTGTCGAGCCGGGCAAACATCGCGCGCACGCGCTCGACAGCTTGGGCACGGGTCTCGACGACATTGCGCGCCATCATCGGGTTGGGCTTCATCGGCGGCGGCGGCGGAACCTGCGCGATGGCGGCCGTGGTGGCGAAAAGTGCGCCGGCGGCGAGCAGAAACTTCTTCATGACAAATTCTCCAAATGCCCCTGCGGATAAGGCGGACTTAACGCGGCTCGGCTGAACCGGGGGTGACAGACGAACCGCAAGGTGCAAGGGGCCGAACCAACGCCATGATTCCGCCCGCCGCGCCCCCGACACCGAGAGGAAGCCCACGCCCCTGGTGGGAAACCCGCGCCTTCGTGGTCGCGATGGTGCTGCTCGCCGCGGTGCCCTTGCTCTACCCGCCGATCCCGCCGCTGGTGGACCTGCTCGGCCACATGGGCCGCTACCGGGTGATGCTCGACGGCAATGCGCCGAGCCTGTCCGCGCTGTATCATTTCCAGTGGGCGCTGATGGGCAACCTGGGGGTCGACCTTGCCGTCTATCCGCTCGCCAAACTCATCGGCCTCGAGCCGGCGGTGAAGCTGGTCGTGATCGCCATTCCGATGGTCACCGTCGCCGGCATGCTGTGGGTCGCCCGCGAGGTGCACCATCGCCTGCCCCCCACGGTGATGTTCGCCCTGCCGCTCGCCTACGGCCACCACTTCCTGTTCGGCTTCGTGAATTATTCGCTGAGCGTGGGCCTCGCCCTGCTCGCCTTCGGTCTCTGGCTCCGCCTCGGTCGGCACCGCCGCTACCGGCTGCGTGCGGCGCTGTTCGTCCCGATCAGCGTCCTCATCTGGCTGTGCCACGCCTTCGGCTGGGGCATGCTCGGGCTCCTCGTCTTTTCTGCCGAGTTCGTCCGCGCCCACGACGACGGGCGAAGCTGGTGGCGCTCGGTGCTGCGCGCGACCGGCCAGTCGCTGATCCTCGCTCTGCCGCTCATCCTGATGCTCGCCTGGCGCGAGGGCGCCGGCGGGCAGACGGCCGACTGGTTCAATTTCTCCAACAAGATGTTCTCGCTGCGCACCGTGTTGCGTGACCGCTGGATCATGTGGGACCGGCTGAGTTTCCTGCTCGAGATCCTGATTGTCATCTTCGCGGTCGTCTATCCGCGCCTGACCCTGTCGCGCATGCTCACCTTCACCACGATCGTCCTCGCGGTGACGTTCGTGCTCCTGCCGCGGATCATCTTCGGCTCGGCCTATGCCGACATGCGGCTGATGCCCTTCGTGCTGGCCATGGCGCTGCTTGCTATCCGCTTCCGCCGCGATACCGACCTAAAGGTCGGCTGGGTGCTCGCCAGCGTCGCCCTTGCCTTCGTCCTAGCACGGACCGCGAGCGTCACCTGGAGCCTGAAGCTTGCGAGCGACGAATATGACAGGCAGCTCACCGCGCTCGACCACATGCCGGTCGGGGCCAAGGTCGTCAGTCTCGTCGGGCTCGGCTGCACCAAGGACGCGAGCTGGCCAATGTGGCGCAATGCCCATCTCGGCGGCCTCGTCGTGGTCCGCAAACTCGGCTTCTCGAACGACCATTGGGACGTCGAGGGTGCCAAGCTCCTGACCGTCATCTACGACCAGGCCGGCGCCTTCCGCTACGACCCTTCGAACCTCGTCGTACCCAATCGCTGCCCCGCGCGCTGGGCGCGGCCGATCGACCTTCCGCTTCGCACCATTCCGCGCCAGGCGTTCGACTACCTCTGGCTCATCAATCCGCCGGCCCATGATCCGAAGCTGGTCGCGGGGATGCAGAAGGTCTGGGGCCTGCCCGACGGTTCCGCCCTCTACCGCATTCCCAAGCAAGGCGTTACTCCAGCGCCATGACCGCGCTTTCGATCGTCGTGCCCTGCTTCAATGAGGAAGAATGCCTGCCGTTGCTGCACCAGCGGCTGACCGGCGCGGCCGTCGCCAGTTTTGGCTCGGACTATGAAATCATCCTCGTCAACGACGGCTCGCGTGACGGCACTTGGCCGATCATGGAGCGGCTTGCCGCGGCCGATCCCCGCCTGACCTGCGTCAACCTGTCGCGCAATCACGGGCACCAGCTGGCGCTGACCGCCGGCCTCGACCTCGCGCGCGGCACGCGGATCCTGATCGTCGACGCCGACCTTCAGGATCCGCCCGAACTTCTCGCGCCGATGCTCGAAGTAATGGAGCGCGAGCAGGCCGACGTCGTCTACGGCGTCCGCATGAGCCGCGCCGGCGAAACCCGCTTCAAGCGCGCCACCGCCCACGCTTTCTACCGCCTTCTCAGCCGCGCGACCGAGATCGACATTCCGCTCGACGCCGGCGACTTCCGGCTGATGAGCCGCCGTGCGCTCGACGTGCTGCTGGCGATGCCCGAGCAGGCCCGCTTCGTTCGCGGCATGGTCGCCTGGATCGGATTCCGCCAGGTGCCCTTCGCCTATGACCGGGCCGAGCGTGCGGCCGGCGAGACCAAATATCCTCTGTCGAAGATGATCCGCTTCGCGCTCGACGCGCTGACCGGCTTCAGCTCGGCGCCGCTCAAGCTCGCCAGCCACGTCGGGCTGCTTCTCAGCCTCGGCTCGCTGCTGATCATCGGCTACATCCTCTTCGCCTTCGTCACCGGGCACAGCATCCAGGGCTGGACCTCGCTGATGCTGGTCGTCGTGGTGCTGGGCGCGGTGCAGATGTTCGTACTGGCGATGATGGGCGAGTATATCGGCCGGCTCTACAGCCAGGCCAAGCAGCGCCCGCTCTATATCGTGCAGGACATCGCCGGCGAGGCGCGCATGCCCCGCCGCGGTTTGGGTCAGGTGCCCGAGGCGACCGCCCAGAGCGACAGTCCGGGCGGCAGCGGCACCCGGCCGATCAACCGCGCTTCCTGAACGAAGACCGCTTCGAGCGCCTTGTTGATCGGCGCTGCGGGAAGCGTGTCGTCCCCGTCGTCCTTGCCGCGGATCTTGCCCGCCGCGCGGGCGGCCACCGCGACCGGGAACAGCAAGCTGTTGAAATAGCCAAACCGCTCGAGCTTCAGTGGCGAATCCGCGAACAATTGCTCGAGCCCGCGCTTCGAATAGCGGCGATGATGATGGTTCACCTCGTCGTGCGCCGACCACATCCACTGGTGCGCCGGCACGGTCATGACGAACTTGCCCTCCGGCTTGAGGCAGCGGGCGATACCCGCCAGCGCCGCCCGGTCATCCGCGATATGCTCGATCACGTCGAACGAGCCGATCATGTCGTAGGCATTGTCGGGCACGCCATCGAGCGCCGGGAGCGGGGCCGACCCGACCGGCCGCCCGAGCCGCAGCTCGGCCATCGCCCGGGCCGCCGGATCGACCTCGATCGCATCGACCGTTCCGAACTGGTCGAGCATCGCGAAATTATGACCGGTGCCGCAGCCGACCTCGAGGATCTTGGCATTGCGGGGCGGCCTCGCGACCCGCGTGATCAGCGACGCGAGGATCGTGCGCCTTGCCGTATACCACCAGTGGACTTGGTCGAGCTCGGCCATGCGATCGTAGACCTGCCGTTCCATCAGCGAAATACCCACCAGCGATTGAGAATGAACGTGAAGAGCGGCGTCACCGTCACCGCGGGCACCAGCGGCCACCAGGTCGGTCCGTGCATGACGTCGACCAAGAGCCACGTGAAGAGGACATTCAGCACCATGCCGCTCGACTGGACCAAGAGGAACCCGACCTTGGTTCGTGTGTCCTCGGCATGGCCCTGGTCCTGGAAGCTCCACCGGCTGTGCAGGAAATATCCGGTCGTCACCGCGACCGCGAAGGCGATCAGCACCGCGAAGACCGGCCACATGACATAGGTCGCGAGCGGCCAGTAGATCGCCGAGTAAAGCACCGCGAGCCCGCCGCCGACCAGTCCGAAGCGGACGAGCTGGCCCAGCAGCTTGCGGTGACGCGGCTCCGGAAACAGGGTGGCGATGACCATCCCCTTGCCCTCTAGCGACGAGTATCTAGAGCGGCAACGCGTCCGCGTCGCGGAAACGAGCAGGAAGAGGTGATCGGTGCCCGAGCGTCTGTTGTCATTGGCCGAGCGGCATTGGCGCCTCGTCGTCCTGATCGTGTGGATGGGCGCGTGCGCCGTTTTCCTCTGGCAGCGCTGGGGCGCCATCCAGGGCTTCGCCCTCGGCGATACCGACGACAACCTCCGAATGGCCGAGGTCCGCGCGTGGATGAACGGGCAGGGTTGGTACGACCTTCGCCAGTATCGCTTCGATCCGGCGTTTGGCGGCGCCAACATCCACTGGAGCCGGATCGTCGACTTGCCGATCGCCGGGCTGATCCTGCTCGGCCGGCTGTTCATGAATGGCGCGGCGGCCGAGCGCATGGCGGTCGCGGTCGCGCCGATGCTCCCCTATCTCGTCATGCTCGGCGCCGTTGCGCTGACGGCGCGGCGGCTGATCAGCCCGGCCGCCTTCGTCCCCGCCCTGATCGCCCTCTACTTCGCCGGCGCGACCAACGGCATGTTCATGCCGACCCGCATCGATCACCACGGCTGGCAGCTTGCGGCACTCGCCGTGGCGCTTGCGGGCCTCGCGGATCCCGACCGTCGCCGTGGCGGGCTGGTGACCGGTCTTGCCACCGCCTTCAGCCTTTCGATCGGCATGGAGATGCTGATCTATCTCGCGCTCGCCGGCGCGGCGCAGGTCTTGATGTGGGTCGCCGACCTCGACCAGCGCGAGCGGCTCCGGAGCTACGCCGTCAGCCTCGCCGGCGGCTGCGCGCTCGGCTTCCTCCTCTTCGCGAGCTACGCCAATCGCGCGCCGGTCTGCGACGCCTTGTCGCCCGTCTGGTTGTCGGACGCCCTCCTCGGCGGCGCGCTGATGCTCGCGCTCGCCTGGCGCAGCCCAGCCCGCTGGCCCGTGCGCCTCGGGCTCGCGGCGGCCGCGGGCCTCGTCATCGCGCTGTTCCACGCATTCGCCTTCCCGCAATGCCTGTCCCGGCTCGAGGGCGTGACTCCCGAAGTCCAGCGCCTGTGGCTCGACAATGTTCGCGAAGCTCGGCCGATCACCCGCCACCCGTGGCGGGTCGCTCTCACCATCGCCTCGCTTCCTGCCGCCGGTCTCGTCGGCTGGGCGTGGCTGATCTGGTTGCGTCGCCGCGACGAGCGGCTCGCGCCGACCATCGCCATCGCCCTCATCAGCGTCACCGCCTTCGGCCTCCTCTTCTGGCAGACCCGCTCCGGACCCGCTGCCCAGATGCTGGGCGTGGTCGGCTGCGGTGCGCTCGTCGCGACGCTCCTCCCGCGCTTCTGGAACGCGAAGAACAGCCTCGCCGTCGTCCTCGGCAGCACCGCGGTGGTCCTCGTCGGCAGCGGGGCGGCGGCCCCGGCGGCGCTGAGCTTCTTCCCCGAAAAGGCGAAGAAGCAGACCGAGAACGAGAAGCTCAACAACCGCGCCAACCGCCTCTGCCCGACCATGTGGGCGATGCGCCCCGTCGCGCAGCAGCCCAAGGGCATGGTCTTCACCTTCATCGACCTCGGGCCGCGGCTCATCACGGTGACGCACCACAGCGCGCTCGGCGGCCCCTACCATCGCAACGGGCAGGCGATCGCCGACAGCATGAACGCCTTCCGCGGCACGCCCGAGCAGGCCCGTGCGCTGATCATGAAGCACCGGTCGGACTATGTGCTGACCTGCCCGCACATGAATCAGGCGACGATCTTCACCGCGAAAACGCCCAAGGGCTTCTACGCTCAGCTCGAGCGCGGCGCGTCCTTCCCGTGGCTGCAGCCGATCGACCTCGGCAAGGACAATCCGCTCAAGATGTGGCGGGTGATCCGCTAGCTAGCCGGCGAGGCCGGGCAGGCTCCGTTCGAGGCCGTCGAGGACGAACTGGGCCGCCAGCGCGGCGAGGATGACGCCGAGGATCCGGGTGATCATCGCCTCGAGCTTGGCGCCGATCAGCCGCATCAGCGGACCCGCGGCAAGCAGCGCGACCAGCGTCAGCACGATCACCGCGGTCATGGCGCCAAGCACCATCGCCGTCTGGACGATCCCACTAGCCTTGGCCGACAGCAGCATGATCGATGCGATCGAGCCCGGCCCCGCGATCATCGGGATCGCCATGGGGAAGACCGAGATGTCCTCGGCTTCGGGCGTGCCCTCGATCTCGCGGGCGCGTTCCTCGCGGCGCTCGGTCCGCTTCTCGAACACCATATCGAGCGCGATCATGAACAGCATGATGCCGCCCGCGAGGCGGAAGGCCGAAAGGCTGATCCCGAGCGTCCGCAGGAGCGGCTCGCCCAAGAGCGCGAAGAAGGTCAGGATGCACCAGGCGACCATCGCCGAGCGGATCGCCATGCGGCGGCGGTGCGCGGCGTCGGTGCCCTTGGTCAGTCCGGCGAAGATCGGCGCGCAGCCCGGCGGGTCGATGATGACCGCGAGCGTGATGAAGGCCGAGGTGAAGAACTCGATCATGGGCTCGGCGGGGTGGTGGCGTCGACCACGAGCTCGAACCGGCGGCCGTTCCAGAGCTGGACGCGGGTGCGGCGGAGGCCGTCGGCCGCGACCGTCCAATTGAACAGCAAGGTTCCGTCGGCCGAGCGGCTGTAGCCGCTGTCGCCCGGCGGCGCGGTACGGTTGAGCGCGCTCGCGTAAGAGGCCGCGATCTGCCGCTTGCGGAGCACCGGATTGGCGCAGCTCGCACGGCGGGTGGTGGCGCGTGCCGGAACGCGGAAACGGCCGGTCTCGGGAATGTTGCCGTCGACGGTCCAGCGCCAGTCACCCGAGGGCTGGCGCATCCACAGGGTCAGGAAGCGGCCGGTGCCCTCGGGGCCGGGATATCGGTAGCTGCCGCTGTTGACCGCGGTCCGGCCATCGCACGAGACGAGCGAGCGGTCGGGCCACCATCGGACCGACTGCGGGGGGTCCTTGCGGTCCTTGAGGAACTCCTGCGCCCAGATGGCCTGGGGGGTGAACATCACTGCGGTCGGATCGGCCCATTTGCGGAAGGCGGTCCACTGGCCGGAGGTCTGCGCGTCGGCGGCGAAGGCACGCTCGGCGTCGAGCGCGGTGGCGGGCGGCGGAGCAGCGGCGGCGAGGACCAAGGCGAGCAGCATCAGAGACCTTCCGGCTGCGGCAGGCCGGCGCGGCGGTGCGCGGCGACGAGGGTGTTGCGAAGCAGCATGGCGATGGTCATCGGCCCGACCCCGCCCGGTACCGGAGTGATCGCGCCGGCGACCTCGGCGGCCTCGGCGAAGGCGACGTCGCCGACGAGGCGGGTCTTGCCGGGCTCGGCGCCGGGGACGCGGTTGATGCCGACGTCGATGACGGTGGCGCCGGGCTTGATCCAGTCGGTCTTGACCATTTCGGGGCGGCCGACGGCGGCGACGAGGATGTCGGCGGAGCGGCAAATTTCAGGAAGGTCACGCGTATGGCTGTGGGTGATCGTGACCGTGCAGCTTTCGCCCAGAAGGAGCGAAGCCATTGGTTTTCCAACGATATTCGACCGCCCGATGACCACGGCATGGTAACCGGTAAGCTTCCCCAGCTCGGCGCGCAAAAGATGGAGGCAGCCGAGCGGCGTGCAGGGGACGAGCGCCGCCGGATCGCCGACCGCGAGACGGCCCGCATTGACCACGTGGAAGCCGTCGACGTCCTTGTCGGGATCGATCGTGTCGATCACCCGGGCGGCATCGATGTGGGAGGGCAGGGGGAGCTGGACGAGAATGCCGTCGATCGCGGGATCGGCGTTCAGCGTCTCGACGAGCGCGAGCACCTCGGCCTCGCTCGTGTCGGCGGGAAGCGCGTGGTGGATGCTCTCCATCCCCGCCTCGCCGGTCGCGCTGCGTTTGGAGCGGATGTAGACGCTGCTCGCCGGATCCTCGCCGACGAGGACGGTGGCGAGGCCCGCGCGGCGGCCGGTCGCCGCCTCGAACATCGCGGCGAGGCCGCCGACCCGCGCCCGAAGCGCGGCCGCCGCCGCTTTCCCGTCGATCAGCCGCGCCGCCATCGCCTCACATCCCCGGCGCGGGGAGGGAGCGGAGGGCGTTACTGATGACCGGATTGATGAGGATGCCGATCAGCAGCAGCACGACCACCGGCGACAGGTCGAGACCGCCGAAGTCGGGCAGGATCTTGCGGAAGGGCCGGTAGAGCGGTTCCAGCACCCGGTCGAGGCCGGTCAGGAAGCGGCGCACGCCCTGGCTCGAGGTGTTGAGCACGTTGAACGCGACCAGCCACGACAGGATCACCTGGATGACGATCAGCCACCACGCGAAGTTGAGGAGGATGGCGGCGATTTCGAGGATTGTTCGAAGAACCATGCCGAGCCTCTAGCCGACCGCGCCTCCTCCCGGCAACACGCCCTCAGGGCGCGCTACGGTCCGCTTCGGCGACGGCGAGGTGGAGCGCGAAGTCGCCGGCCTCGTCCTTCCACTCCTCGAGCGGGGTCCAGCCGCCCGCGGCAAGCAGCAGCCGGCCGCTTTCGCTGGTATATTTGTGGCTGTTCTCGGTGTGGATGCTCGCACCGGCGGCCAAGGCGAAGGACTCGCCGCCGACGGTGAAGGCGACGTCCTCGTTGGCGACGAGGTGCATCTCGATCCGCGACAGCATCGGGTTCCAGCGCGCCTCGTGGCGGAAGGCCGCGACGGGGATGTCCCCGCCAAGCTCGCGATTGATCCGGTCGAGGAGGTTGAGGTTGAAGGCGGCGGTCACGCCCTGCGCGTCGTCATAGGCCGCGACGAGCCGGGCGACGTCCTTCACCTGGTCCATGCCGATCAGCAGCATCGCGCCCGTGCCGAGCGTCTCGCGGAACGAACGAAGGAGATCGACCGCGCTCGCGGGCACGAAATTGCCGACGGTCGAGCCGGGGAAGAAGCCGAGCCGGGGATGGCGCCGGACCGCGTGGGGAAGCGGGAAGGGGCGCGTGAAATCGGCCTCGATCGGCTCGATCCCGAGCGACGGGAAGCGCTCCTGGAGGCGTTCGGCGCTGCCGCGCAGATATTCGCCGCTGATGTCGACCGGCACGTAGAGCGCGGGGTCGATGCCCTCGAGGAGCACCGGGGTCTTGGTCAGCGAACCCGCGCCATAGTCGACGACCGAGCGGCCGGGTCCGACCCGGCGGGCGATTTCGGGCATGACCCGGCCGAGAATCGCGGTCTCGGTGCGCGAGGGATAATATTCCGGCAGCCGGGTGATGTCGTCGAACAGCGCCGAACCCTTGTGGTCGTAGAACCAGCGGGCGGGAATCGCCGGGGGATCCTGCTTGAGGCCCGACAGCACGTCGTGGAGGAAGGCGGGATCCACCCGCTCAGAGGTCGCGAGCAAGACGGACTCCAGTGAATTGCCAGCGCGCGGCCGGCGGGAAGAAATTGCGGTAGGTGGCGCGCGAATGACCACGCGGGGTGGCGCAGCTTGCCCCCTTGAGGATCATCTGCCCGCTCATGAACTTGCCGTTATATTCGCCGACGGTCCCGGGCGGCTGGCGGAAGCCGGGATGGGCGAGATAGGCCGTGCCGGTCCAGCACCAGACATCGCCGAACAGCGCGCCGCCGGCCGCCGGCATGACCGCTCCGGCCCGGTCGAGCTGGTGCCCCGCGGCGGGATCGGTGATGCGCGCATGGTCTTCCCACTCGGCCTCGGTCGGGAGCCGCGCACCGGCCCAGCGGGCGAAGGCATCGGCCTCGAAGAAGGAGACGTGCGCGACGGGCGCCTGGGGATCACGCTCCCGCAGGCCCGCGAGCGTGAAGGAGCGGCCGTCTTCGTGCCAGTAGAGCGGCGCGGTGATGCCCTCGCGCTTCACCCATTCCCAGCCTTCGCTGAGCCACAGGCCTGCGGTCCGGTAGCCGCCATCGGCGATGAATTCGGCCCATTCGGCATTGGTGACGAAGCGGTCGGCGATGGCGTGCGGCTGGAGCCAGACGGAGTGGCGCGGCCGCTCGCAATCGAAGGTGAACTCGTCGCCGTCCGCCCCCATCTGCGCTTCGCCGCGGCGGCCCTCGGTCCAGCCGGGCGTGGACGCGGCGCCAGGCTTAGCCGGGGCGGCTTCGGCATAGGCCGGCAGAAGCGGATTGGCGGCAAAGGTCGCGAGGATGTCGGTGAGGAACAGTTCCTGGTGCTGCTGCTCGTGGTTGATGCCGAGCTCGATCAGGGTCAGGGCCTCGGCGTCGAAACCCGGCATGGCGCGGTCGAGCGCTTCGTCGACATGGGCGCGATAGGCCATGATCTCGTCGAGCCGGGGGCGCGAGAGCATGCCGCGGCGGTCGCGCGCGAGCCGGTCGCCGGCGCCCTCGTAATAGCTGTTGAAGAGGAACGGCCAGCGCTCGTCGTGGGGACGGTAGCCCGGCACATGTTCGGCGAGCACGAAGGTTTCGAAGAACCAGCTGGTGTGCGCGAGGTGCCATTTGGCAGGCGAGGCGTCGGGCATCGGCTGCACGGTCGCATCGGCGTCGCTGAGCGGACCGGCGAGCGCGGCGGTGAGGCTACGAACCTCCCGCAGTCGCTCGGCGAGCGGGGTCTGGCGCAAGGAAGTCGCGAGGTTCACTGGTCCTTGCCCGTCCCGGGATAGGTCTTGGCGGCGAGCAGGCCGGCGAGGTGTGCGGCGTTGCGCGCCAGCGTCTCGGTCGCGGCGGCGACCTCGTCGGGGACTTGGGGCAGGTCCTTGAAGTCCTTCTTGTTCATCGCCTCTCCCACCCAATAGGTCGCACCGGCGGCGGGGATCGTCCAGCCCACGTCGTTCAGACCCTGGAAGAGGTCGGCGGTGACCCGGTGCGCGCCATCCTCGTTGCCGACGATCGCCGCGACCGCGACCTTGCCGCTGCTCGGCATCCGGCCCTGGTCGTCGGTTTCGGACAGGAAGGCGTCCATCCGCTCGAGAACCATCTTGCCGAGGCTCGACAGCTGGCCGAGCCAGATGGGGGAGCCGAAGACGAGGATGTCGGCCTCGAGGATGCGCTTGCGGAGCGCGGGCCATTCGTCGCCGTCGCCTTCGTCCGAAGAGACCCCCGGCTTGATCACATGGTCGGCGAGACGAATCGTGCCCGCCCATTCGACGCCGTGCTTCCGGAGGCCATCGGCGACGAGGTCGATCATCTTGTCGGTGGACGAGGGTTCCTTGCCGCTCGGCTTCAAGGTGGCATTGATGGCGATGGCCTTGAGGGTCACGAGCACTCCCGTCCTGATCTAAGCCGGTATAACCCTCAAAAGTCGTTTCAGTGCCGCACCTAGTCTTAAGTTCAGCGGGTGGCGCCGGGCTGCCACAGCACGTCACCGCCATGTTTCGACGCCACGTGGCGCGCGGTCACGAACAGGTGGTCCGACAGGCGATTGAGATAGGCGAGGGCGTGCGGGTTGATCGCCTCCTCGGCGCCCAGCGCGACGGTCCAGCGCTCGGCCCGGCGGACGGTGGCCCGGGCAAGGTGGAGGGCGGAGACCGAAACCGGGCCGCTCGGCAGGATGAAGCTGGTGAGGGGCGAGAGCTCCGCGTTCATCGCGTCGATCTCGCGCTCGAGCCGCTCGACCTGCTCGGGAATGATGCGGAGCGCGCCCTCCATCTCGCCGGGGGTGGCGAGGTCGGCGCCGAGGTCGAACAGTTCGTTCTGGATCCGCGAGAGGGCGGCCCTGGCCTCCCCGTCGAGCGAGACCAGCGCGAGGCCGATGGCGCTGTTGGCCTCGTCGACCTCGCCGATCGCGTGCATGCGTGGGGAAGCCTTGCTGACCCGGCTCCCGTCGACCAGCCCGCTGTCCCCGCCGTCGCCGGTGCGGGTGTAGATCTTCGTCAGCTTGACCAAGGACCTACTTCCCGCCGCCGGCGAGGAGCAGGATGGCCGCCGCGATGAAGATCGCGATGCCCTGGTAGAGGACGCGCTTGCGCATCCATTCCTGCTGCTTTTCCTGGTTGCCGACCTTGCCAGAAGCCATCGCCATGACCCCGCGGACGAGGACGTAGGCGGTGGCGGCCATGAAGCCGACGAGCAGGATGATGAGGAGGGTGTTCATAGCTTTTCCTACTTAATGGTCCGCGAGCCGATAACCAGTAGGTAGTGAGCCCGTGACGAGGGCGGCGGCGAGGGCGGGACCGTCGACCCCGGCCTCGCGCATCGCAAGCAGCGTGGGCGCGGAATCGCGCTTGGCGAGGCGGCGGCCATCCTCGTGGGTGACGAGGCGGTGGTGGAGGTAGGTGGGCTCGGGCGCGCCGAGCAGGTGCTGGAGGAGGCGCTGGACAGGGGTCGAGGGACGGAGGTCCGACCCGCGCACGACGAGGGTGACCCCGCTCTCCCAATCGTCGACCACGCAGGCGAGATGGTAGGAGGAGGGCGCGTCCTTGCGCGCGAGGATGGCGTCGCCGATCATCGCGGCCGATCCGTCGAAGCGGCCGCCATCATGCTCCCGCCAGCCGGGCACGCCGCCGGCCTCGTGAAGCGCCTTGGCCGAATCGAGCCGCCAGCTGTGCGGGGTCGAGGCGCGGCGCGCGGGATCGTCGGGCAGGTCGCGGCAGGTGCCGGGATAGGCGCTTCCCGCATCGCCGTGCGGCGCGGTGAGCGAGGCGGCGATGTCGGCGCGGGTGCAGAAGCAGGGATAGACGAGACCGCGCGCCTTCAATTCCTCGAGCGCCGCATCGTAGCGCGCGGTGCGCTCCGACTGGACGAGGGGCGCGCCGTCGGGGGCGAGGCCGAGCCAGGCGAGGTCCGCGAGGATGCCGCCGATAAATTCGGGCCGGGCGCGGCCGGGGTCGAGGTCCTCGATCCGGAGCAGCCAGCGCGTGCCGAGCGAACGCCCCAAGGCGGCGCTATAGGCATGGCCAAGATGAAGCCGGCCAGTCGGCGAGGGGGCGAAGCGGGTGATCACGGCGTCACGAAACACTCTTGACCATGAATCGGCAACTTGCGATTCATCACGACGTCACATCGGCTTGGCATCCGATGGGCACAAGGGAAGCGGCCGAAAACGGTCTCTCCTGCTTGCGTGCGACGAGGCCGGAGAGGTGCGTTCGGCAGGACCGAACGGAGACCTTCGCGCTCGTGTATCATCCCGAACTCATTCGCCATCCCGACAGCTGTCCGGCGCTGGTGCTGAACGCCGATTACACCCCGCTGTCTTATTATCCGCTGAGCCTGTGGCCGTGGCAGACCGCCGTGAAGGCAATGTTCCTCGAGCGGGTGGACGTCATCGCGCATTACGAGCGCGAGGTGCACAGCCCGAGCCATACGCTGAAACTGCCGAGCGTGATCGCGCTCCGGCAGTTCGTGCGGCCGAGCGAGCATCCGGCGTTCACGCGCTTCAACCTGTTCCTCCGCGACCGCTTCCGCTGCGTCTATTGCGGGAGCCACAAGGAGCTGACCTTCGACCATGTGATCCCGCGCGCCCAGGGCGGCCGGACGACCTGGGAGAATGTCGCCACCGCCTGCGCGCCGTGCAATCTCCGCAAGGGCGGGCGCACTCCGCGGCAGGCCGGGATGAGCATCAGCCGCTGGCCAGAACGGCCGACGAGCTGGCAGCTGCAGGACCATGGCCGGGCGTTTCCGCCGGGCTATCTCCACGACAGCTGGCGCGACTATCTCTATTGGGACGTCGAGCTCGATCCCTGAACCCGGCATGCCCTAAACTGTTGTTAAGGCGGCATTTATCTGTCGTGGCTAAGGAGCCGTAACGAACGGCTCGCGCATCTCGGCGAGCCCCGGGGGCGTCGGCAATGCAGGAGTATCGGGTGTACCTGCTCGACCGGGACGACAAGATCGTCTGGTCGAGCTGGATCGAAGCGGCGGATGTCGAGACGGCAGTCGTCCGGGTCCGGAACGATTACACTTGCCCGTGCGAGATCTGGGACGGGGCAAGGCGCGTGGCGGTGATCGGCGCTCAGACCGCCGATCTGGCGTGAGTCGCCGCCTTTCCTAACGATCTGTTAACCATTCGCCGCCACTTTGGGACCATGCTCTCGCCCGCGTCCCGATCGTCCCGCCCCCGCCTCCTCGTGGTGACCCCCAACCGCGGTCATCTTGCCATGCTTGCCAAGCGGCTGGGGGAGGAAGGCTATGCGCTGGCGACCGCGGCGGATGGGCCGGCGGCGCTCGGCGAACTCCACCGTTCGCGGATCGACCTCCTTCTCGCCGACCTCGTCATGGAGCCGATGAGCGGTCCCGAACTGACGCGCGCGGTGCGCGAGCAGGCCGCCTTTGCGCACCTGCCGATCATGCTGCTCGCGGGCCGGGCCGAACCCGATCCTGCGGTTCGCGCCTTTGCCGCGGGCGCCGACGACGTGATGCTCAAGCCCTTCCATTTCGAGCTGCTGGTCGCGCGGATCGAGCGGCGGCTGGCGGCGGCACGGCAGATTGCCGCGCTGCGCACCGACATGAACGCGCTCGACGCCCGCGCCGCGCTGAAGGCGGTGGAGCTGGGCGAACTCAAGCACCGGATGTACGCGCTCGAAGCCGAGCGCCGGCACCTCAGCGCCTAGGCGTTCGCCAGAGCCTCGCGCACCAGCGGGGCGAGGTCCTCGCGTTCGAGCGCCAGCTTCAGCGTCGCCAGCACATAGCCCGCGCGGTCGCCGCAGTCGTGGCGCACGGCATCGACCTTGACCGCGTGGAAGGGCTGGCTGTCGATCAGCTTGGCCATGGCGTCGGTGAGCTGGATTTCCCCGCCCGCGCCCGGCTCCTGCTGGTCGAGCACCGCCATCACCTCGGGCTGGAGGATGTAGCGGCCGATGACCCCGAGCCGCGACGGGGCGACGTCGGGCGCCGGCTTTTCGACCAGCCCCTTCACTTCCGTGAGATTGCCGTCGGTGCGGCCCGGCGTGACGATCCCGTAGCTGGCGGTCTTTTCGGGCGCGACTTCCTCGGCGCAGACGATGTTGCCGCCAACCTTGTTATAGGCGTCGACCATCTGCTTGAGCGCACCCGGCGTGCCGGCCATCAGGTCGTCGGGGAGGAGCACCGCAAAGGGCTCGTTGCCGACGACATGGCGCGCGCACCAGACCGCATGGCCGAGGCCGAGCGGCTGCTGCTGGCGGACGCTGATCAGTTCGCCGTAATCGGCGCGGCTAAGTTCCAGCACCTCGAGGCTCTTGCCCTTGGCGCGCATCGTGCTTTCGAGCTCGAACGAAATGTCGAAATAGTCGACCAGGCTCGACTTGCCGCGGCCGGTCACGAAGATCAGCTGCTCGATCCCCGCCTCGCGCGCCTCGTCGACCGCATATTGGATGAGCGGTCGGTCGATGACCGTCAGCATCTCCTTGGGCATGGTCTTGGTTGCGGGAAGGAGCCGCGTGCCGAGGCCCGCCACCGGGAAAACGGCCTTGCGGACGGGCATGAAGTCAGAACTCATCGGGGCTCCTGGGCATTGCTTTGCGTGTTGGTCGTGGGAGCGCCCAAATCGACTTCTGGTTCCGGCGCGGCTGGCGCGCCGCTCGGCGGGGGAAGATCGAAGCGGTCGGGCTTGCGCGGTTCGGACCGGGTCAGGATCTCGTCCACGCGGACCGGCCGGGCGATTGCCGGCGGGGTGAGGAGCTCGGTCGGGGTCGGGGTGGTCACCGCCATCTTGGGCTTGACCGGGAGCCGGCTTCCGGGCGCGGGCTTGAGCTCACCCACCTGCCCGCAGGCGGCGATCCCTAGCGAGAGCGCGAGCATGCTCGCCCAAAGCCCAAGCTTGTGCGGCGGGCGCCTTGGCGGGTAGCGCGTCGTCATGCGTGTTCTCTTTCTCGCCGCCGCGTGCGTCGCGGCATTGCTGACCGGCGGCTGCGATAAGCAAAGCCCCGGCCAAAGCCAAGCCAATGAGGGGGTCGCGGCGGCTAGCTCCGGCGGGCCGGGCCTCGACAGGAGCCAGGCCGGCAAGGCGATGCCCGACGTCGCGATCCTCGACGGCGACGGCGAGCAGACCAGCCTGTCGGCGATCGCTGGCGGCAAGCCGCTGCTCGTCAACCTGTGGGCGACGTGGTGCGCACCGTGCATCAAGGAGTTGCCGACGCTCGACAAGCTCGCCGCCAAGGGCGGCGTGCCGCAGGTGATCGCGCTCAGCCAGGACATGCAGCCGCAGCCGACCGTCGCCGCCTTCCTCGACGAGCGGAAGATCGGCCTCGAAACCTATCAGGACAAGGAAATGGCGGTGTCGAGCGCGCTCGGCGTGCAGATCCTGCCGACCACGATCCTCTATGGCTCGGACGGCAAGGAGATCTGGCGCTATTCGGGCGACCTCGATTGGACCGGGGCCGAGGCCGCGAAGATCCTCGCGCTGGCGAAATAGCCGGGATGGGGGGCTCGACATCGATCGTCGGCGAGCGCGCGGGCTGGTTCTGGCTGGGCTGCGCGGCGATCAGCGCGGGGGTGCTCCTCCACCTTCCGATGCTCGTCATGGCGCACCGGATGGGGAACCACCTGTCGGGCATGCCGATGGACTGGCAGATGCTGCTCGGCATGGTGCTGATCGGCGTGGGCGTGCCGCTTGCCTGCTGGGGCGCCCTTCCGAAGCAGCGCGCGCCGCACGGCAGCCACGCCGGCACCGATTATGAAGCCCCCGATTCGACGCCGCTCAATCGCTGGCATGGCCTGACTCTGTTCGTCCTCACCATCGGCCTCGTCATCGACGTGATGAAGCCCGCGACCCTGGGCTTCGTCCTGCCGGGGCTTCGCACCGAATATGGTCTCGAGAAGAGCACCGCAGCGCTGCTGCCGCTGGTCGCGCTGACGGGGACCACGGTCGGTTCCTTCCTGTGGGGCTGGCTGGCCGACATCTACGGCCGGCGCGTGTCGATCCTCCTGTCCTCGATCCTGTTCGCCTCGACCGCCATTTGCGGCGCGATGCCGGCGTTCGGCTGGAACCTCGTCATGTGCTTCCTGATGGGCGCGTCGGCGGGCGGGATGCTGCCGGTCGTCTACGCGCTCCTGGCCGAGGTCATGCCCCCGCGGCACCGAAGCTGGGTGCTGGTGCTGGTCGGCGGAACGGGACTCGTCGGCGGCTATCTCGCGGCAAGCGGGGCGGCGCACGTGCTCGAGCCCGTGTTCGGCTGGCGCGCCCTGTGGCTGCAAGGCTTCCCGAGCGGACTTGCCCTCCTCGCGCTCGCCCGGTTCATCCCCGAAACCCCGCGCTTCCTCGCCGAGCAGGGCCGGACCGAGGAGCTAGCGCGGATGGAACGGCGCTTCGGGCTGAAGCCGGCGCCGCGCGCCGCACCTCCGGCCGATGCCGCCGAAGCCGCCGCGCAGCACGGCAAGCTGACCCTCGCCCTCGTCATCGCCGCGCTGAGCTGGAGCTTCGTCAATTTCGGGCTGCTGCTGTGGTTGCCCTCCGACCTTCAGGCGCGGGGCTATAGCGCCGAGCTGGCGAGCGGCATCCTCGCGCGCTCCTCGCTGCTCGCGCTGCCGACGATCTTCGTGTGTGCCTGGTGCTATGCCAAATTGAGCAGCAAGTGGACGCTGGTCGCGACCATCGTGCTGACCCTGGTCGGACTGGTCGGTGCGCTGCTTCCGGCGGCGCTCCTCCAGTGGCAACCGCTGCTCATCGCGATCATCGCGCTGCTGATTCTCGGGACCAACGGGACGATCGCGGTGCTGCTCCCCTACACGGCGGAGAACTACCCGCTCGGCAATCGCGGCCGGGCGACGGGGCTGGTCGCTGGGAGCAGCAAGTTCGGCGGGGTGGCGGTGCAGGTCGCGGCGCTGGCGGGGTTCATCCCGACTTTGGTCGGCGCGGCAGTCGCCTTGATCATTCCGACCGCGATCTCCGCCGCCATGCTCGGCTGGGCCGGGCGCGAGACCCGGGGACGGTCCTTACGCGAGCTCGAGGCCTAGCGGCTCTCGAGCGCCTTGGCCTTGGCATCCGCCTCGGCGCGGATCGCGTCGCCCCGGTCATTGCCCTGCGCGCGGGTCAGGTCGGCTTCCTTCTCGAGGGCGTCGGCCTGCACCTCGAGCCTCTTTCCGTCATAGCCGCCGACCTGCTTGGCTTGCTCGCGCAGCGCCTTGGCCTGCGCGTCCATCGGGTCGGCGCGGCCGTCGGCCGCCTGCTCAACCGCATCGGCGCGCTCGTCGGCCTGCGCCTTGATGTCGTGGATCTGCTGCTCCTGCGGAGTCCGCTGGCAGGCGGCAAGCAGGAGCAGGGCGACGACAGGAACGGCGGATTTCATGGGTTCGACCTCGGGGGTAAGTTCCCGGGCCGAACGCATCATGACCTGTTCGGTGCCGCTTAGTCGCGCAGCAGTTCGTTGATGCCGGTCTTGGAGCGGGTGCGCTCGTCGACGCGCTTGACGATCACCGCGCAGGCGAGGTGCGGGCCACCGTTGGCGCTCGGCAGGGTGCCCGGCACCACCACCGAATAAGAGGGCACGCGGCCGTACATGACCTCGCCGGTCGCGCGGTCGACGATCTTGGTCGAGGCGCCGAGGAACACGCCCATCGAGATGACCGCGCCCTTCTCGACCACCACGCCCTCGGCGACCTCGCTGCGGGCGCCGATGAAGCAATCGTCCTCGATGATGACCGGCCCGGCCTGGAGCGGCTCGAGCACGCCGCCGATGCCCGTCCCGCCCGAAATGTGGACGTTCTTGCCGATCTGGGCGCAGCTGCCGACAGTCGCCCAGGTGTCGATCATCGTTCCTTCGCCGACATAGGCGCCGAGGTTGACGAAGCTCGGCATCAGCACCGCGCCCGGCGCGATATAGGCGCCGCGCCGGACGATCGCGCCCGGCACCGCGCGGAAGCCCGCCTCACCGAACTTCGCCGCATCCCAGCCCTCGAACTTGCTCGGCACCTTATCCCACCAGGGCGCGCCGCCGGGGCCGCCGGGGATGGTGTCCATGGCGTTGAGGCGGAAGCTCAGCAGCACCGCCTTCTTGAGCCATTGGTTGACCTTCCAGCCATCCGCATGCGGCTCGGCGACCCGCACCGTGCCCGCGTCGAGCATGGCGAGCGCCCAGTCGACCGGCTGGCGGACCTCCTTCGGCGCGTCGGGGCCGAGGCTGTCCCGCTTCTCCCACAACGCGTCGATGATCGGTTCGAGTTCGTTGTTCGCGTTCAAGCTTCGTCTCCAGCCAAATCGTGCAGCCACTCCGCGACGTCGGTGATCCGAAGGTCGATGTGGCCGGGGTCGGCGTCGTGATTGCCGCGCTCGGAGCCATTGTCCACCCACACCGTGGTCATTCCGAGCGCCTTGGCCGGGCGGAGGTTCTGCGCCATGTCCTCGACCATGCAGGCGCGGGCGGGGTCGATGCCCATCCGGCTGCACAGCAGTTCGTAGCCGTGCCGCTCGGGCTTGGGCCTGAGTTCGGCGGCGTGGATGTCGTGGAGATGCTCGAAGGCGTCGGCGAGGCCGATCTTCTCGAGGACCCGGCGGGCATAAGGCGCGTCGCCATTGGTGAAGACGAATTTTCGCCCCGGCAGGCGGCCGATGCCCTCGGCGAGGCGCGGATTGGCGTCGACCCGGTCGAGCGCGATGGCATGGACGTCCTCGAGGAAGTCGTGGGGATCGACCCCATGCTCCTTCGTCAGCCCGGCGAGCGTGGTGCCATGAGTGTGGAAATGATGCTTCTGGATCCGCTTGGCCTCGTCCGCCTCCACGCCGAGCAGCCGCTGGATGTAGGCGCCCATGCGCTCGTCGATCAGCGCGAACAGCCCGGTCGAAGCCGGATAAAGGCAATTGTCGAGGTCGAAGATCCAGGCATTCACCTGTCCGAATCGGACGCGGTGATGCGGGGCGATGGCGAAGGGGCTCATAATCGCGCCGATTAGATCGGTTCCATCCTTCAACAAAGGGAAAGGAAATATTAAGCATATTTCGCTATAGGAAAGTCATTGATTCTTAGCGGGTTGCGGAAGGGTGAGCAGATGAAGAAGGCGTTGATGGCCTCGGCGGCCTGTGCGGTCATGCTGACCCTGTCGGCATGCGGCGGTGGCGGGGGCGGCGGCGTCAATTCGACTCCGGCACCGTCTCCAACTCCGACGCCCACTCCGACCCCCACGCCTACGCCGACGCCTACCCCCACTCCGACGCCTACTCCCACGCCGACCCCGACGCCCACGGCGACCAATTACAACACGGCCGAATATCAGCGCTCGAACGCGGCCACGGTCGCGGGGGCGATCGCCGCCTACAATGCGGGCGCGACGGGCCGCGGGATCAAGATCGGGATCATCGACAGCGGCATCAATCCGGCGCTCGGCGAATTCGCCGGCCGGATCGACCCCGCCAGCCGCGACGTCACCACCGCCGGCCGCGCGCTCGCCGACGAAAGCGGGCACGGCACGGCGGTCGCCGGAGTCGCCGCCGCGGCGCGCAACAACGACAATTCGCTCGGCCTCGCCTTCGACGCCACCGTGCTCGCCCTGCGGGCCGATACGCCCGACAGCTGCCCGGCCACCGACGGCTGCTCCTTCTCCGACAGCAACATCGCGCGCGGAATCGACGCGGCGCTGCAGGCCGGCGCCAAGGTCATCAACATGTCGCTCGGCGGCGAGGCGCCCGGAAGCACGCTGCTCGCGGCCATGGGCCGGGCCGTGAACAGCGGCGTGGTCCTGGTCATCTCGGCGGGCAACAATGGCGACAAGCCGGAAGGCGTGAACGCCGACCCGTTCGGCGCGGTCTCGGCCGCAACCTTCCCGGGCAAGATCATCATCGCCGGCTCGATCGGCACCTATCAGGGCGGCGGCGTCACCGGCGCCACCGACCAGCTCAGCGCGTTCAGCAACAAGGCCGGGACCTCCGCGCCTTATTACCTGACCGCTCTCGGGTCGGGCGTCCTCACGATCAACAAGGACGGCACGCCGACGCGCTGGTCGGGGACGAGCTTCTCGGCGCCGACCATCAGCGGCGCGGTCGCGCTGATGGCCACCGCCTTCCCCAATCTCACCGGCTCGCAGATCATCGACCTCCTGTTCCGGACCGCCGACGACCTCGGCGACGCCGGGACCGACGCAGTCTTCGGGCGCGGGCGCCTCAACATCACCCGGGCGATGCAGCCCGTGGGCACGCTCAGCGTCGCCGGGACCGGCACCCCGATCGTCGAGGGCGGGTCAGACGCGCCGCCGTCCTCGGGTGACAGCGGCGGCGGGGGCGGCAAATCGATGGGCGCGATCGTCCTCGACGGCTATTCGCGCGCATTCGCGATCGACCTTGCCAAGACCATCCGCTCGGCGCCGCGCTCCGAGCCGCTCCACCGCGCGCTCGACAACAGCGCCCGGGTCGGCGGCGCGCGTGCCGGCGGGCTCGACATCGCCATGACCGTCGCCGAGCGGCGCACGGGCGTCGGCTATCTCGTGGAGCGGACGGGGATCGGCCCCGAGGACCTGCGCAAGGCGCGGCTCGTCGCGGGCTCGGCGGTCGCGAGGGTCGACAAGAACACCGCCATCGCGCTCGGCTTCGCCGAGGGCGCCAAGGCGATGGAGCGGCGCCTCTCGGGGGTCGATACGGGCGCCTTCCTCATCGCCCGCGACGTCGCCGGCAATCCGGGCTTCGACGCCCGGCGCGGCGCCGCGCTCGCGGTCCGCCACAATCTCGGGCCCGTTGCCGTCACGATGTCGGGCGAGACCGGCGAAGTGTACAGCGAGCGGCGCACCAGTGCCTTCGGGTCGCCCTATCGCTGGACCAACATCTCGGTCGACCGCAACTTCGGCAAGACCTGGCTGTCGGCGGGGATCGGCCGGCTCGACGAGAAGCAGAGCCTGCTCGGCGGGCGCATGACCGACCTACTTGGCGGCGGCGGGGCGGCGACCACCTTCCTCGACGTCGAGGCTCGGCGCGAGCTCGGCAACGACTGGACGGCGGGCGTCACCGCGCGGCGCGGCTGGACCCATTTCGCGGGCGGCAGCTTCACCACCGGCGCTTATGGCCTCGATCTCGCTCGCTCGAACCTCCTGAGCGAAGGCGACCGCTTCGGCCTGCGCTTCACCCAGCCGCTGCGGATCGACGGGGGCGGCTTCGCGATGAGCCTGCCGACCTCGTTCGACTATGCGACCATGACCCCCGGCTACAGCATCGTCCGCTCGAGCCTCGTGCCCAAGGGCCGCGAACTCGACGCCGAGCTCGGCTACCAGCGGCGGTTGCTTCGGACCGGATGGATCGGCGGCAACCTGTTCGTCCGCCGGCAGCCGGGTCACGTCGCCGCGGCGGCGCCGGACGCGGGCGCGGCGGTGCGCTTCGCCCTGCCGTTCTGAGGAAGGCGCTTTAACCGGGCTGCAATCTGCGCCACCTAGCGTGGCACAGATGAGCGACACCCAAGCCGACTCGGCCGCCGCCAAGCGCGAACGGATCAAGGCGATCAGCCGGACGATCCACAGCATCCCTGTCGAGGAAGGCGGCCGGATGAAGCCGCCGCGCGCCGCGCCGGTCGCTCCGCCGGCAAGCGCCGAGGAGCGCTTCTGGAAGCGAAGCGCGCTTGCCGCCGGCGGGGTCGCGGGGGTCGCGCTCGGCTTTGCCGCAGGGCTGCTGGCCGGACGCCGCCGCCAGGCCTGAGCGCCATTGCGCTGGCCTTTGCCGCCCCGCTTACGCTAGGGGGCGGCCATGGAAAACGAAGCCCAGATGAGCGGTGTCCCCGCTTCGCGCCGCCCCAAGAAGAGCCCGACCGCGATCGGCAACCATCAGCTCAGCCCCGAAAGCCTGATGATGGGTTACGGCTTCGACCCGACCCTATCCGAGGGCAGCCTCAAGCCGCCGATCTTCCTCACCTCGACTTTCGTCTTCGAGACCGCCGCCCACGGCAAGCGCTTCTTCGAGGGCATCACCGGCAAGCGTCCGGGCGGGGCCGAGGGCCTCGTCTATTCGCGCTTCAACGGGCCCAACCAGGAGATCCTCGAAGCCCGCCTCAAGCTGTGGGAAGAAGCCGAGGAAGCGCTTGCCTTCTCGAGCGGCATGTCGGCCATCGCCACCTTGCTCCTCACCTATGCCCGGCCGGGCGACGTCATCGTCCATTCGGGTCCGCTCTACGCCGCGACCGAGACGCTGATCGCCAAGATCCTCGGCCAGTTCGGGATCACCTGGCTCGACTTCCCGGCGGGCGCCACGCAGGACGAAATCGCCAAGGTCATCGAGGCCGCCAAGGCCAAGGGTCGCCTGAGCCTCATCTATCTCGAGAGCCCCGCCAACCCGACCAACGCGCTGGTCGACGTCGAGGCGGTCCGCGCCGCGCGTGACGCCGCCTTCGCCGGCGGCGACGTGCCGCCGATCGCGATCGACAACACCTTCCTTGGGCCGCTCTGGGCCAAGCCGCTGGCGCAGGGCGCCGACGTCACCGTCTACTCCCTCACCAAATATGCCGGTGGTCACAGCGACCTCGTCGCGGGCGGGCTGGTCGGCGCCAAGAAGTTCCTCGACCCCATCCGGATGATGCGCAACACGATCGGGACCATCTGCGATCCCAACACCGCCTGGATGCTGCTCCGGAGCCTCGAGACGCTGGAACTCCGGATGAGCCGCGCGGGCGAGAATGCGGCCAAGGTCTGCGCGTTCCTCAAGGACCATCCCAAGGTCGAGAGCGTCGGCTACCTCGGCTTCCTCGAGGAAGGCAGCCGCCAGGCCGACATCTACAAGCGTCACTGCACTGGCGCGGGTTCGACCTTCTCGCTCTATCTGAAGGGCGGCGAGAAGGAGGCCTTCGCTTTCCTCGACAACCTGACCATCGCGCACCTTGCGGTGAGCCTCGGCGGGACCGAGACGCTGGCCAGCGCCCCGGCGGCGATGACCCATCTCAGCGTTCCCGACGAGCGCAAGCAGGCACTGGGGATCACCGACAATCTCGTCCGGATCAGCATCGGGGTCGAGAATGCCGACGACCTTATCGCCGACTTCGCCCACGCGCTCGACGCGGTCTGAGAGTTACAAAGCTCCGAGGGTGCAGGGGGCGCGCGTCATTTCGCGGCCCCCGTCGCATTAACGGATCTGCGTCGAATCCTGCTCGGCGCGACTTCAGCCCTCGGTCGGGCCGGTGCCGAGGATCCGGTTCGACACGCACTCCTCGACCTCGTCGACGAGCGAGGCGAGGCGCGCCGCGGCGGCGGCCATCTCGGGTGTCGTGTCGAGCAGCTTCAAGGCGGCACGCAAGTGATACACAGCGCTCTGAGCGGCGCTGACTTCGGCAGACGTCGTCATCATCAATTCAAACCCCGTTTCAGGGGCTTGCTAGCAGAAGCTCATCACTCGGCGAAATAGGCCAGCATCCGCTCCGTGCCTTTTTGGGTCAGCCCCACATTGGTGACACGTCGGTCGTTGGTATCGGTCTCGCGCCACACGAGGCCGCGATGGTCGAGCACCGCGAGCCAGCGGATGGCGGTCGTCAGCGGGACCTTGGCCATTTCCTGGAGCTGGCGGACCTTGAGCGAGTTCGCGCGGTCGGCGAAGGCGAACAGGATCAGCAGCAGGTCCCAGGCCGGATCGGCAAAAAGATCGGCGCCGAACAGCGTGCTGCGCTGCTCGCGCTTGCGCCATTCGCGCTCCGCCCTGGCGTGCGGATCGGCCCTGTTGCCGGGGTTAAGTCGCTTCCTCGGTGCCAGCAGGCCCTGAAGCTGTCCCACGATCATCCGGAACTCGTTACCATCGAGTCGCTCGGCCGCCGGCGCAGCGTCGCCAATCACGAGCGGCGGGGCGATGTCCTTGGTCTGGCTGGCGGCGAGGATTTCGGCTTCGGCACGGGTCAACGCTTGGCCCATATCACTGACTTTCTTGCACGATCGGCGGCGGGGCCGAGGATGATGGGGGAAGATCGCGGTCGTTGGCGACGCGCTCGCCGCGGCGGGCGGCGAGGCCGTCGCCGGAGGCGGGCACGACCCTCGACGAGGCCAGCAAGGCCGGGCGGAACGGCCGCGGGACGCTGTGGAGGTCCGATTGCCGGATGACCTCGCACAGGGTCGGCCAGAAGCGGGCGGCGAGAAGGGCGAGGATCATCGGCCAGCCCCAGATCCGGAGGAGCACGGCATAGCTCAGGCTGATCGTCTCGGGCGCCAGCAGCTTGACCAGGTGGCCGAGGCTTCCGTTCAACTGGAAGGCCGCGACGAGGATGCTCATCCACGACGGCCGGCGGACGGCGAGGATCGTCAGGACGATCGTCGCGAGGACGTCGACCGCGAGATAGGCGGTCGAGACCGAGACGAAGTCGCCCGGGTTGACCACCATGACCGCGATCGTCGCGAGATTGCCCAAGAGAAGGACGATCCCAGTGGTCCGCTCGCTTCGCGTGCCCTTGGCGAGGGCAAAGGAGAGGGTGAGAAGAAGCAGCCCCGCATAGGCGATTGACGTATACAAGACTGCTTCCCCTCCCCCTGTTCGAATGCCCTTACGCGACCACGGTCAGCGCAGGCTTCGGGCTTGGCGCCGTCTCCGCGCTGCCGCTGGCCGGCGGGCATTCGCCCCAGTCGCCCATCGAGCGGGCGCCGAGACCGATCCGGGTTTTCTCGTCGTTGAGCAAGGCATGCGCCTCGGCAATGGTCGAACGCGCTTCGAGCAGCGCCGCCTGCGTGCTGGCGAGGGCCTTGAGGCTCTCCTGGCCGGCGGTGATCGGCAGCTTGGCCAACTGACGACCCTCGAGGATCGCCAGCGCCAGGCGCGAGCCGCGCATCAGCGCTTCCTCGATCGAGGCTTCCATGGGCATGAGTTCCTGGGCGACTTTCTGGGCAGCTGCCAGACGCTGATTCAACATTTCTCTTCGACTCCCGCTGTGGAGCCGTCGCTTCAGATCAGCACCATCTTCAACCCTTCGGCGCAGGCGATCAGCAACGTCAGGGCGACGATCGATCCCAGCGCGACGCGGCCGATCATCGACAGCGTCTGGAGTGGCGACAATGGCGGATCGAGGTCGGCGGCCCCGGTTTCCGTGTACTCGTGACCAGCAAGCTCGTCGTGAGTGAACACCTTGTCGGGACTAGGCTCGAGGTTGTGCAGGTTGATTAATCCGACCTGAGGCGGAGCCTCACCTTCGGCGGCGAGGAAGACACGGGCAGCCTCGGCGGTGCTGCCGACGCCGAGCTTCTCTCGGGCGATGCGCAGGTGCTTCTCGACCATGCTGTCGGAGATGCCGAGGTCGCGCGCGATCTGCTTGTAGGATTTGTAATCGGCAACACCGCGCAGACAGTCGCGCTGCCTCGGGGTCAGTTGCTCGATCGAGACCATGTCGGATCCATTAGGCAGCTTCACCTTCTCCCGCCACCGATGCCGGCGGCCTGAGCCGAGACCAAATCCCACACAGCCAACGGTGCCATTTCAGTGACACTGGCTTCAGTCCTTAATCCTCGAGAGATCGTTTCGGGTCCAAAGTGAATTTAGCGACAGTTGCGTCAGGTCATAGCTTCAGATCGAAGTCCCGTCATGGTGCCTTCGCTTAAGACACTGGTAGGGAGCTTTGCCTAGGCAGGAGCCATGTCCCTGTTCCAGAGCCTCGCCCTGTCCGGCATCTTCCTCGTGGTCGGCGGCTCGGCGGTGCTGGCGCTCGAGATGATGCATTCGCGGCGCGAGCTCCGGCGCAGCAACCTGCTCCTGAAGGACCTGCTGACGACGATGCGGGAACGGCTCTAGCCGCTCAACCCCAGTCCTCGATTTGCCAGCCGCGCTCCCTGGCGAGGGCGGCGAGCTTGGCGTGAGGGTTTACCGCGACCGGCTCGTCGGACCATTCGAAGGCGGGCGCGTCGCTGACATGATCCGAATAGAAGCGGACGTGGCCGTGGCGGCCAGTGAGGCCCGATTTCTCGACCCAGTCGGCGATCATCCGGAGCTTCGCCTCGGCATAGCAATTCTCGCCGTCGATGCGGCAGAGCACGCTGTCGTCGAGCCCGAGGATCGTATTGGTGCCGATGACGTCGTCGAAGCCGAGGCGCTCGGCGATGGCGGCGGCGTAGAAGCGATAACTGGCGGTGGCCATGACGATTCGGCGGCCTTGCGCCCTGTCGCGGGCGATGGCGGCGCGCGCCCCGGGGCGGATGTTGGTCGCGGCCTGGCGGTCGGCGAACCCGGCGACGAGCGGGAGGAGCTCGGCCGGCCGGGTGCTTCGGCCGAGGAGGAGCGCGTGGTTGATCTCCTTCAGCTCGGCGCGGTCGATGACCTTGGCGAGATAGGCCAGCATCGAGAGGATCACGAGCGGGAGGAAGACGAGCCGCCACGGCGCCCGGCGCAGCGCGCAATGGAGGAGGAAGGGGGTGAAGGTCGCGCGGCGGGTCACCGTCCGGTCCATGTCGTAGATCGCAAGGTCCATCAGGCGCGGCCTTCGAGGATGGCGGTGACGAGGGCGTGGTCGGCGGGCTTGTCGACGTCGATCGCGGCAAGGGGGTCGGAAAGGACGATCGCTTCGAGGCGGAGGCCGAGCTTGCGGCCGAGCGCGGCGGCGGTGCGGGGGAGGTCGCGCAGCCGTAGCACCGAACCGAGGAAGAGCGGGAGCCCGAACTGGAGGAGGACGCGCCAGCCCTTCTTGCGGTCCTGCTCGATCGCCCGCCAGCGCATCACCCCGGCGCGGGCGGCGGGCGAGGTCAGGGCGAAGAGATTGGCGCCGCTATAGGCTTCGCCGCCGACCGGGATCCAGGTGCGCTGGGCGTCGGGGAAGCGCTTCCGCATGGCGGTCCGGCTGACGAGGCCGATGGCGATGTCGCTCCGGGCGGCGGCGGCGGTGAACTCGGCGATCATCACGGGGGTGAGGAGCGCGTGGTCGGCGGTGGTGACGAGCAGGGGATAATGCGTCGCGGGGTCGTCGAGGAGGCGAAGGATGGTCTCGGCGATGGTGCCGGCGGAGGGCTCGACGGTGACCCGCCCGTCCACGGGAAGGGGGGCGGCGATCGGCTCGACCTGTTGGGTGAGGACGCGGACGGCGGCGACCTCGGGGCTGGCGAGAAGGGTGCGCAGGGGGCGAAGAATCATCGGCTCGCCGAGCAGCGGGAGCAGGGGCTTCAAGTCCGTGCCGAGGCTTCGGGCGAGGGGGTCGCCGCCGGGCCGGGTGCCGGCCAGCAATACGGCGGTCCAGCCGCCGCTCATTCGGCGTCGAGCCAGCTGACGATCCTGCCCCCGCGGAAGACGACGCCCTCGGCCTGCGCGAGGCGGACGGCGTGGAAGATGAGGCTGAGGATCGACCACAAGGCGACGAGCTCGATCCCGAGGTCGGGCCGGCCGAGGCACAGGCAGGCGACGAGGATCACCATGTTGGGATTGCGCCGGGCGGTGATCAGCCGGAACTGGCTGTCGATCCGCTTCCAGACGTGGATGTGCATCCCGAAGCGCCACTCGAACAGGCCCTCGATGATTCGCCCGGCGACATAGGTGCCGACGATCACGGTGAGCAGCCCGCCCTTGTAGACTTCCTCGAGCTGGTGGCCGGCGGCGCCGAGGCCGTGGAGCCAGGCCCACCACCAGAAGGGCGGGTGGATGAGGTCGATGCCATGGTCGAAGACGTTGCCCCAGCCGCTCGACTGGCCGGTGGTCCGCGCGAGCTTCCCGTCGACCGTGTCGAGCACCATGAAGATGAAGCCCAGGGCGGTGCCGGTCCAGTAATGGCCGAGCCAGAACTGCCAAAAGGCGGCGACGCACAGGACGAAGCCGACCAGCGTCACCATGTTGGGGCTGAGCCCGGCCTGCGCGGCCCAGCGGGTCAGCCAGAAGGCCGGCCGGCGCCACAGATAAAGGGTGAGGAGGTCGGTCACGCCCTTGTACGAGGCGTCGTAGAGCGCGCGCTCGACCGGAAGCGGATCGGCGGGATCGAGCGGCATGACGAACGGTCGCTCGCGCTTGCGCAGTTCGAAATAGCTCAGCGAAGCCGTGCGCGCGTCGATCGGATCGAGGGCGAGCGGGTCGGCCTCGCTCGCCGGCGTGCCCGGGGGCAGGTGATAGAGGACGGGCAGGCCGTCGAGGAGGAGCGCGCTTCCGGGCCGGCCCTTGAGCTCGCGCAGCCAGGCAGGGTCCCAGGCAAACCCCATGTCGGCGACGATGCGCGGACGCCCGACATCCTCCGCGTCACCGACCGCGAGGCCGGCCTTGGCGGCGACCTGCTCGGCCCGGGCGCGCGCCGTGCGGCCGAACAGGCGCACCGGCGGATCGCCGAGGCTGAGGAACTGGATGGGGTCGGCGGACGTCTCAGCCATATGCTAAGGGCGAAAAGCGGCAAAGCTTGGCAATAGCAAGACCAAACACCGGAAGGGGCAGGAGCTTGCCGTTGACAGGCTTTGCGGGCATGTCGCGAAACTAATGGCTTCCGCGGCGGTAAACGAGGGAAATAGCAACGTCTTCGCGCCCAGTGGCGCGTTGACGATCGGTCGTGCGGGTTCGACCCAGCGCGAGATCGATGCGACTCCCGATCCCCTGACCATCGACCTCAGCCGCGTCGAGCGGATGGACACGGTCGGCGCCTGGCTGGTGCATCGCACGATGCGCGACCGGCAGGCGCAGCTGACCGGCGTGTCGAGCGACACGCAGAAACTGCTCGACCAGGTCGCCGACGCCGATCGAGCCGTCGAGGTGAAGCCGCCCAAGAAGACCGGCGCGGTGGCCGAGATCGGGATCGCGACCATATCCTTCGGCCGGACGCTCGCCGGACTGGTCGGCTTCTTCGGCGCGACGCTGATGGGCTTTGCGTCGGTCATCACCCATCCCAAGCGCTTCCGCTACAATGCGGTGGTCCAGCAGTTCGACGTGGTCGGCGTCCGCGCCCTCGCGATCATCGGGCTGATGAGCTTCCTCATCGGCATCGTCATCGGCCAGCAGGGCGCGGTCCAGCTCCAGCAGTTCGGGGCCGAGGTCTATACGATCAACCTCATCGGCCGGATCACCGTGCGCGAACTGGGGCCGCTGATGACCGCGATCATGGTCGCGGGCCGATCGGGCTCGGCCTTTGCGGCGCAGATCGGGACGATGAAGATCACCGAGGAAGTGGACGCGATGCGGACCATCGGCGTTTCGCCGGTGGAGGCGCTGGTCGTCCCGCGTGTGTTCGCGGCGATCATCACCATGCCGCTCCTCGCCTTCTGGGCGATGCTGACCGCGATCATCGGCGGCGGCATCTTCTGCTGGGTGGGCCTCGGAATTCCGCCGCTCACCTACACCCAGCGCATGGCTGAGGTGGTGCCGGCGAGCGACCTTTGGGTCGGCCTCATCAAGGCACCGGTGTTCGGCTTCATCATCGCCCTCGCGGGCTGCTTCCAGGGAATGCTGGTCGCCAACGACAGCGAACAGGTCGGGTTGAAGACCACGTCGGCGGTGGTTCAGTCGATCTTCCTCGTGATCGTCCTCGACGCGGTGTTCGCGGTGTTCTTCAGCTCGATCGGGTGGCTCTAATGGCCGAGTTCGTCGCCCCCGAGCATTCCAGCCCGATCCTGCCCGACGGCGAGGAGCCGATCATCCGCGTGCGCGGGCTCGAGAACAAGTTCGGCGACCAGTTCGTCCACCAGAACCTCGATCTCGACGTGCGCCGGGGCGAGATCATCGGCGTGGTCGGCGGCTCGGGCACCGGCAAGTCGGTGCTGATGCGCTCGATCATCGGGCTCCAGCGGCCGACCGCGGGTGAAGTCGAGGTGCTCGGCGAGAACATGGTCGACCGCCCCGAGGACGAGGCCAAGAACATCCGTCGCCGCTGGGGCATCTTGTTCCAGAACGGCGCGCTCTTCTCGACCCTGACCGTGGCCGAGAACGTGCAAGTCCCGATCCGCGAATATTTCCCCTTCATCAAGGGCGAGCTCCTCGACGAGATCGCGGGCTTCAAGATCGCCATGTCGGGGCTGCCCGACAATGCTGGCAGCAAATATCCGAGCGAATTGTCGGGCGGCATGCGGAAGCGCGCGGGGCTGGCCCGGGCGCTGGCGCTCGATCCGGAACTGCTGTTCCTCGACGAGCCGACCGCGGGCCTCGACCCGATCGGCGCGCAGGCCTTCGACCAACTGATCCGGAGCCTGCAGAAACGGCTCGACCTCACGGTCTTCCTGATCACCCACGATCTCGACAGCTTGTACGCTATCTGCGACCGGGTCGCGGTGCTGGCGGACGGCAAGGTGATCGCGGTGGACACGATCGACCGCTTGCTCAAACTCGACCATCCCTGGATCCAGGAATATTTCAACGGACCCCGCGGCCGCGCCGCGGCGGCGGCTTAGCAGAGGCGCATGGAAACTCGATCGAACCAGGTGCTCGTCGGCACCGTCGTCCTGGCCCTGCTGGTCGGCCTCCTGTTCTTCGCGGTGTGGATCGCGGGGCTGAAGACCGACAAGCGGCAATGCTACGACATCTATTTCAGCCAAGGTGTCGGCGGGCTCAATCGCGGCACCAACGTCAGTTTCTCGGGCGTGCCGGTGGGCCAGATCACCAAGATCTCGCTGCTGCCGGACCGGCCGGAGTTCGTCTGGGTGCGGATCGAGGTCGACCAGACCACCCCCGTGCTCCAGGGCACCAATGCGCAGATCAAGGGCGTCGGCTTCACCGGCGTCAGCGAGATCCAGCTCGACGGCGCGGTCAAGGGCGCCAAGCCGCTGACCCAGCTGGGGCCGCAGGGCTGCCCGGTGATCCCGAGCTCGGCGGGTGGCCTCGGTGCGCTGCTCAATTCGGCGCCGGAACTGCTCGAGCGCATCCAGCGGCTGACCGAGCGGCTGACCGAGCTGCTCAGTGACCGTAACCAGAATGCGATCTCGGACATTCTCGAGAATATCGACAAGACCAGCGCCGTGCTGGCCGAGCGGGCGCCCGAGATGGCGCAGACGCTGGCCGAGGCGCGGGTCGCCGCCCGCAATGCCGGCCGTGCCGCCGACGAGGTCGCCAAGCTCGCCAACAGCAGCAACGTGGTGGTCCAGCGCGACGTCCAGCCGGCCGCGGCGGATCTCCGCAAGACGCTCCAGGCGCTCCAGCAGACCTCGGCCCGGATTGATTCGCTGGTCGCCGACGCACAGCCCGGCGTGCAGAATTTCTCCAAGTCGACGCTGCCCGAGGTCAACCGCCTCGTGCGCGACCTGCGCGACCTGACGACCAGCCTCGACGGCGTGTCGAGCAGGCTCGAACAGGGCGGCGTCACGGGCGTGCTCGGCGCGCCCAAGCTCCCCGATCATAAACCCGGAAAGTCCCGCTGATGCGCTTGTCCCTCCTCGCTCCCGTGGCCGCCCTCGCGCTGTCTGGCTGCTTCGGCGGCGGCAAGGTCCCGACCACGCTCCTGACCCTCACCCCCGCGGCGGCCGACACGGCGATCGCCCGGACCGGGGCGGCGAGCGATGCGGTCAGCATCGAGCTGCCGGTGGCGGCGAAGGAAATTCGGCAGGTGCGCGTCCCCGTGCTCGAGGCGCCGGGCCGGGTCACCTACGTCAAGGACCTCCAGTATCTCGAGACGCCCGACCGGCTGTTCCAGCAATTGCTGAGCGAAACGGTGAAGCGCACCACCAACCGCATCGTCATCGACCCGCGCCAGGCGGGGATCGATCCGGGGACCCGGGTCACCGGCGTGCTCGAGCGGTTCGGCTACGACATGGCGACCGGCCAGGTGATCGTGACCTATGACGCGACCGCGACGCGTGGCGCCACGGTGCAGGCCCAGCGCTTCACCGCGAGCGTGCCGGCGGACGGCACCGCGGCAAGTGTCGGCCCGGCGATGAACCAGGCGGCGAACAACGTCGCGGCCCAGGTCGCGCGCTGGATCGGCAACTAGAGCACGGCCTGTCGTCCCGGCGCGAACCGGGACGACGCAGAACTCATCCCAGGCTCTTGCCCGCGAGCTCGAGCACGTCCTTGCTGAGCCCCGGCTCGCGCAGGATGCGCTCCAACGCGGCACGCATCATGGCGGCGCGAACCGGCTCGATCCGGCGCCAGCGGCCCAAGGGCGCGACGAAGCGGGCGGCGGTCTGCGGGTTGAGCTTGTCCGCGGCGACGATCACCTCGGCCAGCCAGTCATAGCCGCGCCCGTCGGGGCGGTGGAAGGCCGAGGGCGTGCCCGCAAAACTCCCCGCGACCGCGCGCAGGCGATTGGGGTTGGCGAGCGTGAAGGCGGGATGCGCCATCAGCCGTTCGACGGTGTCGAGGGTCGCGTCGCCCGGCACCGAGGCTTGCACCGCGAACCACTTGTCGATCACCAGCGGGTCGTTCTCGAACCGGCGGTAGAAGTCGTCCAGCGCCTTCTCGGCCTCTCCGCCGCCGAGCGTCGCCAGCACCATCAGCGCCGACTGCCGCTCGGTCATGGTCTTCGCGGCATCGTACTGGCGCGACGCCAGGCTCCGGCCGAGCTCGGCATTGCCCGCGGCGAGGAGGGCGAGGGTGGCGCTGCGCAGGCGGCGCAGGCCCTTGTCGGCGCCTGCGAGGCTGGCGGGATCGGCGCGGCTCGCGGCCATGTGCGCGCGCGACAGATCGTCGGCGAGTTCGGTCCCGATCGCGCGGCGCATCGCTTCGCGCACGTCGTGGACCTTGCCGGGATCGGCGGCGTCGAGATGCTCGATCAGCAGGCTCTCGGCCGGGAGCGCGATGGCGTCGGCCTTGAAAGCAGGGTCGAGCGCCTGGCTGCGGAGCGTCGCACCGACGGCGGTGACGACCGCATCGGTGCGCAGCGGCTGGCCGAATATCGCGGCCATGAGGTCGCGCGTCATCAGTTCCTGCCCGGCCTCGTAGCGGGCGAAGGGATCGGTGTCGGTCTCGGCCAGCGCCTCGATCTCGCCGGGCTTGCGCTCGGCCGTGACCACGATGGGCGCGGAGAAGTGCCGGTTGATCGAAAGGAGCGCAGGCTCGGTGACGTCGGCGAAAGGCTCGACGTGGGTCGCCTCGCGCATCACGACGAGCCGCTCTTTCGCGATCTCGCGGCCGCTGTCGGCGCCGATCAGCGCGACCTTGAGAGGGATGACCATCGGCTGCTTGAGCGGCTGGCCGGAGGTGGCGGGGACGCTCTGGCGCAGATGGAGCGCGGCGCGGCCGTTTTCCTGGACGAGGCGCGCCTCGACCCGCGGGGTGCCGGCCTGGCTGTACCAGAAGCGGAACTGGCCAAGGTCGATGCCGCTCGCATCCTCCATCGCGCGGACGAAATCCTCGCAGGTCACCGCCTGACCGTCGTGGCGCTCGAAATAGAGGTCGGTGCCCTTGCGATAGCGCTCGGGCCCGAGGAGCGTCCGCATCATCCGGATCACCTCGGCGCCCTTGTTGTAGACGGTCGCGGTGTAGAAATTGGCGATCTCGAGATAGCTGTCGGGCCGCACCGGATGGGCGAGCGGGCCGGCGTCCTCGGGGAATTGGGCGGCGCGGAGCATGCGGACCTGGTCGATCCGCTGAACGGCTTCCGAGCCCATCGCCTCGCTGAAGCTCTGGTCGCGGAAGACGGTGAGGCCTTCCTTGAGGCTGAGCTGGAACCAGTCGCGGCAGGTGACCCGGTTGCCCGACCAGTTGTGGAAATATTCGTGCGCGACGACCGCGGCGACGGCGTCGATGTCCGCGTCGGTCGCCGTCTCGGCATCGGCCAGCACGTAGCGCGTGTTGAAGATGTTGAGGCCCTTGTTCTCCATCGCGCCGAAGTTGAAGTCGGAGACAGCGACGATGTTGAACCGGTCGAGGTCATATTCGCGGCCGTAGGCGCGCTCGTCCCAGGCCATCGAATCCTTGAGCGCCTGCATCGCATGCGCGGTCTTGGGGAGGTCGGGCTCGCGCACCCAGATGCCGAGGTCGACCTTGCGGCCCGACGCGGTGGTGAAGGTGTCGGCGTTGCAGGCAAGGTCGCCGGCGACGATCGCGAACAAATAGGAGGGCTTGGGGAAGGGGTCTTCCCACAATGCCCAGTGGGTTCCGCCCTCGCCCTCGCCGCGCTCGACCGGATTGCCGTTGGCGAGCAGGATCGGGAAGCGCGCCCGGTCGGCCGAAAGGCGGACGCGATAGGTGCTGAGCACGTCGGGCCGGTCGGCGAACCAGGTGATCCGGCGGAAGCCCTCGCTCTCGCACTGGGTGCAGAGGATCCCGCCCGAGGCGTAGAGGCCCATGAGCTGGCTGTTCTGGTCGGGGAGGATCGCGACCTCGGTCTCGAGCACGGCACTCGCGGCGGCGATCGGCACGACGAGCTGCTCGGCCTCGATGCGGACCTCGATCGGCTGGCCGTCGAGGCTGGCCGAGAGGGTCTCGAGCGCCTCGCCGTCGAGGCGGAGCGGGCGGTCGTGCTCGCCATTGCGGACGACATGCAGGCGGGCGCGGACGATCGTCCGGGCGGGATCGAGGGCGAAGTCGAGCTCGACCTGCGGGATCAGCCAGTCGGGCGCCCGGTAATCCTCGCGGCGGACGGGAGCGGGGGCGGCGGGCGTCTCTAACGCATCACGGATATCGAGCATGGGGTGGGGCTTAGGCGCGGGAAATGGCCTCGACAACCTGCCGTCCGGCCATCCGTCGAAGGGGAGTGGCGCGGCGACGTCGAGGCAATTAGGAAACGCAGCCAGGGGGAATATCATGACGCTCAACCTGCTGCTTGCCGCCACGGCCGGGGCCTTCGACGTCGACACGGCGACGCGCGCCTATCTCGACACCGTTTCCGGACCCGTCCGCGCGCGTTCGGACGCCTATTTCGAGGGCGGCTACTGGATGCTGATGTGGGGGACGCTGATCAGCGTCCTCATCAACGGGCTGGTGCTGCACCTCGGCTGGTCGTCGCGCTGGAGCCGGGCCGCGAGCCGCCGGACAAAGCGGCCGTGGCTGCGCACCATCCTCTATGCGCTGCCCTACATTCTGGTGACCGGGCTGATGGTCATGCCGTGGGTGATCTACGGCGATTACTTCCGCGAGCATCAATATGGGATGTCGACACAGACGCTGGGCGGCTTCCTCGGCGACCAGGGCAAGTCGCTGCTGGTGTCGCTGATCATCGGCCCCTTGGTTGCGGCCGCCATCTATGGTGTCATCCGCCGCGCGCCGCGGACCTGGTGGCTGTGGGGGACGGGGGTCGTCGTCAGCTTCATGACCTTCGGTGCGCTGCTGGCGCCGGTGTTCATCGCGCCGATGTTCAACAGCTACACGCCGATGGCCGAGGGGCCGGTGCGCCAGCAGATTCTCGCCATGGCCCGCGCCAACAAGGTGCCCGCGGACAATGTCTATGTGGTCGACGCCTCGCGCCAGACCAACCGCATCTCGGCCAACGTCAGTGGGCTCGGGCCGACGGTCCGGATCAGCCTCAACGACAATCTCCTCAACCGCACCAGCCCCGAGGAAGTGAAGGCGGTGATGGGCCACGAGCTTGGCCATTATGTGCTGAACCACGTGATCAAGATGCTGCTCGCATTCACCGTGGTGGTGCTGGCGGTGTTCCTGTTCCTCTGGTGGGCGACCCCGCGGCTGCTGCTTCGCTACGGCGGCCGGTGGGGCGTGCGCGATGTCGCCGATCCCGCCTCGATGCCGGCGCTGGTGCTGCTGACCGCGCTCGCGATGCTGGTCGCGACGCCATTCACCAATTCGATCATCCGCCACAACGAGAACGAGGCCGACGCATTCGGCCTCGACGCGGCGCGCGAGCCTGATGGCTTCGCCCATGTCGCGATGCGGCTCAGCGAATATCGCAAGCTCGAGCCGAGCGCGCTCGAGGAGATGATCTTCTTCGACCATCCCTCGGGCTACAATCGCGCGCACCGGGCGATGGAGTGGAAGGCGCGGCACCTTGCCGAGCTGCCGCCGGCCAAACGGGCGATGGCGAAGCCCGAGCTCCTGACTGTGGCCAATTAGTCGGCAAGCGGGACTGGCTCGGGGTCGCGCCGGCTGGTCAGCGCCCAGACCATGCCGGCCATCGCCAGCACCGCGCCGCCAGCCGCGAGCGCGGTCCAGCGATAGCCTTCGAAGATGGTCGAGAGCGCCATGGCGATGATCGGCACGATGACGCTCGAATAGGCCGCGCGGCCGGGGCCGATGGTGCGGATGATCGGCATGTAGAGGCTGAAGGCGAGCGCCGAGGCGAAGAGCGCCAGATAGGCGAGGCCGAGCCAGTAGCCGGGGCGCGGGTCGACGACCGGCGGGCCGCTGACGATAAGTGCGAACAGGCAGTCGAACAGCGCGCCGTAGAGCATTCCCCAGGTCAGCATCGTCGGCAGCGGCACTTCCTTGGCGCGCTCGGTGGTCTGGAGGACGTTCGAGACGCTGGCGCCCATCACGCCGAGCAGGGTGAGACCGATCCCGAGCGCGGCTTCATTCACGGGCGCGCGGGCGCTCTGCACCTCGTTGAGGAACAGGAGGGCGATTCCGCCGACCGCCGGAATGGCCGAGAGGATGAAGCTGCGGCTCGGCTTGTGGCCCGTCCAGGCCCAGGCGAGCAGGCTGTTCGGGATCAGCAGCAGCGCGAAGACGCAGGCGACCAGGCCGCTCGTGATGTGGTGCTCGGCCAGATAGACCGCATTGAAGTTCACGCAGAACTGGCAGAAGCCGAACAGTGCCGCGACCTTCCAGGCGCCGGGCGGCAGGCGCAGGCCCGCGCCCTGCCAGCGGGTGTAGGCGGCCATGGCGGCGGTGGCGATGAGGAAGCGGTAGGCGACCGACCAGTGCGCCGGGACGACGCCCAGCTGGTCGCGGATGACGATCCAGGTCGATCCCCAGATCAATGTGATGATGCAGAAGAAGAGAAGGACCGTGCCGCGGCCGAGCGGCGCGCTCACAGCGCCGAAATCGCTTCCGCGAGGCGGTCGACCGCGGCGAGGTCTTGGTCCCAGCTCGTCACCAGCCGCGCTTCGCCGATCCCCCAGTCGTAGAAATCGAAGCCCGCGGCGCGGAGGTGCGCGGCCTCGTCCGCGGTGACCTTGAGGAACACCTCATTGGCCTCGACCGGGAAGACGAGGCGTGTCCCCGCCGCGGCCGCCAGCCGCCGCGCGGCCTCGTTGGCATTGCGGGCATTGGCGAGCCAGATGTCGTCCTCGAGCATCGCGAGCAGCTGGGCGGCGAGATAGCGGCCCTTGCTCAGCAGATGGCCCGAGCGCTTGCGGCGGCGGCGGATCCCGTCGGCGAGGGACGAATCGAACAGGATCAGCGCTTCGGCCGACAGCCCGCCATTCTTGACGAATCCGAAGGAGAGGGCGTCGACCCCGGCCTTCCAGGTCAGTTCGGCGGGCGAGGCGCCGGTCGAGGCGACGGCATTGGCGAAGCGGGCGCCGTCGAAGTGGAACCCCAGGCCGTGGCTCTTCGCCCACTCGCCGAGCGCCGCGGTTTCGGCGGCGGAATAGGTCAGGCCATATTCGGTGGCGTTGGTGATCGACAGCGCATTGGCCTGGACCTGGTGGACGTCGGCGCGAATCCGGCCGCGGACGTCCTCGAGGGCGGTTGGGGTCAGCTTGGCGCCTGGGCCATCGACCAGCAGCAGCTTCGCCCCGCCCGAGAAGAATTCGGGCGCGCCGGCCTCGTCGACCTGGATGTGCGCCTCGCGGTGGCAGAGGATTCCGCCGTAGGAAGGCACCATGCCGGCGAGCGCGAGGCAGTTGGCCGCGGTCCCGGTGGTGACCCACAGCGCGGTGACCTCGCGCTCGAAGACAGTCGAGAAGGCCGCGTCGAGCTTCTGGCTCCAGGCGTCGCCGTCATAGGCGGTGTCGAGCCGGTCGGCCCTGGCCATCGCCTCGAAGACCGCGGGGTGAACGGCGGCGGCATTGTCGGAAAAGAAGCGCATCGCCGTCCTCTAGCCGCCGAGAGGCGGAGGTCCAGCGATTAGGTCGGGGAAAATGGTGCTGCCGGTGAGGATTGAACTCACGACCTCAGCCTTACCAAGGATGCGCTCTACCACTGAGCTACGGCAGCACTGTCCGGAGACGGGCGGGCCTATGGCGGTTGGCTGGCGTAAGTGTCAAGGGAAGAGAATGAATAAGCTGGAAAAGGAAGCGAGGCTCGCCGCCGCGTTGCGCGAGAACCTCAGAAAACGGAAGGCGGGGGCGGTGCCGGCGAAGGGGGAATTGCCGAGGTCGGAAAAGCCCGAGGACTGAGCCGCTGCCTCGTACGCGCGACGCAAGTTTGTCAACAAGGGGCGGCTGAAATGTCCGCTATGGATGGAAGGCGGACATCATCTTCCCGTGGGAGAAGGCGCTGCAATCAGTCCAATTTTTTCGAACTGAAGGTGATTGGCGCTCATCTCTTTCAAGACGCATTCGACTTTTGCGAACGGGGTATCTGTAGCCGGATTGAAGAGAACCACCCCTCGGGCGGTATAAAGCTGTTTAGAGGGAAGGCCGCACTTACCGGCAATACTCTGTACAATCACCCGCACTGGATCAGGACAAGGTCTCGCTGCGGTCGGAGCAACCGCCAGACCGATGACGAGAGCGAAGCACGCCAGAGACGATTTGTTACACATCAGACTATCTGAGGCGAAGTAACAATGTACGCAACGGGTCGGAAGCGGACATCGGCACGACCGATCTTCGTCACCCCCGAAATCGCGCTTGTTGCTTCTTTTTCTCAGCGGCTTTGAAGCGGGTGCAAGAGCGGGACCCCGGGTCAGGCCCGGGGTGACGCTAGCGGGTAGGGCGCCCGAACGCCTAGAGCGGCGCGCAGGCCGCCTCGAGCCACGCCCGTTCCCCCGCGGCGAGGCCCGGCGCGATCCGCTTCACCACCTCGGCGTGATAATCGTCGACCCACTGCCGCTCGCGCGGGCTCAGCATCTCGGTGACGATCAGGCGGCGGTCGATCGGCGCGAAAGTCAGCGTCTCGAAGCCGAGCATCTCGCGGTCGGCGCCTTCGATGGTCTTCGGTACGACGAGGATGAGGTTCTCGGTCCGGATCCCGTATTCGCCGTTCTGATGAGCGCGGTGACGGCCGACCCGGACGCCACCCCAGAGCGCGGGGACGACATCGTCGTCGTCCACCGCCGCACGAACTGGCCGGCGCGGATTGCCAAGTGGCTGGCCGGCTTGCTGGTGCTCGTCCTGCTGCTCGCCGCCGCCCTCTTCTTCGGAATCAACAGCGACCCCGGTCGCCGCTTCGTCGCAAACAAGATCGCGGGCCTCGAATTCGCCAATGGCATGAAGATCGGCGTCGGACGGATCGACGGGTCGCTCTACGGCGCGTTGACGCTCCACGATTTCACGCTCGCCGATCCCAAGGGCGTCTTCTTCCGCTCGCCCGAAGTGAAGCTCGACTGGCGCCCGTTCGATTACCTCGACAACCATGTCGACATCCGTAGCCTGACCGCGCGCACCGCGACCCTCGCGCGGCTGCCCGAATTTCGCGCCAGCCCGCCGAGCGACGCCCCGCTCCTTCCCGACCTCGACATCGATATCGGCCGGCTCAAGATCGACCAGCTCGTCGTCGAGGCCCCGGTCACGGGCGAACGGCGGGTCGGATTCGTCGATGGCCGTGCCCGGATCGCCGACCGCCGCGCGCAGGTGGATCTCCAGGCCGCGATCATCGGCGGCGACGGGCGGGCGGGCGGCGACCGTCTGGCCCTCAAGCTCGATGCCGTACCCGAGGACAATCGCCTCGCCCTCGACGCGCGGGTCAGCGCCCCCTCGGGCGGCGTGTTCGGCAAGCTTGCCGGCCTCACACAGCCCGCGCTCCTGCGGGTGCAGGGCAATGGTGACTGGAAGGCATGGAACGGGCGGCTGCTCGCCGACCTCGACAATATGCCGTTCGCGCGGCTCGACCTCACTGCCCGCGACGGCACCTTCGGCGTGCGCGGGCCGACCCGGATCGCGCGGCTGTTCACCGGGCCGACCGCCGCCCTGCTCGGCCCGATCACCACCGTCGCGGTGCAGTCGACCTGGGCCAATCGCCGCGCCGACCTGTCGGGGACCGCAAAGAGCGACGCCTTCACCCTCGTCGCCAATGGCGTCGCCGATGTCGGTCGCAACCGTCTGGAAGGCATGAAGCTCGATTTCGGCCTGCTGAAGCCCGGCCTGCTCGCCCCCAACCTCGCGGGGCGCGACCTCCGGCTGGCCGCGACCCTCGACGGCGAACTTACCCGCCCGACGGTCGACTACCGCGTGACCGCCACGACGCTCGCCTTCAACGACATGGGTCTGCAGGGACTCGAGGCGAGCGGCCGCGCGCGGTTCGACCGATCGCAGCTGATCGTCCCCGTCGCCGCCCGCGCCCGCGCGATCACCGGGCTCGACGTGGCGGCCGGCGGGACCATCACCAATGTCCGCCTCGACGGCGATCTCGCGGTCGACTGGCCCCGCATCGTGTCGGACAATCTCCGCCTCCGCGCCGACCGGATTGACGCCAAGGCCATCGTCCTCGCCGACGTCGCGAAGGGGCTCTACACCGGCGCGCTCGAAGGCACGGTCGACAATTACCGCATCGATAGCCTCGGCATCTTCAACATCACCACCAATGCCGACGTGAAGACTCTGGCGAACGGCGGCTTCAGTCTCGTCGGTCGTGTCCGCGCCCAGTCGACCCGACTGTTCAACGAGGGCGTACGCAATTTCCTCGGCGGCAACGTCGTCGCCTCGAGCGATGTCGCCTACGGCCCCGACGGGATCATCCGCTTCGCCCGCCTCCGCCTGACCGCACCCGAACTCCATGTCACCGACGGCCGCGGCAGCTATGCGCCGAACGGCCAGATCGCGCTCACCGCGACGGGCGTGTCGCGCGCCTACGGACCGGTCGGAGTCCAGGTCGCCGGCACCGCCAGCAATCCGCGCGCCATCGTCACCGCCGCCCGCCCCGGCTTCGGCCTCGGGATCGCGGGCTTGCGCGCTGACATCCGCTCGGCCGGCAACGCCTATCTCGTTCTCGCGCGCGGGCGCAGCGACTATGGCGACTTCACCGCCGACGTCGCGGTGCAGACCGCCGCCGGACCGCTGACCATCGACATCCGCCGTGCGACGCTCGCCGAAATCACTGCGCAGGGCCGGATCCGGCAGACCGGCGCCGGTCCCTATGCGGGCGAGCTGACGGCGCGGGGCAATGGCATCGGCGGGCTCGTTCGCCTGTCCGCCGCCGGCCGTTATCAGCAGGCGCTCATCAACCTGCGCGCCCAGAACGCCATCCTCCCCGAGCCTGCGGGGATCGCCGTCGGCGCGGCCATCGTCGACGCGCGCGTCATTCTCTACGGCCAGCCCGAGATCGTCGCCGACGCGCAGCTTGCCCGCGCGCGCTTCGGCTCGACCGACCTCTCCGCCTTCCGCGCCATCATCAACTATCGCGGCGGTCGCGGCTTCGCGCGCGGCCTCGCCGAGGGCAAGTCGGGGGTCCCCTTCCGTGTCGCCTTCAACAGCCAGCTCGAGCCGAACCTGTGGCGCGCCGCCTTGAAGGGCCGGGTCAACGGCATCGACGTCCGCACCGACAATCCCGCGCGGATCGTGCCCCAGAGCGGCGCCTACGAACTCCTCCCGACCCGCCTCGTTCTCGACCAGGGCAGCGCGCGCCTGTCGGGCCTCTACAGCAGCCGCGAACTGCGCCTGCAAAGCCGGATCGACGGCGTCGACATGAGCCTCATCAACCTGTTCACCCCGGGCCTCGGGGTGGGTGGTCGCGCGACTGGCAGCATCGACTTCGTCCAGGCCGGCAGCGCCTTCCCCCAGCTCGACGCCAGCCTCGCCATCCGCGGCTTTACCCGGACCACCGCCGCCGCCGTCAGCCGCCCGCTCGACGTCAATGTGGTGGCGAAGCTCGCCCCCGGCACGGGCACCTTGAACGCCGTCATGCGGACCCGCGGCACCGTCGTCGGGCGGGTCCAGGCCGCGATCCAGCCGACCGGCGCCGGAAGCTGGACCAGCCGGATCGCCGGCGCCCCCTTGCGCGGCGGGATCCGCTACATGGGTCCGGCCGACGCGCTCTTCTCGCTCGCAGGCCTGCCGGACCAGAGCCTCAGCGGCCCGCTCGGGGTCGCCGCCGATTTCTCGGGCCGGGTCGACCAGCCGCAAGTCACCGGCATCGTGCGCGGCAAGAGCCTGACCTACACCAACGCGACCTACGGGACCCGGCTGACCAACCTCGCGCTGCAGGGTCGCTTCACCGGCGAGCGGCTGCAGATCGATCAGCTCACTGCCAATGCCGGCAGCGGCAATCTTACCGGCAACGGCTACATCAGCCTCGCCGCCGCCAGCGGTTATCCGGCCAACTTCGACCTCAAGCTCAACAATGCCCGGCTTGCCGACAGCGACGATCTGAGGGTGGCTGCGACCGGCGACGTCCAGCTGGTCAAGGCCGCCGGCCAGTCGCCGATCCTTCGCGGGACCGTCCGCCTTCCCTCGACCCGCTATCAGATCGTCCGTCAGGGTTCGGCACAGGTGCCCGAGCTGACCGGGGTCCGCTTCAAGCCGCCAAGGGGCCGTCCCCAGGTCACCGGTGATGCCCCGCCGCAATCAGCGACGGCAAGCTTCGGCGACGTGCGCCTCGACCTCAACATCATCTCCCCCGGGCAGCTGTTCGTCTCGGGCATGGGCCTCGAATCGGAGTGGCGCGCCAATCTCAAGGTCACCGGCAGCAGCCAGAGCCCGCAGGTCTCGGGCACGATCAACCTCGTGCGCGGCACGCTCGGCTTCGCCGGTCGCTCCTTCGCGCTTCAGGAAGGGCAAGTCCGCTTCAACGGGGGCAGCGCCAGCGACGCCACGGTCCAGCTGAGCGCGACCGAGACGATCGAGGACGTCGAGGTGAGCGTCAACGTCACCGGCAATGCGCTCGACCCGAAGATCACCTTCTCGAGTTCGCCCGGCCTGCCGCAGGACGAGATCGTGTCGCGCATCCTGTTCGGTAATTCGGTCGGGCAATTGTCCGCGATCCAGGCGGTCCAGCTCGCCGCCTCGCTCAACACCTTGCGCGGCTCGGGCGGCGGCGGGCTCAATCCGCTTGGCAAGCTGCGGCAGGTGGCGGGGATCGACCGACTTCGCATCCTTGGCGCCGACGACACGATCGGCCGGGGCACCGCGCTCGCGGCGGGCAAGTATATCGGCGACGACATCTACCTCGAGGTGGTCACCGACGCGCGCGGCTTCACCGCGACCCAGCTCGAGGTGACTCTCAGCCGTAGCCTGTCGATCCTCAGCCAGGCGGGCGGCAGCGGCAGCACCAACGTCAACGTCCGCTACCGGAAGAATTATTGATGCGCGTCGCGCTGCTCGTCCTCGCGCTGACGCTCGCCGCCTGCGGCGACCGGCGGACGTTCGACGAGCGCTATGACGACACCGAGGCGAAGCTCAACCAGAAGGCGAAGCAGCTCGATGCCAACCTCGCTGCAAACGAGGTGGCGCCGCGCTGATCAGCGCTGGAGCGTCGCCAGCTCGGTCGCGGGCTGGCCGTCGAGCCCGTAGACGTCGGGCGCCGAGGCGAGCGTGCCGTCGGCCTCGGGACGGACGGTCAAATAGGTCAGGAAGACCGGCACGCCCTTGCCGAGCGCGACATTGAGCTCGGGCTGGCTGCTCGCGGCGACCGGCTCTCGGCCGAGCAGCCAGCGCCCGAGCCGCGCCGCATCCTCGAGCCGGACGCAGCCCGAACTGAAGGTCCGCGCGTCCTTGCCGAACAGCTCGCGCTGCGGCGTGTCGTGCAGGTAGATGCCGAGCTCGTTGGGAAACTCGAACTTCATCGCGCCCATCATGTTGCCCTTGCCGGGCCGCTGGCGAACCCGCGCTTCGGCGCGGCCGTCGGCCACGGCCTGCCAATCGACCGTCGCGGGGTCGATGACCGTCGCGTCGGCGGTCCAGCCAGACAGCACCTCGTAATTGCGCTGCGCGAGATAGGAGAGGCCCGAGCGCAGGACGTTTGCCGCGATCGTCTTCTGGACGAGATCGACGGGCACGTTCCAGTAGGGATTGAAGGTCACCTGCCTCAGTGTTCCGGCCATCAGCGGGGTCTTCATGTCGGGCTTGCCGACGACGACCTTCATCCGGTCCTCGACGCGGCCATGATCGATCATCATCAGCTCCTGGCTGGCGATGTCGACGAGGACGAAGCGACCGTTCGACGGGAGCAGGCGCGCCCGCTCGAGGCTGCCCTTGAGCGCCGGGCTCGGCTGGCCAAGGAAATCGAGCTGGTCGGTCGCGGCGGCACGCAGCGCGGCGTGGATCGGGTTCACCTCGACCGTCTGGCGGACGAAGGCGGCGAGGTCGGACGCGGCGGCGGCCTGCGTCAGCACTTCGGTCGGCGTCGGTACCTTGGGGGCAAGGCTGGGATCGGCGTAGATGATGCGGCTCCGCCCCGGCCAGCGAAGCGCCTGCGTGTAGAGAACGAGGCCGCTGCTCAGCAGCCGCTCGGCTTCCTGCGAGGCGCCGGGAACGCCGGCCTTCGCATCGGCCAGCGCCGCGTCGATCGAGCGGCCGAGTTCGGGGCCGTCGTTGAAGCCGTCGATCGGCGCCGTTCGAAGCGCGGAAACGAGCGTTTGGATCGCGGCTGGCGAGCGGAGCCACAGGGGTTCGCTGCGAGCGGCGTAGAATTGCGACACCGCGAGCGCCGGCGCGAGGCGGTCGGAGCTGGTCGCGGCCACGGCGGGCACAGCGCCGCCGAGCACTGCCGCAAGGGCAGCGCCGAAGAGCAGTGGGTGGGGCACGGCAAAAACTCGATCAAAAGGTTCTTGACCGATTTAACGCCTCGATAATCCCATTAGTTTCAGTGGGTCGTGCCGCCGATCCAGCGTTCGAGCCTGGCCTTGAGCCCGCGCCGCGGCGCGACAAAGGCGGGTTCGGGCAATTCGACTTCCTCGGTCTCCCCGTCATAGAGCTCGAGATTGCGGGGAATGCGCGGGCGAAGCGTCTCGCGGCCGCGCATGACGTCCTCGGCGAGCGCGAGTGCCCGGTGGACGTCGTTGCCGGTGAACGGCTTGAGGAGAAGACCAAGCGCCAGGTCGGGCATCGCGAAGCCCGGCGCGCGGCCGGTCACGAACAGGCAGGGCACGCCGGCATCGTTCAGTCGCACCGCGACCGAAAAGCCGGTCGAGCCGCGCGCGAGGTGGAGGTCGACCAGCGCGAGGTCGGGTTCGTCGCGTTCGAGCAGTTCCACCGCGCTCGCCAGATCTTCGGCGATCCCGACCACGCGGTAACGGGGATTGTCCTCGACCAGGTAACGCAGCGTCTCGGCCAGCGGCCGCTCATCCTCGACAATCAGGATCTTCAGCACCTTAGCACCCTCCCGGCGGCGGTGCCGCCCTGTGGATAAGGTTGCAAAGCGCAACGGCCGTGCGAATCCCGGACTCTCCCGATTATCGGTGAGCCGAAAGCAACTGACGCCAAGACGTCAGTGGAAACGCCTGTTAACTGCGGGCGAAGGCCCGGTAGAAGAGATGCGCGCCGATCTTCTCGACCATCGCGAGACGGCGGCCCCAGCTCGGCGCGACATAATCGGCATGGTACCAAAGGACGTCGGCGGGGATCGCGTCGGCGGCATTGGTCGTCGCGATGCGGGCGATCGCCTTGGCGTAGGACCAGGACGCGCTCTCGCGATTGACCCGCGGGATGCTGCCGGTGCGCGGATTGACGAAGCTGAACTGCCACGGCTGCTTGACGACTTCGCACCAGCTGCCGGGATAACGACCCGAGGCCGCGCGGTTCATGATGACTTCGGCGACCGCGAGCTGGCCGTCGAACGGCTCGCCCCTGGCTTCGTGGTAGACCGCGACCGCGATGCACTCTTCCTGCTCGGTGAGCTCGGCGGTGTTGCTCATCTTGGCGTAGATCAGCGGCCACAGGCTCGCATGAGTAACGGCCGGGCGCACCTCGGCGGCACCGGCCGGCGGTGTCAGGCCGCTGACGGGACGGGCCGTGGAGGAAAGGATCGCGGCGCGGCCGGGTGCCGCGGCAAGGGTGCCGGGGCCGGCAGTGACCGTCGGGATGACCGGCGAAGGAAGGATGCTCGCGCTCGCGGCCGTGGTGGCCGTCGTGGCGCTGGCGACCGGCGCGGCGAGCGCGACCGGCGCCTTGATCGGCGTGTAGGTGACCTTGGCCGTCTGGGCCGACACCGGGCTCGCCACGCCGGCGAGGAACAACAGGGAAGCCATCGCGGGCACGCGGCCCAACGGCAGTCGCTTGATCAATCTGTTCTCTATCTCGTGCGGTCGAAGGGGCCAGCCGCCGCAATGTCACTCGCGCTTGCGCGCCGCGGCTGGAGCCTTCGTCCGACTTGCCTCGGAGCCCTGATGCCGGCTCCTTCGCTTCTCGTCTGTGGGAACGCAGATACGAGGCATTCACCGTGAGGGAACCCCCGCACGGGTGAACGGAGCGAGTCCTGCGGTGAACGGCAGGAACATTTCCCGTGTCGGGACAAGGAGTTGGACGAACCGAAGGCAATGAGCGCCGAAGCGAGTTTGCGGACTTCGGGTCGTCAGAGAATCAGCCGAGCGGCCGAAGTTGTCGTAGTTGACATAGTCCGGGGGTGTCGCACCGATCCGGAACTTCACGATCATCACGCACAGACGGGATGGTGGCGGCGCTTGGCTCGCGTGAAAATTTTCCCCCGGGATGAGGGGCTTGCGGGCAGATTGACCGACTCGGAAGGGTGCGAGGCCCATCGACGAGCTTAAGCCATGAAATGGGGGCTGTAGGACAGGCTTTTCGGATGCAGGGGCGCCTGCCCGATTCTGGACCCAAATAGGCGGAAGGCAAAAAAAAACCTCCCCGTCGCGCGTCCGACGGGGAGGTCCTGATGGCTTAGGCCGCTTCGCTCTTGCGGCTCTGGCGCTTGCGCTCGTGCGGATCGAGGTGGCGCTTGCGCAGGCGGATGACCTTGGGGGTCACCTCGACCAGTTCGTCGTCCTGGATGTAGGCGATCGCCTGCTCGAGCGTCATCTTGCGCGGCGGGGTCAGGCGGATGCCTTCGTCCTTGCCGCTGGCGCGGAAGTTGGTGAGCTGCTTGGCCTTCAAGGGATTAACCTCGAGGTCCTGCGGCTTGGCATTCTCGCCGATGATCATGCCTTCGTAGAGATCATCGTTGGGCGAGATGAACATGATGCCGCGGTCTTCGAGCGCGTTCAGGGCGTAGGCCTGCGCCTTGCCCTTCTCCATCGAGATCAGGACGCCGTTCTGGCGACCGGTGATGACGCCCTTGTGGGGGCCATATTTCTCGAACAGGCGGTTCATGATGCCGGTGCCGCGCGTGTCCGACAGGAACTCGCCGTGGTAGCCGATCAGGCCGCGCGAGGGCGCGCTGAAGGTCAGGCGGGTCTTGCCGGCGCCCGAGGGACGCATGTCGGTCATCTCGGCCTTGCGCTGGCTCATCTTCTCGACGACCGTGCCGCTATATTCGTCGTCGACGTCGATCACGACGGTCTCATACGGCTCCTCGCGGCCGCTGGGGCCGTCCTGGAACAGCACGCGCGGACGGCTGATCGACAGCTCGAAGCCCTCACGGCGCAGGGTCTCGATCAGCACGCCGAGCTGGAGCTCGCCGCGACCGGCGACTTCATAGCTGTCGTTGTCGTGCGCGACCGTGACGCGGATCGCGACATTGGTCTCGGCCTCGCGCTCGAGGCGCTCGCGGATGACGCGGCTCTGGACCTTGTCGCCATCGCGGCCGGCATAGGGGCTGTCGTTGACCGCGAAGCTCATGGCGAGCGTCGGCGGATCGATCGGGCGGGCCTTGATTGGCGTGGTCACCGACGGCGTCGCGATGGTGTTCGAGACGGTCGCGTTCATCAGGCCGGCGATGGCGATGATGTCACCCGCCTGCGCCTGCTCGACCGGCACGCGCTCGAGGCCGTGGAAGGCGAAGATCTTGGTCGCGCGACCTTCCTCGACCTTGTGGCCGTCGACGTCGAGCGCCCGGATCGGCTGGTTGATGTGGAGCGTGCCCGATTCGACTCGGCCGGTGAGGATCCGCCCGAGGAACGGATCGCGGTCGAGCAGGGTGGCGAGCATCTTGAACTCGCCGTGGATCGGCAGGCCGGGCGCGGGCACGTGGCTGACGATGGTCTCGAACAGGGGCGTCAGGTCGCCGTCGCGAACCGTGTCCTCGCGGCCGGCATAGCCGTTGCGGCCCGACGCATAGAGCACCGGGAAATCGAGCTGCTCGTCATTGGCGTCGAGGCTGAGGAACAGGTCGAAGCATTCGTCGAGCACTTCGGCCGGACGCGCGTCGGGGCGGTCGATCTTGTTGACCACGACGATCGGCTTGAGGCCGAGACCGAGCGCCTTGCCGGTGACGAACTTGGTCTGTGGCATCGGGCCTTCGGCGGCGTCGACCAGCAGGATCACGCCGTCGACCATCGAGAGGATGCGCTCGACCTCAGCGCCGAAGTCGGCGTGGCCCGGCGTGTCGACGATATTGATTCGGGTCGCCTCGCCTTCGGCATCGGCCCATTCGACCGAGGTGCACTTGGCGAGAATCGTGATCCCGCGCTCTTTTTCGAGGTCGTTCGAATCCATCGCGCGCTCTTCGACGCGCTGGTTGTCACGAAAGGTGCCGGACTGGCGGAAGAGCTGGTCGACGAGGGTCGTCTTGCCATGATCGACGTGGGCGATGATCGCCACGTTGCGGAGTTCCATCGGTTTTCCTTGGGAGAGGTTCGCCCGCGCCCTTAGTCGAATTGGTGCGTTGCAGCAATGGCAGCCGAGGAGAAATGCCATGCCGCAGGGTGACAAGGGGGCCTACACCGACAAGCAGCGCCGCAAGGCCGAGCATATCGAGGAAGGCTATGAGAAGCGCGGACTGAGCGCGAAGGAGGCCGAGCGTCGGGCGTGGGCGACGGTCAACAAGCAGGACGGCGGGGGCAAGGAATCGGGCTCGGGCCGTTCGCGCGACCGATCGGCGGCCGCGAAGAAGGGCTGGGAGACGCGGCGGAAGAAAGCCAAAGGGTAGTTTCTCGCCATGCCGGGCTTGACCCGGCATCCCCCTTCTTCTCCAGAACGGCAGGTGGACCCCGGAGCAAATCCGGGGTGACGGAGAGAGCGACCTTGCCATTATCCCCTACCCGCCGCGCCCTGCCCCGCTCGGTCTGGGTGCTCGGCTTCGTCAGCCTGTTCATGGACCTGTCGAGCGAGATCATTCACGCGCTGCTGCCGCTGTTCGTGACGGTGACGCTGGGGGCGAGCGTGGCGATGCTTGGCGCCATCGACGGGGTGGCCGAGGCGACCGCTAGCTTTGCCAAGCTGATCGGCGGGCGGCTTTCCGACAAGCAGCAGAAAAGAAAGCCGTGGATCCTCGCGGGCTACGGCATGGCGGCGGTGACCAAGCCGCTGTTCGCGCTCGCGGGCACGCCGCTGACGGTGCTCGGCGCGCGGCTCGTCGACCGCACTGCCAAGGGGCTTCGCGGGGCACCGCGCGACGCGCTCATCGCCGACGAGACCCCGTCCGAGCAGCGCGGCGCCGCTTATGGGCTGCGGCAGGCGCTCGATACGGTGGGGGCGCTGCTGGCGCCGCTGGCCGCCGCCGGGCTGATGATCGCCCTGGCGGGCGACATCCGAAGCATCTTCTGGATCGCGGTCATCCCGGCCTTCGTGTCGGTGGCCATCATCCTGATCTTCCTGCGCGAGCCCGAGCGGGCGGTGCGCGAGGCCAAGGCCCCGGCGCTGTGGCGGAGCTTTCGCGAGGTCGACAAGGATTGCCGGCGGGTCATCCTCGTCGCCTTTCTCTTCACCCTGGCGCGCTTCTCCGAGAGCTTCTTCGTGCTGAAAGGGGCCGAGGCGGGGCTGAGCCTCGCAACCGCGCCGCTGGTGCTGGTGGTGTTCAACCTGTCCTACGTGCTGCTGTCCTATCCGGCGGGCGCGCTCGGGGACCGCAAGGACCCACGGCTGATCCTGACGGCGGGCATCGGGCTGCTGATCGTCGGCAATGCGGTGCTGGCCACGACCACGAGCCTTGCGGGGCTGGTCGTGGGCGTCGCGCTGTGGGGCGCGCACATGGCGCTGACGCAGGGGCTGTTCGCCAAGCTGCTGGCCGACGTCGCGCCGGCGAACTTGCGGGCGACGGCGTTCGGTCTGTTCAACGTCGCGACTGGGATCGGGCTGCTGCTGGCGAGCCTCGGCGGGGGCATGTTGTGGGACCGCGACGGGCCGGGCGCGACCTTCCTCGCGAGCGCGGCCATCGCGGCGGCGGCGGGGGTATTCCTGTGGCTTCTGCCGAAGGCGCCGGCACCGGCCGAAGCAGCCTGAGCGCGCGCGTTCACAGGGGCAGGCGGGGGCGCTATGCTGGCCGCCTTCTCTAGGGGGAGAATGACGATGACCGACACCACTGCCTTCCGCCCGCAGCCCTTCCGGGGCTGGTATTGGGCGGCCGCGATCGGCGTGCTGCTGTTCATGCTGGCGGGCGTCGCGGGCTATCTGATGACGGTGACCGCCGATCCGGCGAGCGTGCCGGCCGACCAGCGCGCGCTGATGGAGGTGATGCCCAAGTGGCAGACGGCGGTCTATGCGATCGCGGTCTGGTCGGGGCTGGCGGGCGCGGTCGGGCTGCTGCTGCGCAAGCGCTGGGCGGTGCCGTTGCTGTTCGTCTCCTTGCTCGGCGCGATCGGCACCTTCCTGCCCTTTGCGGTCGTGCCGGCGGTGCGCGAGCTTGCGACCGAGGGCAATGGCGTGGCGGCGGTGATCGTGATCGCTTTGTGCTGGACGAGCTTCTGGTTCGGGCGGCATTCGGCGCAGCGGGGGTGGCTCGCTTGAGCACCTTCACCCTCGACACCGCGACCAGCCGCGCGACTCCCTCGCCGGTGCCGGGCAAGCGCATGACCGTGCCCGGGCTCAAGGGCCGCAAGGTCGACGGCAGGACCGAGCAGCCGATCGTGATGCTGACCGCCTACACGATGCGGATGGCGCAGTTGCTCGACCCGCATTGCGAGATGCTGCTGGTCGGGGACAGCCTCGGACAGGTGATCTACGGGCTGCCGAGCACGGTGCCGGTGACGCTCGACATGATGTGCAATCACGGCGCGGCGGTGGTCCGGGGAAGCTGGCACGCGCTGGTCGCGGTCGACATGCCGTTCGGAAGCTATGAGGCGAGCCCGGAGCAGGCCTTCGCCAGCGCGGCACGCGTGATGAAGGAAACGGGCTGCGCGGCGGTGAAGCTCGAGGGCGGCGAGGCGATGGCGCCGACCGTGCGCTTCCTCACCGAACGCGGAATCCCGGTGATCGGCCATGTCGGGCTCACCCCGCAGGCGGTCAATTCGCTTGGCGGCTATGGCGCGCGCGGGCGGAGCGAGGCGGAAGCGGCCAAGATCAAGGCCGACGCGATCGCGGTCGCCCAAGCGGGCGCCTTCTCGGTGGTCCTCGAGGGCGTGATGGAGGAACTGGCGACCGAGATCACGCGGGCGATCCCCGTGCCCTCGATCGGCATCGGCGCGTCGGCCGAGTGCGACGGACAGGTGCTGGTGACCGAGGACATGCTCGGCCTGTTCGAGCGCACGCCGCGGTTCGTGAAGCGTTACGACGACCTCGCCAGCCGGATCGGCGCGGCGGTCGAGACCTATGCGCAGGAGGTCAAGGCACGGTCCTTCCCGACCGCCGACCAGACCTACCGACCCAAGAACTAGCCGCTGGCCGCAAAAGCGGTTAGACGCGCTCGCTGATCTAATCCTGCGTTCATCACGGGTCGGCGAAACGCTCGGCCACGTTCTTTCAAGAGGTATGAGTTCTTGGCTCTGGCGCCCGGCGAAACCAGCGAAACCTTCATCCGCGAAGTCGACGAAAACCTGCGCCGCGACCAGGCGGAGGCCGTGGTCAAGCGCTACGGCAAGGTCTTCATCGGTGCCGCGATCGTGCTGCTGCTGGCGGTGGCCGGCTGGCTGTTCTGGAAGGATCGGCAGGCCACCCAGGCGGCCGAGAACAGCGAGGCCTTTGCCGCGATCCTGCAGGACATCGGCGGGCCCAAGTCGTCGGGCTCGGCCGGACGGCTCGACGCGCTGGCCGAGAACACCAACGGCAGCATGGAAGGCGCGGTCCGCCTGACCCGCGCCGCGCTGGCGCTCCAGGACAGCGACCGCAAGACCGCGATCGCGCAGTACAAGGCGGTGGCCGAGGACAAGAGCGTCCCGCAGGCCTATCGCGACGCCGCGACCGTGCGCCAGACGCAGCTCGAATATGACAGCCTCAAGCCCGACGAGGTCATCGCCCGGCTCCAGCCGCTGGCGGTAAAGGACAATGCCTGGTTCGGCTCGGCCGGCGAGATGACCGCGCTGGCGATGCTCAAGGCCAACCGCCGCCCGGAGGCTGTCGCCCTCCTCAATGCCATCGCGGCCGAGCAGACCGTGCCCCCGACGCTGCGCGCGCGGGCCGAACAGCTCGCCGCGGGGCTCAACATTCCGGCGGCGCCCGCCGCTCGCTGAAGGCAGACATTCCATCATGATCCGTAAAGTCGTCATCCTGTCGCTGACCGCCTCGCTGCTCGCGAGCTGCGGCGTGGTCGGCAAGTCGCGCCCCAAGACGCCGGTGATCGGCAACCGCGTGTCGGTCCTGTCGACCGATCCCGACGTCCAGGTCGATCCCTCCACCGCCGCCCTCCCCTTCTCGATCCCCTCCCCGGCGGTGAACGATGCGTGGACCCAGCCGGGCAACACCCCGTCGAAGTCGGGCGGCCATCCGGCGCTCGGCGCCACGGTCGCGCAGGCCTGGGTCAATTCGATCGGCCAGGGCAGCAGCCTCGACGCGCGGCTCAACGCCGCCCCGGTGGTGTCGGGTGGCACGGTCTATACGATCGACACGCTTTCCACCGTCCGGGCGTTCGACGCGGCGACCGGCGGCCAGCGCTGGGCGGTCCAGTTCGGCACCGATAAGGGCAAGAACAACTCGCTGTTCGGCGGCGGCGTCTCGGTCGAGGGCAACCGCCTCTACGCGACCAATGGCCTCGGCTATGTCGTCGCGCTCGACACCAGCAATGGCGCCGAAGTGTGGAAGAAGCGCCCGGGCGGCCCGCTGCGCGGCGCTCCGACGGTGGCCGGCGACACGCTCTACGTGATCAGCCAGGACAACCAGCTCTACAGCCTCAAGACCGCCACGGGCGAGCAGAACTGGTCGGCCACCGCCGCGGTGGAAATCGCCGGCGTGTTCGGCAGCGCCGCCCCGGCCTTCGCGCAGGGCACCGTCGTCGCGGGCTTCTCGTCGGGTGAGCTGAACGCCTATCGCTACGAGAACGGCCGCGCGGTCTGGCAGGATGCGCTGTCGCGCACTTCCATCTCGACCAGCGTCGCGACCCTGTCCGACATCGACGCCTCGCCGGTGATCGACAACGGGCAGGTGTTTGCGCTCGGCCAGGGCGGCCGGATGGTCGCGCTCGACCTCATTAGCGGCCAGCGCATCTGGGAACTCAACCTTGCCGGCATCGCCACGCCGTGGGTCGCGGGCGACTGGGTGTTCGTGGTGACCGACGACGCCAAGGTGATGGCGATCGCCCGCAACACCGGCAAGATCCGCTGGATCAACCAGCTCGCCCAGTTCGAGCGGCCCAAGGTCAAGCGCAACCCGATCTCCTACGCGGGTCCGGTGCTGGCCGGCGGGCGGCTGATCGTGGCGGGCGACAATGGCGCGCTCATCAACCTCGATCCGGCGACGGGCGCCTTCCAGAGCCAGACCAGCGTCGGCGCCCCGGTGACGCAGTCGCCGGTCGTGGCGAACAACACGCTCTACATCCTCGACGACCGCGCGCGCCTGCACGCTTATCGTTGATTTCTTCCCTCCCTTGTTCGGGGAGGTGGCAGCCGCCTGTGGCGGACGGAGGGGTTCTCGTCTCGTGGCGAGGACCCCTCACTCGCATCGTGACCGTTCTCCCTTTGGGGAGCGGTGACGTGGTTTCCTTCCCAATCTTTCGCTAAGAGCCCCACCATGCCCCAACCCATCGTCGCCATTGTCGGGCGCCCGAACGTGGGCAAGTCGACCCTCTTCAACCGCCTCGTCGGCAAGCGCGTCGCGCTGGTCGACGACCGGCCGGGCGTCACGCGTGACCGGCGGGTGGGCGATGCGCAGCTCCTCGGGCTCGAATTCCAGATCATGGATACGGCGGGCTTCGAGGACGAGGATCCGGCGAGCCTGCCGGGCCGCATGCGGCGCCAGACCGAGGCGGCGGTGCGCGAGGCCGACGTCGCCCTGTTCCTGATCGATGCGCGCGAGGGCGTGACTCCGCTCGACGAGGAGATCGGGCGCTGGCTCCGGGCCGAGGACACGCCGGTAATCGTCGCCGCCAACAAGGCCGAGGGGCGGCAGGGCGAGAGCGGCCGGCTGGAAGCCTTCTCGCTCGGGCTCGGCGAGCCCATCGCGCTGTCGGCCGAGCATGGCGAGGGGCTGGTCGACCTGTTCGAGAGCCTCCGCCCCTTCGTCGAGCGCGAGGAGGAGGAACCGGCGGAAGAGCTCGATTCCGACGATCCCATGCGCCCCATGCACCTTGCGATCGTCGGCCGGCCCAACGCGGGCAAGTCGACGCTCGTCAACCGGATGCTCGGCGAGGACCGGATGATCACCGGCCCCGAGGCGGGGATCACGCGCGATTCGATCAGCCTCGACTGGGAGTGGCAGGGCCGCAAGGTGAAGCTGGTCGACACGGCGGGCCTGCGGAAGCGCGCCAAGGTCGAGGACAAGCTCGAGAAACTGTCGGTGATGGACACGCGCCGGGCGATCGACATGGCCGAGGTGGTCGTGCTGCTGCTCGACGCGACCCGCGGGCTCGAGGTGCAGGACCTCAAGATCGCCAGCCAGGTGATCGAGGAAGGCCGCGCGCTGGTGATCGCGCTCAACAAGTGGGACGTCGCCGAACATGCCTCGTCGCTGTTCAACGGGGTCAAGGCCGCGCTCGAGGAAGGGCTGAGCCAGCTCAAGGACGTGCCGCTGCTGACCGTCTCGGCCGCGACCGGCAAGGGGATCGACCAGTTGCTCGGCGCGGCGTTCGTGCTGCGCGAGGGCTGGAACCGGCGCGTCTCGACCGGCGAACTCAACCGCTGGTTCGAGGCCGCGGTCGAGCAGAACCCGCCGCCCGCGCCGAGCGGCAAGCGGATCAAGCTGCGCTACATCACGCAGGTGAAGGCGCGCCCGCCGAGCTTCGTGGTGTTCGGGACTCGGGTCGACAAGCTTCCCGAAAGCTACCGGCGCTATCTCCTCAACAGCCTGCGCAAGGCGTTCGACCTCGGCGCCGTGCCGCTGCGCATGACCTTGCGGGCGCCCAAGAACCCGTTCGACGAAAAATAACCCCGTCTTTACCTCTCGGCCCTATTTTCCGCTGGTGGCGTGCCAGAGGGGACCAGAGTGAACGTGAGTGACGGCGACGTCGTCGATTGGGCGCATTTCGAGAAAGCACGGGCCGAACTCGGGCCGGGCTTTATCCGGATCCTGTCCTATTTCCGCGAGGACGGGCAGAAGTCGGTCGCCGCGATCGAGCAGGCGATGCGCGAGCAGAACACGGTCGCGCTGGTGATCCCCGCGCACACGATCAAGGGCGAGGCGCGCCAGTTCGGCGCCGATCCGCTGGCGACCGTGGCCGAGCTGATCGAGAACACCGCGCGCCTGTGCATCGAGACCCGGCGCTTCCCCGACGAACTCGTCGCGGACGTGGTCAAGCTGCGCCAGCTGTGGGAAGCGACCATCGGCATGTTCGACGAGGCGACCAACCCGCTGAAGAGCCGACCGGGCCAGTCGGGCGGCTTCGGACGCCGCGCCAACAACCAGAATTTCGGCCGCCTCTGAGCCCTATCCGGCCGGGGCTGCCGCAACTGCCGGTCCCCGCCGCATCGGCTGCAGCTTGCCGCGCGAGAGCGAGCGCCAGGCCCATTCGAGCGGACCATAGTTGAAGCGTTCGAGCCAGGGCTTGGACCAGGTCAGCATAACCGCCCAGACGAGCGGCGCGAGGAGCCACGCCTGCCAGCGCGACAGGTCGCCGTAGAGGCCGAGCCCCCAGCCGTAGAAGACGAAGGTCGCGACGAGGCTGGTGCCGAGATAGTTGGAGAAAGCGGTCTGCCCCACCGCCTGCAGGCGCGGGAGGAGCCTGCTTCGGCCGCGGCGGACGACGAGCGCGAGAAGCGCGGCATAGCCCAGCGCCTGGACGATCCGGAACGGCGACATGGCCGCGAGGAAGCCGCCCATGATGAGCGGCGAATAGAAGCGCGAGGCGATGTCGCCATAGACCAGCAGCGCGTGGCCGAGGAGGCCGACGCCGATGCCCCAGAGGGCAAGCCGGCGGTAGGCCGGGTCGCTCCACTTGCCGGTCAGAAGGCCAGACTTGTAGGCCGCCATGCCGATCAGCATCAGGCCGATCGTCTCGATCGAGCCGCCGATGAGATTGCCGACGAGCGATCCCCACCCACGCAGATTGTCGACGACGAGCGACCACCAGTCGCCGCTGTAAAGCAGGCGGTCGCGTTCGATCCGCGCGGCCGAGGGATACCAGAATCCGCCGCTCTCGTTCCATTGCTTGATCTGGGCGGCGGTGGCGCCGGGGGCGTGCGCGGCGAGATCGCTCTGCCAGACGCTGACGGCGAAGGCGCCGAGCAGCGCCATGCTGAGGATGACGAAGATACCGCCTGCGACCACGAGCTTGCGGGGCTCCTTGCGGCGGAACAGGAATACGACCAGCCCCGAGACGGCGTAGAGCGTCAGGATGTCGCCCTTCCAGACGAAGAAATAGTGGAGGAGGCCGAAGCCCAGCAGCACGAGCATCCGGCGCCAGTGGGTCGCCCACCCGCCGCGGCCGCTGGCCTCTGCCCGTTCGATCACCAGCAGCATCGAGGCGCCGAACAGCATCGAGAAGAGCGCGCGCATCTTGCCGTCGATGAACAGCATGTTGAGCGCCCAGACGAGCAGGCTCGCGCCCGTGTGCCCGCCATAAGCCGCGGGGTTGAAATAGGCCGGCTGGATCATCGCGAAATCGATCACGTTGACCGAGAAAATGCCCATCACCGCGACACCGCGAATGACGTCCAGCGTGGCGATCCGCTCGCCTGACGTGATACTGTTCATGCCCCCTGGCTCCCCCCGGCCCGGGCTTGCCTTACCCGATCGGGCCGAGGTGCGCTAGGTGAGTAATACGCCTAGGCGGCGAGCATGCGGACCATTCGGGCGTGATAGTTGCTGTCGCCGAACAGGGCGTCGAGCACCTTCTCGCGCTTCATGTAGAGGCCGATGTCATGCTCGTCGGTCATGCCGATGCCGCCGTGCATCTGGACCGCTTCCTGGACCGCGAGTGCCGAGACGCGGCCGGCCTTGGCCTTGGCGACATGGGTCATGAGCCCGGCCCGATCGTCGCCCTTGTCGACGAGCTCAGCCGCCTTCCAGGTCGCGGCGCGGGCGATCTCGATCTCTCCGAACAGGTGCGCAGCGCGGTGCTGGAGGACCTGGAATTCGCCGATCAGTTTCCCGAACTGCTTGCGCTGCTTGAGGTAATCGAGGGTCATGGTCGAGGCGCCCGAAGCGAGCCCGACCATCTCGGCGGCGGCGCCGGTGCGGCCGACGCGCATCGCGCGGCGAAGCGGCTCGAAGCCATGGTCGACCTCGCCCACCACGGCGTCGGCATCGACCGCGACGTTACTGAGCGTCAGGCGCGCGGCCTTGCTCGAATCGGCCAGCGTGACGTTCTCGATTTCGAGGCCGGCGGCGTCGCGCGGCACGGCGAAGAGGGTCAGTCCCTCGGCCTCGCCCGCCGAGCCGGCGGTGCGGGCAGCGACGAGGATCACGTCGGCCGAGGCGCCGTGGACGACGAATTGCTTGGTCCCCGAGAGCGCGAAGCCATTGCCCGAGCGTCTGGCTTCGAGGGCGATCTGGCGGGGGCGATGGTGCGGGCCCTCGTCGACCGCGAAGGCGGCGACGGTCTCGCCGGCGATGATGCCCGGGAACCAGCGCTTGCCCTGTTCGGTGCCCTTGAGCGCCTCGACCGCGACCAGCGCGGTGGTAAGGAAGGGCGAGGGCGTGAGGTTCCGGCCGACTTCCTCCATGACGAGCGCCGCTTCGGTCGCGCCGAGGCCGAGGCCGCCGTCTTCCTCGGGAATGGCGAGGCCGGTGAGGCCGAGCTCGGCCATCTGCTTCCACAGTCCGTGGCCGAAGCCATCCTTGCAGCCGATATCGCGCCAGTGGCGGAGCTGCTTCTTGATGGTCCCTTCCTCGGCGAGGAAGGAGCGGGTCATGTCGGCGAGTTGGCGCTGGTCGTCGGTAAGGAGGGTCATTCCCAAACTTTCGTTCGTCCTGAGCAAAGTCGAAGGACGGGTTGATCGAGGTGCACGGGCGCCCTTCGACTTCGCTCAGGGCGAATGAGGGCAGGCAAGGCTTACGCCCCCGGCAGCTGCAGGATGTGCTTGGCGACGATTCCGAGCTGGACTTCGCTGGTTCCGCCCTCGATCGAATTGGCCTTGGTGCGGAGCCATTCGCGCGGGGCCTTGCCGCCGCGCGAGCGCTCGCTCTCCCATTCGAGCGCGTCCGAACCGCCCGCGGCCATGATCAGCTCGTGGCGCTTCTTGTTCAGTTCGGTGCCGGCATATTTCATCATGCTCGGCATGGCGGGATGGGCTTCGCCGGCCTTCAACTGGTCGATGAAATGCTCGCTCATCGCGGCGAAGGCGAGCGCGTCGACGTCGAACAGGGCGACTTCGGCGGCGAGGATGGCGTCGTCGATCTCGCCGAGGCTCTGAGCCAGGGTCTTCGAGGTGCCGGAGCCCAGCCCCATGCCGCTGATCATCTCGCGCTCGTGGCCGAGGAGATATTTGGCAACGTTCCAGCCGCGGTTCACCTCGCCGACGAGCTGGTCCTTGGGAACGCGCACATTGTCGAAGAAGGTTTCGCAGAAGGGCGAGTAGCCGCTGATGAGGAGGATCGGCTTGGTGCTGACCCCTTCCGATTCCATGTCGAACAGCAGGAAGCTGATCCCGCCGTGCTTGGATTCGGTGGAGGTGCGAACGAGACAGAAGATCCAGTCAGCCTTGTCGGCATAGCTGGTCCAGACCTTCTGGCCATTGACGAGATAATGGTCGCCCATGTCCTCGGCCTTGGTCTGGAGACCGGCGAGGTCGGAGCCGGCGCCCGGTTCGCTATAGCCCTGGCACCAGCGGATCTCGCCGCGGGCGATTTCGGGGAGGAAGCGCTTCTTCTGCTCCTCGGTGCCATATTTGAGCAGCGCCGGCCCGAGCATCGAGATGCCGAAGCTCGACAGCGGGTTGCGGGCGCCGATCGCCTTCATCTCCTCCTTGAGGATTTTGGTTTCGGCGGGCGAGAGGCCGCCGCCGCCATAGGCCGCGGGCCAGTCGGGAACGGTCCAACCCTTCTCGCCCATGACCCGGAGCCATTGCTCCTGCGCTTCGCTCTGGAACTTGAAGTGACGGCCGCCCCAGCAGGCGTCGTCTTCGGATCGCATGGGGGTGCGCATCTCGGGCGGGCAATTCGCCTCGAGCCAGGCACGGGTCTGCTCGCGGAACGTCTCCAGGTCGGCCATCGGATTCTCCTCGGCGCCGTCGATGCGACAAGCGCCGGGAGGCGTCAATGCGGGCTTGGAGGCGTGTCGATCCTCGTGATGTGCCAGCGGCGCTGCTCGGCGGTCGAGCCGTCAACGTCGTTGACCCGGCGGAGGGTGACGACCTGCGGCTCCTCGAACTTCTCGCCCTTGCCCGTGACGCCATAGGCCTTGACCGGCACGGTGACGTAGATCGACCCCGCCGCGCCCTCGGTGTCGCCGGGCTTGTACACCTCGGCATGATATTCACGGTAGGAAGCGAGGTTTGGTGCGAGGGACGCGCTCGACCCCCACAGTGCCTTGGCCTGCGCGAACTTCTTCGCTTCGACCAGTGCGAAATAGGTCTGCACGACCTGCGCCGCCCCCTGTGCGCTCTTGGAATCGATCGGACCTTCGCTGACGACCTCGCGGTCGGGCTTCGCCGCGGGGGGCGTGGGCGCCGGGGCCGGTGCCGGTGCCGGCATGGTCACGTTCGCGACCGGTGCGGGGGCCGGGATCGGGACCGGCGCGGCAGGGTCGGCGACATTGGCCGGGGCCGCCTGGTCGGTTGTCGCATTGGCCTGGTTGGTGGCGGCGGGCTGGTTGCTGCAGGCGCCGAGCGCGGCAGTCGCGAGGAGCAGGATCCGTTTCATCGCCGAAGCGAACGGCCCTGACGCGGCGGGGGTTCCGCGAGCGCTTCCTTTCTGCAACAGCGGAGGCCAAGCCAATCAGAAGAGGTGTCATGGATTTCGCCCTCACCGACCGTCAGGCCCACTTTCGCGACCGCGTCCGCGCCTTCATCGAGCGCCACGTCCGCCCGGCCGTCCCCGAACTCGCCGCCGAGCTGAATACGGGCGACCGCTGGCACCATCTCGAGCGACTCGAACCGCTGAAGGCAAGGGCCAAGGCCGACGGGCTGTGGAACCTGTTCATGCCGCCGGGCGGAGCCTTGAAGCATGTCGACGAGAGCTTCCCGTTCGAGGGCGAGCAGCTCACCAACCTCGAATATGCGCTGTGCGCCGAGGAGATGGGCCGGGTCGGCTTCGCGAGCGAAGTGTTCAACTGCTCTGCGCCCGACACGGGCAACATGGAAGTGCTCCATCGCTACGGCACGCGCGAACAGAAGGACCAGTGGCTCGCGCCCCTGATGCGCGGCGAGATCCGCTCGGCCTTCCTGATGACCGAGCCGGCGGTGGCGAGCTCGGACGCGACCAACATCCAGTGCGAAATCCGGCGCGAGGGCGACGAATACGTCATCAACGGCCGCAAATGGTGGTCGAGCGGTGCGGGCGATCCGCGCTGCAAGGTCGCGATCCTGATGGGCAAAACCGATCCCGAGGAGCGCCGCCACGCCCAGCAGTCGATGATCCTGGTGCCGATGGACGCGCCCGGAATCACGATCGAGCGGGCGCTCACCGTCTATGGCTATGACGATGCCCCGCACGGGCACATGGAGATCGAGCTCAAGGACGTGCGGGTGCCGGCCGAGAATCTGCTGCTGGGCGAGGGCCGCGGGTTCGAGATTGCGCAAGGCCGTCTCGGGCCGGGCCGGATCCATCATTGCATGCGCACCATCGGCGCGGCCGAAGAAGCGCTCGAGCTGATGGTCCGCCGGCTCCAGAGCCGCACCGCCTTCGGCAAGAAGATCAGCGAGCAGAGCGTCTGGGAACAGCGCGTCGCCGAGGCGCGGATCGAGATCGAATGCACCCGCCTCCTCTGCCTCAAGGCGGCGGACATGATGGACCGGGCGGGCAACAAGGCCGCCAAGGCCGAGATCGCGATGATCAAGGTCAAGGCGCCGCGCATGGCGCTGCAGATCATCGACGACGCGATCCAGGCGCATGGCGGGATGGGCGTCAGCCAGGACACCAGCCTCGCGCACAGCTGGGCGGGGATCCGCACGCTGCGGCTCGCCGACGGGCCGGACGAGGTTCACAACCGCAGCATCGCGATGATCGAATATGGCAAGTTCCCGCCGATCGACCCGATGGTCCCGTGAATCCGATCCCATCTCGTTCGTGCTGAGCGAAGTCGACGCACGTTCACGCCACGGCCCTTCGACGTCGCTCAGGGCGAACGGAGTTCAAGAATGAGCAATCTTTTCGACCTCACCGGCAAGACCGCCATCGTCACCGGCTCCTCGCGCGGGATCGGGCGGGCGATCGCCGAGGAGATGGCGGCGCATGGCGCCAATGTCGTCATCTCGAGCCGCAAGCAGGACGCCTGCGAGGAGGTCGCCGCGGCGATCAATGCGCGTGGCCAGGGCAAGGCGATCGCGATCGCGGCGTCCATCTCGGACAAGGAAGCGCTGCGCGAGCTGGTCGAGCGGACCAAGGCCGAGTTCGGGCAGATCGACGTGCTCGTCTGCAATGCCGCGTCGAACCCTTATTACGGGCCGATGGGCGGGATCACCGACGAGCAGTTCCGCAAGATCATGGACAATAATGTCCTCTCGAACCACTGGCTGACGAGCTTCGTCGCGCCCGACATGGTCGAGCGCAAGGCGGGTTCGATCATCATCGTGTCGAGCGTCGGCGGGATCACCTCTTCCACCGTGATCGGGGCCTACAACATCTCGAAGGCCGCCGACCTCCAGCTCGTCCGCAACCTCGCCGCCGAGTTCGGGCCGGCCGGGGTCAGGGTGAATGCGATCGCGCCAGGGCTGGTGCGGACCGACTTCGCCAAGGCGCTGTGGGAGAATCCCGAGATCCTCAAGTCCGTGACCAAGGTCTCGGCCCTGAAGCGCATCGGCGAGCCGCGCGAGATCGCGGGCGCTGCGCTGTTCCTGGCGAGCGAGGCGGGCAGCTTCGTCACCGGCCAGACTTTGGTGGTCGACGGCGGCTCGACCTTCGGCGCGGGGTTCTGAGACAATGAGCAGCACCCCCGACAGCAGCGGCCGGCTCGGCGGCAAGGTCATCATCGTCACCGGCGCGGGCTCGGGGATCGGCAAGGCGACCACCGAGCTGTTCCGCGCCGAGGGAGCGACGGTCATCGCCGCCGACTTGAAGGGCGCCGACCACCAGGCCGATGCGGGCCGCGAGGAGGATGTGGTCCGGCTGGTCGAGATGGCGAGCCAGGAGCATGGCGCACTGCACGGCTTCTTCGCCAATGCCGGAATTTCGGGCGGGCTCGCCTCGATCTTCGAGCAGAGCGTCGAGGACTGGACCGAGATCCTGCGCGTGAACCTCATCGGGCCGGCGCTCGCGATCAAGCATGCCGCGCCGGTGATCAAGGCGCAGGGCGGCGGGTCGATCATCTGCACCGCGAGCGTCGCGGGCTTGCGCTCGGGCGCGGGCGGGCCGGCCTACAGCGCGTCCAAGGCGGGGGTGATCAGCCTCGTCAAATCGGCCGCGCAGCAGCTTGCGACCTCGAACGTCCGGGTGAACGCCATCTGCCCGGGCCTGATCGAAACCGGCATGACCGAGTTCGTCTACGAGCGCGCGCGGGCCAAGGGGCAGGAGGCGCGCCTCGGCCACCTGAACCCGCTTCGCCGCGGCGGCGTGCCGAGCGAAATCGCCAATGCCGCCTTGTTTCTCGCCTCCGACGAATCGAGCTACGTCAACGGCCATGCGCTGGTCGTCGACGGCGGGCTTTCCTCGTCGCATCCCTTTAACCGCCAGGACTACGGCCGCACGGCCATCTGACCCATGGAGACCCCAGTGACTTCGCCCATCAGCACCAGCCGCCACGGCCACGTCCTCATCATCTCGTCGAACAACCCGCCGGTGAACGCACTCGGCCATGCGGTCCGCGAGGGCCTCGTGAAGGGGATCGAGGAGGCCGACGCCTCCGACGAGATCAAGGCGGTGGTGATCATCGGCGAGGGCGCGACCTTCTTCGCGGGCGCCGACATCAGCGAGTTCGGCACCCCCAAGGCCTTCGCCCAGCCGGTGCTGCCGCAGGTCGTCGACATCATCGAGAATTGCACCAAGCCGGTGGTCGCCGCGATCCACGGCACCGCATTGGGCGGCGGGCTCGAGGTGGCGCTCGCCTGCCACTACCGGGTGGCGCATCCGGGCGCGAAGCTCGGCGTTCCGGAAGTGAAGCTCGGCCTGCTGCCGGGCGCGGGCGGGACCCAGCGGCTGCCGCGCGCGGCGGGCGTCCAGCATGCGCTGGAGATGACAACCAGCGGCAATCCGATCGGCGCCAAGCAGGCCGCCGAGATCGGGCTGGTCGACCGCATCATCGAGGGTGACCTCCTCCAGCATGCGGTGGCCTATGCGACCGAAGTTGCCGACGTCCGGCCGCTGCCCAAGACCAGCGAGCGGACCGACAAGCTCGAGGGCACCGACCCCGCGGTCTTCGACCAGTTCATCGCCGCCAACCCGCGCACCTTCCGCGGCTTCGAGGCTCCGATGAAGAACCTCGAGGCGGTCCGCGCCGCGACCCAACATCCCTATGGCGACGGCGTCCAGGTCGAGCGCAAGCTGTTCATGGAACTGATGGCCGGGACCCAAGCCAAGGCGCAGCAATATTTCTTCTTCGCCGAGCGCAAGGCGGCCAAGATCGAGGGCGTCGACGACAATGTGAAGCCGCGCGAGATCAGGAAGGTCGGCGTGATCGGCGCCGGCACCATGGGCGGCGGCATCTCGATGAACTTCCTCCAGGCGGGCATTCCCGTCACCATCGTCGAGACGAGCCAGGAAGCGCTCGATCGCGGCACCGGGGTCATGCTGCGCAATTATGAGGCGAGCGCCAAGAAGGGCCGCTTCACTGCCGAACAGGTCGGCCAGTTCATGGGCGCGCTGAACCCGACGCTCGACTTCGACTCGCTGGCGGACTGCGACCTCATCATCGAGGCCGTGTTCGAGCAGATGGAGATCAAGAAGGACATCTTCGGGCGCCTCGACAAGATCGCCAAGCCGGGCGCGATCCTTGCGTCCAACACCAGCTACCTCAACATCGACGAGATCGCCGCGGCGACCGGCCGCCCGCAGGACGTGGTCGGCCTCCACTTCTTCTCGCCGGCCAATGTCATGAAGCTGCTCGAGGTGGTGCGCGGGGCCAAGACCGCCGACGACGTGCTGGTCACCGCCATGGCGCTGGCGAAGAAGATCAAGAAGGTCGCGGTGGTCGCGGGCGTCTGTTACGGCTTCATCGGCAACCGCATGCTGATCCCGCGCCAGACCGAGGCGACCAAGCTCCTCCTCGAAGGCGCGACCCCGGCGCAGATCGACAAGGTCCACACCGACTTCGGCATGCCGATGGGCCCGTTCCAGATGGCCGACCTCGCCGGCGTCGACATCGGCTGGCACCGCGACGTCAATCGCATCGAGAATATCCGCGACGCGCTCTGCGCGGCCGACCGCTGGGGCCAGAAGAAGAGCGCGGGCTTTTACGATTACGACGAGAAGCGGCGCCCCTCCCCCTCGCCGACGGTGCAGGGGATCATCGAGGACTTCCGCGCTAAGGCAGGCGTCACCGCGCGCGAGATCAGCGACCAGGAGATCAAGGAGCGGACGCTCTACACGATGGTCAACGAGGGCGCGAAGATCCTCGAGGAGGGCATGGCCCAGCGCGCGAGCGACATCGACGTGGTGTGGGTCTACGGCTACGGCTGGCCGGTCTATCGCGGCGGCCCGATGCACTGGGCCGACAGCGAAGGTCTACAGTCGATCGTCGATGGCCTACGCCGGTCTGCAGAACATATGGGCGAAGACTTCTCGTTTTCCCAGTTGCTTCTGGACAAGGCCGAGAAAGGCGAGAAATTCACGGGCCGCTAACCGCCGTTTCGGCGTTGGGGACCGACTGTGCTTCACGACCAGAGTCTGACGCAAGCCGAACAGGCATTTCTGAACGCGCCATTCGCCCCGGGCGGATGGCAGGTGGCCGTGGACGCGCTGGCGGCGGCGACCCGCTCGCGGCACGCACAACTGGTGGGGATCGGCGGTCCGCTGACGATCCCCTTCCACATCCTGAGCGACTGGCCTGACGACCCCAACGGCCACATGAACAATGTCTCGCTGGTCGGTCACGGCAACTGGCGGATCGGCACCAGCGACAAGGCGATGGCGATCCGCCACGAGGCGCATTACGCCGCCTACAAGGCGGATCATTTTTCGGCCGATTACGAGGACGCGATGAGCGACCTCGACTTCCAATTTGGCTGCCACACCGCGTTGACGCTCGAGACGTCGGGGTCGACCCGGCTGGCGCTGCTCCGGACCCGGCGCGAAGGGGCGTGCGACAGCGACACCCTCGAGCGCTTTGCCCTCCTCGCCCGGCAGGCCGAACGGGCCTTCCGCGTCCAGCTCGCGCTTGGCGAGCAGGCCGCGGAGCTGATGCTGGCCGGGGTCGAGGGCCGCGGGGAAGCCACCATGCTGCTCGACCGGACGGGGCAGATCTGCGGGATGAGCGCGGCCGCCGAGGCGCTGCTCGACGAACAGCAAGGGCTCCACGAGGAAGGCTTTGCGGTTCGCCTGTCCGACAACAACGAGAACCAGGCTTTCGGCGCGGCGATGGGCCGGCTGCTCCACGGCGACGGGGTCAACGGTCCGGTGCTCCACGAGATGGTCGTCGGGCGGTCGAGCGACAATCCGGGCGGGCGCTGGCGGCTGATCATCGCCCGTCTCCCCGAGATCGAGCCCGGCCTCAATTTCGCGCCGACTCTGGCCGTCACGCTCCGGTCGAAAGGCCACCAGAACCAAATGGTGATGCCGGTCGTTGCAGCAGCGTAAAGGAGAGCCAAGCATGGCCACTGTCGCTGCCGCCGTCCCGCAGAATCCCGTCCAGCGTTATTCGGGCGTTGCCGTCGCCTTCCACTGGATCACCGCCGCGGCCGTGATCTTCCAGCTGTGGCTGGGCTTCAGCATGGGCGACGAGGGACCGCCGGCCGAGCCGACCTTCACCTGGCACAAGACCGTGGGCGCGCTGATCCTATTTCTGACGCTCGCCAGGCTCACCTACCGGCTGAGCAACCCCCCGCCCCCCTTCCCGGATGACATCAGCAAGTGGGAGCGCGTCGCGGCAGTGTGGAACCACCGCTTGTTCTATCTCCTGCTGCTCGGGCTTCCGATCGGCGGCTATCTCGCGGTATCGGCCTTCCAGCAGGGCAAGCCGATCATGCTGCTCGGCGGGATCCCGCTGCCGACTGTTCCCGGCATTCCCAAGAGCATGGGCGAAGTCTTCGGCGGAATGCACGAGGTCGCCGCCTTCGCGCTGATCGCCCTGATGGCGGTCCACGTCGCCGCGGCGCTCAAGCATCGCTTCATCGACAAGGCGCCGTCGAGCGGGCGGATGCCGCCGCTGACGCTGCCGCACGAAGAGACGGTGGTCGGCCAGGGCTGACGGGGGAGGGTTAGCCCTCGATCACTACCTCGGTGCCGGTGGTGGTCAGGCCATAGAGCTTCTTGGCGAATTCGACCGGGATCCGGACGCAGCCGTGGCTCGCCGGATAGCCGGGGAGCTTGCCGCCGTGGAAGGCGATGCCCTTTTCATCGTACATCTGCATGTAGGGCATGGGGGCGTTGTCGTACTTGCGGCTGAAGCCCTTCACCTGCTTGCGGAACACCTTCCAGTAGCCGAGCGGCGTCTCGCGCCCCTTCTTGCCGCTCGAGATGGTGGTCAGGCCGACCAGCTGATCGCCCTTGTAGACGAACATCAGCTGCTGGAGGCGGTCGATCACCACGCGGGCGGGCGCGTCGGGAATGGTCGGCGCCCAGCGATAGTCCCCGGCCTTGAGCGCGACGGTACCGAACAGGGCACGGGCGTCCTTGGTCGCCTTGGGCGCATGGCCGTGAGTCCATTCGTAGGGGAGTTGCGCCTCGGTGACCGGCGCGGGTGCCTGCACGACCTTGGGCGGGGTGGTGGCGCAGGAGGCGAGCAAGGCGGCGCCGAGTGCGACGGGCAGCAGGCGGGAAGCGGTGAGTCGAACCATGGAATACGGCATGACGCCTGACGCCATGGCGTCAAGCCACTGGTAAACGATGGATTAGCCCCCGATCCCGGTCTCGGCCGCCGGCGGCGCGTTGACGTGGCCCCACACCGCGCTGATCACGACCGAACCTTCGCCGACCGACGAGGCCACGCGCTTGACCGATCCCGCGCGCACGTCGCCGACCGCGAAGATGCCCGGGGCCGAGGTCTCGAAGGTGCTCCGTCCGCCGACCTCGCGCCCGGTGATGACGAAGCCCTTTGGATCGAGTTCGACGAGGCCCGACAGCCAGCCGGTGTTGGGCGCGGCGCCGATCATTATGAAGAGGGCGGATGCCGGCAGCGTCTGCTCGCCTTGCGGTCCCGTCACTTTCACGCCCGCGAGGCGCCCCTCCCCTTCGAGGCCGGATAGCTCGGTCCGGTAATGGATGGTGATTCGCGGATCGGCCTCGAGGCGCTGGCGGAGATAGGCGCTCATCGTGTCGGCGAGGCTGTCGCGGCGGACCAGCAGATGGACGTGGCGGGCCGTGCGCGACAGGTACATGGCCGCCTGGCCGGCGCTGTTGCCGCCGCCGATCACCACCGCCTCGGTCTCGCGGCAGAAGCGCGCCTCCATCTCGGTCGCGGCATAATAAACGCCGGCGCCTTCGAATTCCTCGAGCCGCGGCACGGGCAAGCGCTGGTACTGGACCCCGGTCGCGACGAGGACCGCCCTGGCGCAAAGCTGTTCGCCCTCGTCTAGCGTCACGCAGAATCCGTCATCGGTGCGGGCGAGCCGCTCGACCCGGCGCGGCATGGCGAAGCGGGTACCGAACTTCATCGCCTGCACTTCGCCGCGGAAAACGAGGTCGCCGCCCGAAATGCCGGTCGGGAACCCCATGTAGTTCTCGATCCGGCTGCTGGTCCCGGCCTGTCCGCCGATCGCGGTGTCCTCGACGACGAGCGCTCGCAGACCCTCGGAGCCGGCATAGACGGCGGCGGCGACCCCGGCCGGGCCGGCGCCGACGATGATAAGGTCGAGCGCGTCTTTGTCGGCGCTGTCGATATCGAGCCCGAGGGTGCGGGCGAGTGCGCGCGGCGAGGCTTCGGAAAGAAGGCGGTCACCGACATAGACGCAAGGGCTTTCGCCGGGCTCGGTCGGGCGGTTGCGGAAGGCGATGCGGTTGCGGGCGAGGAAGCTCGCGACCCGGCCGATCGCGGGATCCTCGTCGAGGCCGACCAGCCGGATGTTGCTGCGGCCCTCTTCATAGATGCGGCGGCGGCGCGCGGCGAAGACGGTCAGGATGTGGTCGCTGACCTCAGGAATCCGGCTCATCAGGTCGAGCATCGCGGGGCGTGGCGCCTCGAGCGTGACCGTCGGCTGCGAGGCGCGCATCGCAAAGGTCAGGGGCGTGCCGCTGAGGAAGTTGAGTTCGCCGAGGAATTGGCCGGGGCCGATCACGGCCTCGAGGAGGCGGCCGCCGGTGTCGGGATCGACCACCTCGACCTCGCCCTCCTCGACCAGGATGAAGCGGTCCTGCGGGTCCTGCGCTTCGAAGATGATGTCGCCCGCCGCATAACGGCGGGTGGTGGCGATGGCGCGGATCGCGTCGAGCTGCTCCCCCGCGAAGGGGCGGGGCGTCATGAAGGTGAGGTCGCCGCCGATACTGTCCATGTGGCCGACGATAGGGGCGCGGGCGGCGCGGGAAAAGGGAGCGGAAGGGGGCCCGTCCGGCAAAGGGGGGCGAAACCGGACGGGCCAGGGAGCGGGCGGAAGGATTACGACTTGCGGGCGGCGTGCCGTTCGATCCGATGCTCCTTGCGCGCGGCCTTCATGGCGACGCGATGGCGCTGGCGCGACGAGCGGACCGCGATCTTGCGCTCCTTCTTCTCGGCCTTGGCCTGGGTCTGCTGGACCTTGACCGCGGCATGCTGCTGCGGAGTGGTCGCGGCGGCGGCCGGGGTGATGGCGAGACCGAGCGCGGCGAGCGGGGCGAGGAAGATGGCCTTCATTGCGGTGACCTCTGGCAAAAGCGGCGGGACCATTCCCGTCGTTGGCCTCGGTCTAGGCCAGCGCGGATGGTGTCCGGCTGGCGGGCGCGTGAACTTTCGGTAAACCGGGGCGAGACCCTTTCGCGGTCCTGCCGCTCACTCCCACTCGATCGTGCCGGGCGGCTTCGACGTGAAGTCGTAGGTCACGCGGTTGATGCCCTGGACCTCGTTCACGATCCGGGTCGCGACCCGGCTCAGGAATTCGGGCGCGAAGGGATAGACGTCGGCGGTCATGCCATCGACGCTGGTGACCGCGCGCAAGGCGCAGACGCTGTCGTAGGTCCGCGCGTCGCCCATGACGCCCACGGTGCGGACCGGAAGCAGCACCGCGAACGCCTGCCAGATGGCGTCGTAGAGCCCGGCGTTGCGAATTTCCTCGAGGTAGATGGCGTCTGCCTTGCGCAGGATGTCGCAGCGCTCCTTGGTGACCTCGCCCGGGATACGGATCGCGAGGCCCGGCCCCGGGAAGGGGTGGCGGCCGACGAAGGCGGGCGGGAGACCGAGCTCGACGCCGAGCGCGCGGACCTCGTCCTTGAACAATTCGCGCAAGGGCTCGACGAGCTTCATGTTCATGCGCTCGGGCAGGCCGCCGACATTGTGGTGGCTCTTGATCGTGACCGAAGGCCCGCCGGTGAAGCTGACGCTCTCGATGACGTCGGGGTAGAGCGTGCCCTGCGCAAGGAAATCGGCGCCGCCGATCTTCTTCGCCTCGGCCTCGAACACCTCGATGAAAGTCTTGCCGATGAACTTGCGCTTGGCCTCGGGGTCGCTGACCCCGGCGAGGCCCGAGAGGAACAGCTCCTCCGCTTCGACGTGCACGAGCGGGATATGATAATGCTCGCGGAACAGGGTGACGACCTGCTCGGCCTCGGCGGCGCGCATCAGCCCGTGGTCGACGAAGACGCAGGTCAGCTGTTCGCCGATCGCCTCGTGGATGAGGACCGCGGCGACCGCGCTGTCGACCCCGCCCGAGAGGCCGCAAATGACCCGGCCGCTGCCGACCTGGGCGCGGATGTCGGCGATCTTCTGCTCGCGGTACGCGGCCATGCTCCATTCGCCCGAGCAGCCGCAGATGACCTTCGCGAAGTTGGCGAGGAGCTTGCCGCCGTCGGGGGTGTGGACCACCTCGGGGTGGAACATCAGGCTGTAGCGCTTGTCCGCCTCGTTGGTGGCGATGGCATAAGGCGCGCCTTCGGAGCGGGCGACGATCGAGAAGCCGGGCGCGAGGCTTTCGACCCGGTCGCCGTGGCTCATCCAGACCTGATGGGTTTCGCCGACCTCCCACAGGCCATCGAACAGGGCCGAGGGGGCGACGACCTCGATGAAGGCACGGCCGAATTCCTTCTGGTCGGAGGTGACGACCTTGCCGCCGAGCTGCTGGTGAAGCGTCTGCTGGCCATAGCAGATGCCGAGCAATGGCAGGCCGCTGTCGAACAGGACCTGGGGCGCGCGCGGGCTGTCTTCCCAAGTGACCGAAGACGGCCCGCCCGAAAAGATGATGCCCTTGGGATTGAGCCGATGGAAGGCGTCCTCGGCGGCGTTGAACGGCGCGATCTCGCAATAGACGCCGGCCTCGCGGATGCGGCGGGCGATCAGCTGCGTGACCTGACTTCCGAAGTCGACGATGAGCAGGGTGTCGCCGAATTGCTCAGGCGTCTGGACGGTCAAGGCGGGCGGCTCCGTGGCGCAAGGGAAAGGGCGCCGAAGCCCTATGACTCCGGCGCCCTCCTGTCCACTAGAGCCCTGAGGCTTAGTAGCGGTAGCCGCTCTGACCAACCCGAAGATCGGTGATCCGGCCGCTGCGGTCGTACTTGCAGTTGAACGAGTACTGGTTGACGCCGGCCTGCTGGTAACCGCCGTACGGCTGGTTGTAGCCGTACTGGCCGTAACCGCCGTAATTGCCATAGGCCCCGGTGCCGGCCTGACCGTAGACGCGCATGTTGCCCTTGCGGGTGCGCTCGACGCGGTCGATCTGGGTCACGCGGATGCCGGCCTGCTGATAGCCGCCGTAACCGCCATAACCACCGCCGTAGCCGTTGTTATAGCCGTACTGGCCGCCATTCAGGCGCTGCTCGGCGGCACGGGCACACTGGTTCACGGCCGCACGCTCGAGGTTGTAGTCGCTCCGGCCGTAATAATTGTTGTAGCCGTACGGGTTCTGGCCGCGGAGGATCGAGTTGAGGATCGACCCTGTGATGATGTCACCGAGGCCGCCACCACCGTAGCCGCCGTAACCCGGATAATATTGCGCCGCGGCCGGGGCCGCCGCACCGATCGACACGGCTGCAACGGCAGCCGCACCGGCGAGGATCTTTGCAATAGCCTTCATGGCCACGTCTCCTGGTCTAAGCGAAGCGGCACTGACCGCTCGTGATGCCCTCTTTGGGCGATTCGCGCTGCATCGCATCTGAATGTCCGGTTTGCTGACGTTCAGGGTCCGCAACGACTTTCCTGTGTTACTCCCAACGCAGCAGCGAGAATTATTTTCCGTCTGCCGTTGACAATTGCCAAAAGTCGCGAATCGAATTGGCAAAGTCGGGAACCCGTCGCAGCCCGTGCGTGTTTATGGGGCAAACGGAGACCTTTGAAATGAAGCGCTTAGCTTTGCTCGCCGCGGCTTTTGCCGCGTTTGCGGCGACCCCCAGTCTTGCCGCCGATCTCGTCGCCGACGAGAGCCCCGACGCCGTCATGGCCGCCTCGACCGCGGTGATGAGTGCCCGTGACGATGCCGCGGATCTTCTGAGCCGCGACCTCAAGCCCGGTGGCTATTGGTGGAACGCCAATCGTCCCGATGGCGGTCCGGTCGAAGTGCGGGTCAGCCTCGAAGACCAGCGCGCCTATGTCTATCAGGCGGGCGAACTGATCGGCGTTTCGACCATTTCGTCGGGCAAGCCGGGCAAGGACACGCCCCCGGGCATCTTCCCGATCCTCGAGAAGAAGACGATGCATCGGAGCCGCAAGTACGACAATGCGCCCATGCCCTTCATGCAGCGGATCGACAATTACGGGATCGCGCTCCACGCCGGACACATCCCGGGCCGTCCCGCCAGCCACGGCTGCGTGCGCCTGCCCTCGGCCTTTGCGGCCAAGCTCTTTTCGATGACCAAGGTCGGCGACCGCGTGGTGATCGGCTGAGTTTCAGGCCGGCGCGGGGTTTCCCCTGCCCGCGCCGGCCTGACCCTTACTTGATGGCGAGCCCGGTATACTTCGCCATGAACGCGGCGACGTCGCTCGCTTCCTCGATGATCTTGTCGGTCGGCTTGCCCGAGCCGTGACCCGCGCGGGTTTCGATCCGGATGAGGTGCGGCTGGCCGTCGGGATCGGCGTGTTGCAACGCGGCGATATACTTGAAGCTGTGCCCCGGAACGACGCGATCGTCGGTGTCGGCCGTGGTGACCAGGACCGCCGGATAGCGCACGCCCGTCTTGATGTTGTGATAAGGCGAATAGCTCAGCAGGGTGCGGAAATCGGCCTCCTTGTTGGGATAGCCATAATCGTCGACCCAGTAGCGCCCCGCGGTGAAGCGGTCGAAGCGCAGCATGTCCATCACGCCCACCGCCGGGTTGGCGGCGGCGAAGAGATCGGGGCGTTGGTTGACGACCGCGCCGATCAGCAGGCCGCCGTTCGAGCCGCCCTGCACCGCGAGCCCGCCCTTGGGCGTCACGCCCGTCGCGATCAGCGCTTCGCCCGCGCCGATGAAATCGTCGAACACGTTCTGCTTGTTCTGGAGGCGACCGGCGTCGTGCCACGCCTTGCCATATTCACCGCCGCCACGGATGTTCGCCTGAACCCAGGCGCCGCCCTGCTCGAGCCAGGCGAGGCGGGTCGCGGAGAAGCTCGGAGTCAGCGAGACGTTGAACCCGCCATAGCCGTAGAGCAACGTCGGGACGGGCCCGGTCACCCCCTTCTTGCGGACGATGAACATCGGCACACGGGTCCCGTCCTTCGACGCGAAGAATCGCTGCTCGACGGTGAAGTCGTCGGGGTTGAAGAGGAGCTTCGGCTCGAACCAGGCGGTGCTGGCGTTCGACCGGACGTCATAGCGGTAGATGGTCGTCGGACGGTTGAAGCTGGTGAAGGCGAAGAAGGTCTCGGAGTCGTCGAGATCGCCCGAGAAACCCGCCGCCGTGCCGATCCCCGGAAGCTCGATCGAGCGCTCGAGTGCGCCGGCGAGGCTGTGGACGCGCACCGCGGTCGCGGCATCCTTGAGGTAGGACAGGATGAGCTTGCCGCCGACGAGGCTCGAGCCGCTCAGTGTTTCGGGCTGCTCGGCGACGATGGTCGTCTTGTTCGGACGCGCGGCGTTGACGTCGATCGCCACGACCTTGAGGCGCGGGGCGCCGTCGTTGGTCTGGAAATAATAGGTCGAGCCGCGGTTGCCGATGTAGCTATAGTCGTGGGTGAAGCCCGGGATCAGGGTGCGCGGCCTGGCGCCCTTCTTCTGCCAGTCGAGCAGGGTGACTTCATAGCGCTCGTCGGTGCCGCTCGAGGAGGTGACGACGAGGGTCGAGCCGTCGTCGCTGATCACCGCGCCATGGTTGAGGTCGGGCCGGTCGGGCGTCGCGTAAAGCAGTCGGTCGGCGTCCTGGCCGGTGCCGACGCGGTGGTAATAGACCATCTGGTTCTTGTTGAGGCTGGTGAAGTCCTGCCCGCCCGCGGCCTCGGGATAGCGCGAGTAGACGAAGCCCTTGCCGTCCTTGGACCAGGAAAGGCCCGAGAACTTCACCCACTTGATCTCGTCACCGAGCAGCTTGCCGGTGGCGACGTCGATGACCTTCAGGGTGCGCCAGTCCGAGCCACCGTCCTGGATCGCATAGAGGAGATATTTGCCGTCCTCGCTCGGCACCCATTCGGCGAGCGCGGTGGCGCCGTCCTTGGCGAAGCTATTGGGGTCGACGAGCAGGCGCTCGGTCCCGTTCAGGCCGTCGCGGACATAGAGCGGCGACTGGTTCTGGAGGCCCGAGTTGCGGGCGTAGAAGTAGCGGTTGCCCTTCTTCACCGGCACGCCGACACGCTCGTAATTGTAGAGCTCGGTCATCCGCTTCTTGAGGATGTCGCGGCCGGGGATGCTGGCGAGGAATCCGTTGGTGACGGCATTTTCCTGCGCGACCCAGGCGGCGACCTCGGGATCTTTGCGCACGTCGTTCTCGAGCCAGCGATAGGGGTCGGCGACGGGCGTTCCGAACTGGGTCTCGACGAGATCGACCCGGCGGGTCTGCGGATAGGCGAGCGCGGGCGCAGCCGGTTCGGCGGCGGGAGTTTCGACCGGCGGCGGGGTCATCGCCGCTTCGGGCGGCGGGGTGGTCGAGCAGGCGGACACGATCGGAAGGGTCATCAGGAACAGGCTCTTGCGCATGGAAAGTCCCTATGTGGGGGCCGAGGGAGATGCGAAAAGGCTAGCAGCCGCACGGCCCCGTGCAAGGGCGGCGGCTTGCGTCGGGCCATGAACCGGCGCAATCCGCCGCCATGACCCTCGTCAACACCGATTTCCACGCCGCCGCCGAGGCCGAGTATGACGCGATGATCGCGCTCCGCCGGGCAATTCATGCCGATCCCGAGCTCGGGCTGCACTGCACCCGGACGAGCGCCAAGCTGAAGGCCTCGCTCGAGGGCCTCCCGCTCGAGATCCGCGACAGCACGAGCACCAGCGGGTTCGTCGCGATCCTGCGCGGCGCCCGGCCGGGCCGGACCGTGCTCCTGCGCGGCGACATGGACGCGCTTCCGATCCACGAGGAGACGGGGCTCGATTTCGCCAGCCAGACCGATGGCAAGATGCATGCCTGCGGACACGACACGCATTCGGCGATGCTCTCGGCAGCGGCGCGGATCCTCTGCGCCCAGCAGGCGAGCCTCGAAGGCACAATCGTCTTCATGTTCCAGCCGGGCGAGGAAGGCCATCACGGCGCGCGCTTCATGATCGAGGACGGGTTGCTCGACGATCCCAAGCCCGACGCCGCCTTCGCACTCCACATCTGGCCGACCATGCCGGGCGGCGTGGTGACGAGCCGGACCGGCGCGCTGCTCGCGTCGACCGATGCGCTCAACGCCACCATTCGCGGCAAGGGCGGGCATGCGGCCATGCCTTATGACGCGATCGATCCCATCCCCGTCGCCTGCGAGGCGGTCGGTGCGTTGCAGGCGCATCTCGCGCGGCGCGTCCCCTTCTTCGACGCGGCGGTCATCTCGATCACGCAGATCCACGCCGGCACCGCCTACAATGTCATCCCCGAAACGGTGGAACTGAAGGGCACGCTCCGCACCCTGTCGGACGAGCGCCGCACCGCCGAGAAAGCGGCGATCGAGCGGATCGTGACCGCGGTCGCGTCGGCGCACGACTGCACCGCCGAGGTCCGGATCGACCAGGGCTACCCCGCCTGCCGCAACGATGCGCGCGCGGTGGCGCTGGTCGAGGGCCTGGCCAAGGATCTGTTCGGCGAAGACCAATATGTCGAAATGCCCACCCCCATCATGGGCGGCGAGGATTTCGCCTACGTGCTCCAGAAGGTGCCGGGCTGCATGGCCTTCGTCGGGGTCGCCCCGCCGGATGAGGCCGCGCCGGGCGGCCGGGCGGGACTGCACCATGCCAAGATGACGGTCCACGAAGAGTGGCTGACCCGCGGCGTCGCGCTTCACTGCGGCTTTGCCACCCGCTTCCTCGCGCGCGGCTGGGAGTAAACCCCCATGAAGGAACTCACCCTCCGCGGGATCATCCTCGGCGCGCTGCTGACGATCCTCTTCACCGCCGCCAACGTCTATCTCGGTTTGAAGATCGGGATCACCTTCGCGACCTCGATTCCCGCCGCGGTCATCTCGATGGCGGTGCTCAAGCTGGTCCGCGATTCGACCATCCAGGAAAACAACATCGTCCAGACGATCGCCTCCTCGGCGGGCACGCTCAGCGCGATCATCTTCGTCCTTCCGGGCCTGATCATGGTCGGCTGGTGGACGGGCTTCCCCTACTGGCTGAGCGTCGCGGTGATCGGCATCGGCGGCATCCTCGGGGTCATGTATTCGGTGCCGCTCCGGCGCGCGCTCGTGACCGGAAGCGACCTCCCCTATCCCGAAGGCGTTGCGGCGGCCGAAGTGCTCAAGGTCGGCGCAGGCGTCGGCGGGGCGGAAGAGAACAAGCGCGGGCTCACCGCCATCGTCATTTCTTCGGTCGTCTCGGCCTTCTACTTCATGTTCGCCAAGACCCGGATCGTCGCCGAATCGGCCGAGAAGAGCTTCCGTCTCGGTGCGGGCGCGACCAGCGCCTCGGCCAGCCTGTCGATGGCGCTGATCGGGGTCGGCCACCTCGTCGGCATGGCCGTCGGCATCGCGATGATCGTCGGGCTGCTTATCGCGAGGCTCGGGCTGCTGCCGTGGCTCACCGCCGATCAGGTCTCGGCCGGCGGCGCGCTCGACGAGATCGTCTCGACCACCTTCCGCGAGAAGGTCCGCTTCATCGGCGCTGGCACCATCGGCGTCGCCGCCATCTGGACGCTGCTCAAGATCATTGGCCCCATCGCCAGGGGAATCCGCGAGGCGATGGCCGCCAATCGCAAGCGGCAGGGCGGCGAAGCGCTCGAGCTCACCGAGCGCGACCTTCCGATCACCATCGTCGGTGGCACGATCGTCGCCGCGATGATCCCGATCGCGCTGCTTCTTGCGGCGTTCGCCAAATCGGGGCCGATCGCGACGATGGAGGGCACGACGCTGACGCTGTCGATCCTCTACATCCTCGGCGCAGGCATCGTGATCGCCTCGGTCTGCGGTTACATGGCGGGCCTGATCGGCGCCTCGAACAGCCCGATCTCGGGCGTCGGCATCCTCTCGGTGCTCGGCATCTCGCTGATCCTCGCCGCGCTGTTCGGGCAGGGAGCAGGCGATGGCGCGGATACCAAGGCGCTCGTCGCCTTCGCCCTGTTCGTCACCGCCATCATCTTCGGCATTGCGACCATCTCGAACGACAACCTCCAGGACCTGAAGACCGGGCAGCTGGTCGGGGCCACCCCGTGGCGCCAGCAGGTCGCGCTGGTTCTCGGCGTCGTCTTCGGTGCCTTGGTGATCCCGCCGATCCTCGAGCTCCTCAACAGCGCCTTCGGCTTCCAGGGCGCGCCCGGTGCGGGCCCGAACGCCCTCGCCGCCCCGCAGGCCGCGCTCATCTCCGCAATCGCGCAGGGCGTGCTCGGCGGTAACCTCGACTGGGGCCTGATCGGCACCGGCGCAATCATCGGCGTGGTCGTGATCGTCATCGACGAGGTGCTTCGCGGCACGACGAAGAAGTACAGCCTGCCCGCGCTGGCGGTCGGCATGGGCATCTATCTGCCGATGGACCTGACCCTGCTGATCCCGATCGGCGCGCTGCTGGGCTGGCTCTACAATCGCTGGGCCGAGAAGCAGCAGAACCCCGGCTTCGCCGAGCGGATCGGGACGCTGATGGCGACCGGCCTCATCGTCGGCGAGAGCCTGATGGGCGTCGCTTATGCCGCGATCGTCGCCGGCGCCGAGCGCGCTGGCAGCGAGAATGCCGGCGAGGTGCTGGCGCTGGTCGAGGACTTCCCGTGGGCGGTCCCGCTCGGCATCCTGCTCTTCACCGGGCTGATCGTCTTCCTCTATGCCTGGACCAGCAAGGCCGCGCGCACCGCGCCGCTTGCCGCCGACCCCCTCCAGCCCAGCGAAGCGACCTATCGATGAGCCTCACCCCCAAGTTCCTCGGCCAGAACAGCGCGCTCCCAGCCTCGCCCGAGGAAGCCACGCTCGACTATGTCCCCAACCCGCGGGTCGGCAGCCTCTACCTCGTCCGCTTCGCCGCGCCCGAGTTCACCTCGCTCTGCCCGGTGACCGGCCAGCCCGACTTCGCGCATCTCGTGCTCGACTATGCGCCGGGCGAAACCATTGTCGAATCGAAGAGCCTCAAGCTGTTTCTCGGCTCGTTCCGCAACCATTGCGGCTTCCACGAGGACGTGACGGTGGGCATCGGCCAGCGCCTGTTCGACGAGATGAAGCCGCGCTGGCTGCGGATCGGCGGCTACTGGTATCCGCGCGGCGGGATCCCGATCGACGTCTTCTGGCAGTCCTCGGCAACGCCCGAGGGGCTGTGGGTCCCCGACCAGGGCGTGGCGGGCTATCGCGGGAGAGGGTGATGGACGATCTGGTTTCGATCTCGTGGCTGGCGGCGAACCTCAAGGCCGCCGACCTCGTCGTGCTCGACGCGAGCTGGCACCTCCCCACCGCCAATCGCGACCCGCGGCAGGAATATGCGGCGCACCACATTCCGGGCGCGCGCTTCTTCGACATCGAGGCGCTGGCGGATCACGATGCCGCGACCAGCCACATGCTGCCGAGCGCGGCGGCGTTTGCGGCGGGGATGGAAGCGCTTGGGGTCGGTTCGGACGACCGGATCGTCATCTACGACCAGAGCGACCTTCATACCTCGGCGCGGGCCTGGTTCATGCTTCGCCACTATGGCGCCCGTAACGTCGCAATCCTCGACGGCGGATTGAAGCAGTGGCTCGCCGAGGGCCAGCCGACCGACAGCAAGCCGCCGACCGAGCGGCCGGCCCGCTTCGCCGCCATCGAGGCCAAGGGCGAGGTCGTGACCAAGGACGACATCCTGCGCGGCGTCGGGGTGCCGTTGCTCGACGCGCGCGGCGCGGCGCGCTTCGCCGGGACCGAGCCCGAGCCGCGCCCGGGCATGGCCGCCGGACATATCCCGGGCGCAAAGAATTTGCCGTTCGGCGCGCTCTACGCCGAGGACGGGCGCTTTCGCTCTCCTGACGAACTGCGCCGGGCCTTCGCGAATGCCGGGCTCGATCCGGCGCGGCCGTTCGTCGCGACCTGCGGGTCGGGGGTCACCGCCAACAGCCTGATCTTCGCCGCGCGACTGCTCGGCAACCGCGACACCCGGCTCTACGACGGCAGCTGGAGCGAATGGGGCGCGGACCCGCACACGCCCAAGGAACAGGGTTAGGCGCGGCCCGCGAACAGGGCCTGGATGCCCGCGAGATCGCGGCGGAGCGTGTCGCCGAGCACGTCGATCGCTGCCGGGTGCGGCGTCTCGCCGGCGGTTTCCGCCCCGATCAGCGCCTCGATCCCCGCCGCCGCGGTACCCGCCACCCGGATCGAGCGATGGTCGGCGCAGCGCTGAACCGCTTGCGGCGCGAGCGGGAGCAGTTCCTCGAACGCGATCTCCGCCGGGTCACGGCGCGGGCGGCCTTCGAACATCTCCACCAGCGCGAGTGCCTGGCGCACGCTGCGCAGGCGCGCGACGGCTTCACTGTAGGGCGCCGATTCGACCGGTTGCTCGGGCTGGAAGTGGATCATGCGACTCGCAAATAAAGTCGCATGGTTGCGGAGAGGTAAACCTCCCCGCCACGAGGGGCCGATCAGGCAGCCGCATTCTCCAGGTCGCGGAGGATCCAGCCGCGCTGCGGAATGGTCTCGATGAACTCCGCCCCGTTGCTCGCCATCCGCAGCTTCTTGCGAAGCTTGGAGATGAACACGTCGATGATCTTGGGCTGCGGCTGGTCGTCGGACCGACGGTAGAGGTGCTTCAGGAGCATCGTGCGCGTGACGACGTTGTTGCGCGCGAAGGCGAGCAGCTCGAGCACGCGATACTCCATCTCGGTGATGGCGATCGGGTGGCCGTCGATGCGGATCAGGCGCTGGACCTGATCGACCGCCATGCGCCCCCCGCACAACGTCGGCGGAAGCTCCGAGCCCGCGGCCTTGAGGCTGGCGAGCAGCTTCGAGGCGACGTCGTCGGCATCGTCACGGGCACCGAGATTCACCGGCGCGCCGATCAGCTGCTGCTGCAGCTCGGACACGAGGGCATGCGCCTCCTCGGCCATCTTCTGCCCTTCCTCGAAGCGCTTGCGCGAGCGCTCGAGCAGGGCTTCCACCTCGACGAGGCGGGCGGAAATCGTATCGTCGGCCATAATCTCCCTCCCCTTCTCTGTCGCTGTTCTTACGGCGTCTGAACCGAAGCCTGCTGCCCGTCAGCCGCCTGCGCCGTGAGGATGGTCTGCGTGAACGGGCCCTTGTCGACCACTGCGGTGTCGGGGCTTCCGGCGACCGAGCGGGCGCCCAGCGCGACACGGTCGGCACCGGCCTTCTCGAGGATGTTGTTCTCGCTCATCGGGCGCGGCGCGGGGCCGCCGAACAGCGCCTGCACGGCCTGCTGCTGCGCGCCCTCGGCGGTCAGCGAGGCGGTACCGGGCTTGGGCGGGGTCAGGCTGTAGTCGGGCGGGATCACCAGCGGCGCGTTGCGCGCCACGCGGAACTCGTCGAGCTTGGTCCCGCCGCTGCCGCCGCCGCCGAACAGCGCACAACCCGAGGTCGCCAGCGCCGCCGTCGAAAGGGCAAGGAGGGTCAGGAACTTACGCATCGTCAAGCTTCTCCGTGGGGTTCGGTTCGCGAACCAGGAAGGCCCGCAATATCAGGATCGCGACGCCGATGCTAATGCTCGCATCGGCGACATTGAAGACCAGAAACGGGCGGAAATCGCCGAAATGCAGGTCGAGGAAGTCGAACACATAGCCGAGCCGCGCGCGATCGACGATATTGCCGAGCGCGCCGCCGAGCACGAGGCCGAGCGCGATCCGGTCGCCGCGCTTCTCCTCGCGCGTCAGCCACCAGGCGACAACGCCGGCGATGACGGCGGTGCCCGCGACCAGCAGCCAGCGGCCATGATCCGAGCCCGCGGTCAGCAGACCGAGCGAGATGCCGTAATTGTGGACCCGGGTCAGTGCGAAGATCGGCAGCAACTCGACGCTCTGCCCCTGCTCGACAAGGCCGAGCGGGCCGGCGGCGAGCCACTTGGTCAGCTGGTCGACGACGAACAGGACGCCCGCCAGCAGGAAACCGTCGCGGCCCTTCATTGCACCACCTCCGTGCAGCGATCGCACAGGTCGCCGTCTTCCTTCACTTCGGGCAGGTGCCGCCAGCAACGGCCGCACTTCTGATAGTCGACGCGGTGGGCGACGACGGCGGGTCCTTCGACCACGGTACCGGTGTCGACCATGACCTCGGAGACGATGAACAATTCGGCGAGGTCGTCCGAGGAGAGCATCGGGCGGTCGGCGGCGTCGGGCAGGCCGATCGCGACGCGCGCCTCGAGGCTCGAGCCGATCACCTTCTCGCGCCGCATCGGCTCGATCTCGGCCGTCACCTGCTCACGCAAGGCGCGATAGCTCGCCCAGATCTCGAGCATCCGCGGGTCGGCGGCGTCGGGGAGCTCGGGCCATAACTCAAGGTGCACCGACGGCGCATCGGGATAGCGGGTGGCCCACACTTCCTCGGCGGTGAAGACGAGGATCGGGGCGAACCAGCGGACGAGCGCGTGGAACAGGGTGTCGAGGACGCTGCGATAGGCCATGCGCTTCGGATCGGTGGCCGCATCGCAGTAGAGGCAGTCCTTGCGGATATCGAAGTAGAAGGCGCTGAGGTCGTTGTTGCAGAAGTCGCCGAGCGCCCGGGCGTAACCGTTGAAGTCGTAGTTCGCGACCGCCTCGCGCAGGTCGGCGTCGAGCTTGGCGAGGAGCGCGAGCATGTAGCGCTCGAGCTCGGGCATCGCCGCGACGTCGGTGACCCGCTCGTCCTCGCCGAAGCCCTCGAGCGCGCCGAGGAGATAGCGGAAGGTGTTGCGGATCTTGCGGTAGCTGTCCGAAACGCCGGCGAGAATTTCCTTGCCGATGCGATGATCCTCGGTGAAGTCGACGCTCGCCACCCACAGGCGAAGGATGTCGGCCCCGGTTTCCTTCATGAGGTCCAAGGGATTGACCGTGTTCCCAAGGCTCTTGGACATCTTCATGCCCTTGGAATCCATGGTGAAGCCGTGGGTCAGCACCGTGTCGTAGGGCGCCCGGCCGCGGGTCCCGCAACTTTCGAGGAGCGACGACTGGAACCATCCGCGATGCTGGTCCGAGCCCTCGAGATAGAGGTCGGCGGGCCAGCTTTCCTCGGGCCAGTGACCGCTTTCGAGCGTGAATACGTGGGTACAGCCGCTGTCGAACCAGACGTCGAGGATGTCGGTGACCTGCTCGTAATCGTCGGGGTTGCGGCCTTCGCCGAGGAAATGCTGGGCAGCGCCGTCGGCGGTCCAGGCGTCGACGCCCTTTTCACGCACGGCGGCGACGATGCGGGCGTTCACTTCGGCATCGACCAGATACTTGCCGGTCTTGCGATCGACGAAGAGCGTGATCGGCACGCCCCACGCGCGCTGGCGGCTGAGCACCCAGTCGGGGCGGCCCTCGACCATCGACCCGATCCGGTTGCGACCCTTGTCGGGGACGAAGCGGACGCGATCGATTTCGGACAGGGCGCGCTGGCGAAGCGTCGTGCCGCCCTCGATCGGCTGGTCCATGCCGACGAACCATTGCGGGGTGCAGCGGTAGATGACGCGCGCCTTGGAGCGCCACGAGTGCGGGTAGCTGTGCCTGAAGTCGCCCGCGCTCAGCAGCGCGCCGGCTTCGCGCAGGTCGGTGAGGATGGGGCCGTCGGGGCCGTTGAACTTGGTGTTGATGACCGAGCCCTGCCCGCCCAGCCACGGCCAGTCCTCGCGATACTTGCCATCGCCCTCGACCGCGAAGACGGGGTCGATCCCGACCGCCTTGCACGCCTCGAAATCCTCCTCGCCATGGTCGGGCGCCATGTGGACGAGGCCGGTGCCGGCGTCGGTGGTGACGTGCGGCGCGGGGATCAGCGGGCGCGGCTTGGCGAAGAAGCCGCCAAGGTGGTGCATCGGGTGGCGGGCGATGGTGCCGGCCAATTCTGAACCGTGATGGAAATCTTTAATCGCCCAAATGAAAGGCGAGAGCGCATCCGTTCCAAACTCCGGAGCGACACGCTTTAGAAAGGCATCCTTCAGCTCGGTCGCTACGAGATATCGCGCGAGCACCTTATCTTCAAAGTCCGCCTTCTCGACGAGAACGTAATCAATGTCCTCGCCGTAAGCGATCGCCTGGTTGACCGGGATCGTCCACGGCGTCGTCGTCCACACTACCGCATGGGCACCGACCAGCTCGGGGATCGGGCTCTCGACGATCTCGAAGGCGACGTCGATCTGGGTCGAGACGACGTCCTCATATTCGATCTCGGCTTCGGCCAGCGCGGTCTTCTCGACCGGGCTCCACATCACCGGCTTCGCGCCGCGGTAGAGCTGGCCCGATTCCGCGAATTTGGTCAGCTCGGAGACGATCGTCGCCTCGGCCTCGAAGCTCATCGTCAGATAGGGCTTCTTCCAGTCGGCGAGGATGCCGAGGCGCTGAAACTGGCCGCTCTGCACGTCGACCCAATGCTGGGCATAGGCGCGGCATTCGGCGCGGAATTCGGCCGGGGGGACCTCGTCCTTGTTGCGCTTCTTCTTGCGATATTGCTCCTCGACCTTCCACTCGATCGGGAGGCCGTGGCAGTCCCAGCCGGGGACGAACGGTGCGTCCTTGCCGAGCAGCGACTGGGTGCGGACGGCGAGGTCCTTCAGCGTCTTGTTGAGGACGTGGCCGATGTGGATGTCGCCGTTGGCGTAGGGCGGGCCATCATGGAAGATGAACTTCTCGCGGCCGGCGCGGGCCTCGCGCAGCCTGGCGTAGAGGTCATCGCTCTGCCACTTGGCGAGGATCGCCGGTTCCTTCTGCGGCAGGCCGGCCTTCATCGGGAAGGCGGTCTTGGGCAGAAAGACGGTGTCGCGCCAATCGCGCCTTGCTGGGGTTTGTTCGTCCGACATTTGGCGGCGGCTCTAGCGGGCGAGGCCTAGAGCAGCAACCGCCGCGCCTCGGCTTCGTCGCGCTGCATCTGGACGGTGAGCGCATCCATGCTCTCGAAGCGGCGCTCGGGGCGGAGGAAGTGGTGGAGCGCGACCTCGATCTCCTGGCCGTAGAGGTCACCCGACCAGTCGAACAGGAAGGTCTCGAGAAGCTCGACCGGCGGTTCGAAGGTCGGGCGGACGCCGGCATTGGCGACTCCCGCGACCTCGGTGCCGTCGGGGAGCCGCGCGGTCACCGCATAGATGCCATAAGCCGGGCGCTGATAGTCGCCGAGCACCATGTTGGCGGTCGGATAACCCATGGTGCGGCCGCGCTTGTCCCCGTGCTGGACGACGCCCTGGATCGCGAACGGACGGGTGAGGAGGCGGGTCGCGGTCGCGGTGTCGCCCTCGGCGATGGCGCGGCGGATCCGGCTTGAGCTGACCGGCTGGCCGTCGATCGTCACCGGGCCCACCGTCTCGGCGGAGAGGCCCATCCCCTCGCCCACCGCGCGCAGCACCTCGACATTGCCGCCGCGCCGCGCGCCGAAGGTGAAGTCCTCGCCCGTCACCACCGCCGAGGCGCCGACGTCCTCACGCAGCAGGCGGACGAAATCCTCGGCGCTGGTCGTGGCGAGCCGGTCGTCGAAGCCGAACACCAGCATGGCGTCGGCCCCCGCACCGGCGAACAGCGCTTCCCGCTGGTCGAGGCTGGTCAGCCGGAATGGCGCGGCGTCGGGCTGGAAGAAGCGAACCGGATGGGGATCAAAGGTGGCGACGATCGCCGGCCGCCCCGCGTGGGCCGCCCGCGCCACGGCGCGCCCGACCACGGCCTGATGGCCGAGGTGGAAGCCGTCGAAATTGCCAAGGGCGACGACGGCATCGCGGAACGCTTCCGTCATGCCGGTGCCGGGGGTAAGGCGCTGCATCTCGGGCTCGGCTGTAGATGCAAGCGCAAGCCTCCGCTAGTGAGCCGTTGACTCTCTCGCACCCGCAGCATATTTGCGCCTCATCCCGTTCCTCCGGTCCCGGCGGCGCTTTCTTGCGTCCGCCGTTTTGGCGTTAGCTTCGGACCGGAATGCGGGAGTCAGCGACGAGATGGGTGGGCGTCGTGCCTGCCCGTGGAGCTAACACGAAGGAAAACGACACCACATGGCTCGTATTGCCGGGGTCAACATCCCCACCAACAAGCGCGTCGAGATCGCGCTCACCTACATCCACGGCATTGGTCGCACCAAGGCCAAGGAAATCGCCGCCAAGCTGAACATCGCTTCGGACCGCCGCGTCCAGGACCTGTCGGACCAGGAAGTCCTCCAGATCCGCGAGACGATCGACGCCGATCACACGGTCGAGGGTGACCTCCGCCGCGAGACCGCGATGAACATCAAGCGGCTGATGGACCTGGCCTGCTATCGTGGCCTGCGCCACCGCAAGGGCCTTCCGGTCCGCGGCCAGCGCACGCACACCAACGCGCGCACCCGCAAGGGCAAGGCCAAGCCGATCGCTGGCAAGAAGAAGTAATCTTCTTCGTCATCGCAGCTTCACGTCCTTCGAGCATCGCGCTCGGGACGAACGGATAAGGATAGTAGGATATGGCACGCGAACCCCAGCGCCTTCGGCGCCGCGAGCGCAAGAACATCTCGGCTGGCGTGGCTCACGTCAACGCGAGCTTCAACAACACCATGATCACCATCACCGACGCGCAGGGCAATGCGATTGCCTGGTCGAGCGCCGGCATGATGGGCTTCAAGGGTAGCCGCAAGTCGACTCCCTACGCCGCGCAGGTCGCGGCCGAGGACGCCGGCAAGAAGGCCGCCGACCACGGCGTCCGCACCCTCGAGGTCGAGGTCAAGGGTCCCGGTTCGGGCCGCGAGAGCGCGCTTCGCGCCCTCCAGGCCGTCGGCTTCCAGATCACCTCGATCCGCGACGTGACCCCGATCCCGCACAATGGTGTCCGTCCGAGCAAGCGTCGCCGCGTCTAAGCGCCGGCGACCTCGCTCTCGTACCCAATTGAACCTCCCGGGGATCGGACGCGATCCCCGCTCTGCCAAGGAAGCAAAATGGCCGTCAACGCAAAGAACTGGCAGGAACTGAAGAAGCCCAACGCGCTGGAGCGCAAGGTCGCCGGCGACGCCCGCCGCAAGGCCGTGTTCGTCGCCGAGCCGCTCGAGCGCGGGTTCGGCATGACGCTCGGCAACTCGCTGCGCCGCGTGCTGCTCTCCAGCCTCCAGGGCGCCGCGATCACCTCGATCAAGATCGAAGGCGTGCTGCACGAGTTCTCGAGCCTCGCGGGTGTCCGCGAGGACGTCACCGACATCGTCCTCAACGTGAAGCAGATCGCGCTCAAGTTCGAGGGCGAGGGTCCGAAGCGCCTTCACCTGACCGCGACCGGTCCGGGCGAAGTGACCGCGGGCCAGATCCAGACCTCGGGCGACATCGAGATCACCAACCCCGATCTCGTCATCTGCCACCTCGACCAGGGTGCGACGCTCAACATGGAGCTGACCGCCGACGTCGGTAAGGGTTATGTCGCCGCAGCCGCCAACCGTCCGCTCGACGCGCCGATCGGCCTCATTCCGATCGACGCCCTCTACAGCCCGGTCCGCCAGGTCGCCTACAAGGTGGAAAACACCCGCGTCGGCCAGGAGCTCGACTACGACAAGCTGACGCTGACGGTCGAGACCGACGGCACCGTCTCGCCGGAAGAGGCGATCGGCTATGCCGCGCGCATCCTGCAGGACCAGCTCGCGCTGTTCGTCGGTTTCGACGACCAGAGCTACCGCGCGGCCTCGCCGATGATCGGCCAGGCGATCCCGTCGGCGGCCCCGATGGGCGGCGGCGCGGTGCCGGAGACCACCGACACCAACCAGCTCAACCGCTACCTTCTCAAGAAGGTCGACGAGCTCGAGCTGTCGGTCCGTTCGGCCAACTGCCTCAAGAACGACAACATCATCTACATCGGTGACCTCGTCCAGAAGACCGAGGCCGAGATGCTCCGCACGCCGAACTTCGGCCGCAAGAGCCTCAACGAGATCAAGGAAGTCCTTGCCTCGATGGGCCTGCGCCTCGGCATGGACATCCCCGGCTGGCCGCCGGAGAACATCGAAGAGATGGCCAAGAAGCTCGAGCAGGAAATGCTCGGCTAAGGCTCACGGGTCCCGGCTTCGGCCGGGACCGCCAAGGGTAAGGGCGGTGCCCTCGATCACCGCCTGGCTGGACCTACCTCGAACGGGGTCCTGACGAACGAAGAAGGAAGAACATCATGCGTCACCGCGTCGGCCATCGTAAGCTGCAGCGCACCTCGGCCCACCGCGCGGCCATGTTCCGCAACATGGCGGCCGCCCTCATCAAGCACGAGCAGATCACCACCACCCTCGCCAAGGCGAAGGAGCTTCGCCCGTACACCGAGAAGCTGGTCACGCTCGCCAAGAAGGGTGGCCTGTCGAACCGTCGCCTCGCGCACGCCCGTCTCCTCGACGACGTGCAGCTGGTGAAGCTGTTCGACGTGCTGGCCGAGCGTTACGCCGGCCGCAGCGGCGGTTACTGCCGCGTCGTCAAGGCCGGCATCCGCCAGTCGGATGCCGCCCCGATGGCGATCATCGAATTCGTCGACCGCGACGTCTCGGCCAAGGGCCAGGATTCGGGTCCGGTGATGATCGACGACGAGGACGATCAGCAGGCCGCCTGAGCCGCTGAGCGCCAGAAACAGGAAGGGCCGCTCCGGAAGATCCCGGGGCGGCCCTTTTCGTTTGTGCGATGCCCGGAGGCCCGTCAGCGGCGCGGGTAGCCCGGCTGCGGCACGTTCGCGGTTGCCCGCGCGATCTCGTCACCGGCGCGGTTGAGGGCGTCGCGGATCACCGGCAGCGTGCGGACCATCGCCGCCCCGCCCTGCTTCACCGCGCCCTTGCCCGCCTCGATCTCCTGGTCGAGCTCGCGCTCACTTGCGCCGGTCACCGAGCGGACGGTGCGCGCGCGGTCGGCGCGGGTCGCCGGACGGCCTTCCACCGCGGCTTCGACCTCGCCCACCGGCAGGTTCATGAACGCCCGCGTGACGGCGCCGACCATGTTGCCGAGCTGGTCGAGCGTGCGCGGATCGCCGAGCTCGGGCGGCAGGCCGGCCGCCGGCGGCGCGGGCAGCGGATAGGGTTGCGGATAGCTCTGGGCGGCGGCAGGCGCGGCGACCGCACCGAGCAGCGCCAGGCACATCAGGCGATGCATCATGGTTCTGTCCTTCGAATCAGCCAGTTATGACCGAAGGCGATAGCAGACGGACCTTGGCCCTGCCTGAACGAGAAGTTCAGCGCATCCCCAGCCAGACGAGCGCCGCGGCGCCCGCGACGATCCGGTACCAGGCAAAGGGCGCGAAGCCGTAGCGGGTGACGACCGCGATGAAACCCTTCACCACCGCGACCGCGACGACGAAGGAAATGACCGCGCCGAGCCCGATCCACTGCAACATGTCGCTGTTGAGCTGGTCGTGATGCTTGGCGAGCTGGAGCACGGTCGCGCCCGTCAGTGTCGGCACCGCGAGGAAGAAGCTGAATTCGGCGGCGGTGCGGCGGTCGACCCCGAAGCTCATCGCGCCGAGGATGGTCGCGCCCGAGCGGCTGACGCCCGGCACCATCGCGAGGCACTGGACGAGGCCCACCGCGATCGACTGTTTGAGGCTGACACCGCTGATGCCGCCCGTGGGCTCGGTCTTGGCGAAGCGCTCGACCGCGAGGATCGCCACCCCGCCGATGATCAGCGACCAGGCGACCACTGCGGCGTTGCCGAGGAGCGCATCGACGAAATCGTTGAGTGCCAAGCCGACCACCACCGCCGGCAGGAAGGCGACGAGGAGGTTGCGGGTAAAGATGACCGCGCCATGCTCCCAGCCGAGGAGCCCGCGCGCCACCGTCCAGAAGGTGCGCCAGTAGAGCACCACGATGGCGAGGATCGCGCCCGGCTGGATCGCGACGTTGAACAGGGCCCAGCGGTCAGCGTCGAACCCCATGAGTTCGGTCGCGAGGATGAGGTGCCCGGTCGAGGAGACGGGCAGATATTCGGTCAGGCCCTCGACGATGCCGAGGATGACCACCAGCCAGAGGATCGGCATGGCCTAGCCCGCGCTCGCCTGCGAGCGACGGCTGGCGAAGCGGCCACCTTCGTGGAAGCGGTCGAGCCATTCGGGCGCCACCGCCGAGAGCGGCGTGGGCTCGATCCTGAAGGCCTCGAGGCCCGGGCCGGTCGCGACATTGTCGCGCTGTAGCATGATCCACTGGTCGCGGCTGATCGGCGCCCCGGGCAGGAAGCTGAGCTTGCTCATCAGCGCGCCGACCGCGTTGGGCAGGTCGATGATCGTGGGCTTCTGTCCCGCCGCCTCGGCGATCCGGGCGTTCAGCTCGTGCATGCTGAACACGTCGGGTCCGCCGAGCTCGAAGGTCTGACCGGCGAACTTCTCGGGCGCCTGCGCCGCGGCGGCGATCGCCTGGCCGAGGTCGCGGGCGTAGATCGGCTGGAACTTGGTCCTGGCGCCAAGCACGGGGAGCACCGGCAGGCGGCTCATCGCGGCGAAGCGGTTGGTGAATTCGTCTTCGGGCCCGAACACGACGCTCGGGCGGACGATTGTCGCCTGCGGGAAGGCCGCCTTCACCGCCGCCTCGCCCGCCGCCTTGGTGCGGGCATAGCGGGACTCGCTGTCGGCCGAGACGCCGATCGCGGAGACATGAACGAGGCTCCGTGCGCCGCCCGCGGCCGCGAGTTCGGCGATTCGGCCGGGCGCCTGCCCGTGGACCTGGTCGAGCTTGCCGGCGAACGCGCCGACGAGGTTGATCACCCCCCAGGCCCCCTCGACCGCCGCTTCGAGCGTCTGCGGCCGGGTGAAATCGGCGCGGACGAGGTCGAGCTGTCCGACGGCGGCCAGCGGCTGGAGGAAGAAGGCATTGCGGGGGGTTCGCTGGGCGACGCGCACCCGCACGCCCGATTTGAACAGGGCCTCGCAGACGTAGCGGCCGATGAAGCCGCCGCCGCCGAATACCGTGATGATGCGCTCTCGCCAGTCTGACGCCGTCATGATGCTCGCCCTAGCCGCGACGACGCGGAGCGACAAGGCGCGTCGCGGCACGGTTGACAGCCCTGCCTGCTCCCCCCTAGGGGCATCCGCCTACCGGCGAGAAATCGCGAACAGCTCCTGTGCCCAGGTGGCGGAATTGGTAGACGCACCAGCTTCAGGTGCTGGCGCTCGCAAGGGCGTGGAGGTTCGAGTCCTCTCCTGGGCACCATGGCACCAGCCGAGCGCGGCGGGCTTCGAGCAAAACCTTCTTTGTCGAGATACTCCGAGCCACCCAGGCCCTGAAGATTGGCTTGCGTGGCGCTCGTTCCTAGGCCGATCGAATGCCGCGGCGGACGCGTTGGCTGTGGCCGACTTGGGCCTGCAGTCCTTCGGCGATGACCGCGAGCGCGGCCTCGGGTTTGCAGGTCGCGCCGCAGACGAAGATGTCGATGGCGGCAAACGCGTCCTCGGGCCAGCTGTGGATCGAGATGTGCGATTCCGCGAGCAGCGCGATTCCGGTCACGCCCTGCCCTTCGCCGAAGCTGTGCAGTCGGACCTCGAGCACCTTGGCGCCCGCCGCCGCCGCCGCGCGGCGCAGGATCCGCTCAATGAGGTCGGCGTCGTCGAGACCCTTGCCGCCGTTGAGGTCGGCGATGAGGTGCACGCTGTTCCAAGGCTGGTGGCCACTCATGCCAGCGTCTCGAACGGGTGGCCGAGATGGCGCATCGCCGCTTCGGCCGCGCTGACCCCCGCGTGATGCGCTTCCTCGAACAGCGACAGACCGCCGACGTCCGAATGGGCGAGCATCAAGGGTGGCCGTACCGCCTCGTCCATCCGCGCGGGCGCACCGGCCATGAAGCCGGGCACCGGGCGGATCATCGCATGGCCCCAGCGCCAGACGTCGATCCGTTGAATCGCGCCGGCGAGCTCGGGATGCAACTGGAGGAGGTCGTCACGCACCAGCGCCTGCCAGCTTCCGAGCGTTCGTTCCAGCAGCAAGCGGCGGGCGTCCCGCGGTGCCATGGTCGACAGCGGCAAGTACCAAGTGAGGACAGTCGGCCCCGCGGCGGCGCTCGAACTCTGGTGGGTCGCGACGACGTAGCCGAGCGATTCGCTGGCGGTCGAGACATTGTCCCAGGCGAGCGGCGCCCCCTTCCCCCCCGGCGGGCGCGAGACCGTGACGTTGGCGACCACCCATGGGGCGTAGCTCTCCCCTCCGCGCGCGACACGCTCCGGGGCGACCCGGGCCGCAACGAAATGCGGCATGGCGAGGACGGCGGTGCCGGCGCGGATCCGGCGGCTCAGGCCCGCGCGATGATCGAAGACGTCGATGAGCACTTTCGCCCCCTCGACCTTCGCCCGGAAGACGCTCTGGCCGGTCGCAAGGTGCGGCGCGACGCGCTCCGCCATCAGCCGCACCAGCCGCTGATTGCCTTCGGGCCACGTCAGTTCGCGGTCACCGTCGCCATTGGCGGCCCAGCCGCGGCGCGCGGCGAAATAGTGGATGCCGGCCCATGCCGAGACCTGATCGGGCTCGGTCCCGTAATCGTCCCGGCAGCAATAGCGGACGTAGGCGCGCAGCAAGGGCGAATGCCAGCCTTTCGCGTCGAGCCAGGCGGCAAAGCTCATGCGGTCGAGGGCGCGAAAGGAGGGATCGCGCGATGAATAAGCGCTCGGGACCGCGAAGGCGGGCTTGCCGTCGGCACCCACCGCCTTGCCGAAATTTGCCATCGCTGCACCGAATGCCTCGCGCTCGGCCCGATCGGCGGCGCTCAGCCCGATGGCCGGATACAGCCCCTCCTGCCACTCGCCACGCCAGAACAGGCGCTCCTCGAGGTCGGCGCAGAGCTGATAGGGGTCGTAGACCGGCGCGCCATCGCGATCGCCGACGATCATGCCGAACTGGCGCAGCATGTGCTGGAGCGCTCTGGCCTCGCGGTTCGGGATGGGCAGATAATGCGCCCCGAGCGGATAAGCGGAGACGGCGTTGCGCCCGCCTCGGGCATTGCCGCCGGCTTGGTCCTCGAGCTCGATGAGGCGGAAATCGCGGAAGCCGGCGTCGGCCAGTCGCCATGCGGTCGCAAGGCCAGCCACCCCGCCACCGGCGATGAGCAGCGGCACATCCTCGACCGGACCGGTGGGTTCAGGGAAGCGACCGTCGCGAAGCTGATGCCCGCGCCGCAGGTCGGCCCCGCCAAGCTCCCCCGGCATGGGCGCGGCGTCGGCGGTGCAGCCGGAGACGGCGAGCATGCCCGCCCCCGCCCCGGCGGCCGCGAGCAGGCCCCGCCGGCTGATCTCAGCCTTCATAATGCGACCATTCCTGCGAGAAGGACCGCACCAGCGCCTGGTTGTCGAGCCGGTTCACGGGCGTCGGCACCCGCGCCATGTCGGGCGCGAAGTCGAACATCATCCGCTCGCTCGCCGGGGTCAGGAAGCGGAGGTTGGGCGGAAGCCGGACGGCATCGCCGATCGGCCGGCGCGCGGCCATGGTGAACCCCCATTCGCCGAAACTCGGCACGTAGGCGTGGTAGCCGCGCGCCTGGAACCCCGCCGCCTCGAGCGTGCTCGCCACGGTCCAGTAGCTCCGCGGCGCGACCAGCGGCGAGGTGCTCTGGACGCTCATCATGCCCTCGGGCTTCAGGAGCCGCGCGACCTCGCGGTAGAAGCTTTCGGTATAAAGCTTCCCGAGCGAGAATTCGGTGGGATCGGGAAAGTCGATCAGAATGGCATCGAAGGCCGCATGTGGCTGGCGCACCCAGCGGAAGGCATCGGCATTGACGACCTGAAGCCTTGGCGAGGTCAGCGAGCGTTCGTTGAGCGCGCTCAGTTGCGGCGTGTTGCGGAACAGCGCGGTCATGGCGGGATCGAGATCGACGAGGGTCACGCTCCGCACGCGTTGGTCGCGCAACACCTCGCGCGCGGCGAGCCCGTCGCCGCCGCCCAGGATCAGCACACGGGCGGGGTTCGCGACGCGCCCGAGCACGGGCCAGACCAGCGCCTCGTGATAGCGATATTCGTCACGCGAGGAGAATTGGAGGTTGCCATTGAGGTACAGCCGCAGGTCGTTGTCGCGGCGGGTGAGGACGATCCGCTGATAGGGGGTCGAGCTCGCGTAGATGACGGGCTCGTTGTAGAAGGCGACCTCGGACCAGCGCTGGATCTTCTCGGCCCAGGCCATGCCCGCGACCAGGCTCGCCGCGCTGAGCAGGGCGGCGACCAGCTCGAGCCGCATCCGCCGCTCGCGCCGAAGGACGACCAGCAGCGCGATCGCCACGGCGACGTTGAGCAGCCCGAACAGAAAGCCGGTTCGGATGAGGCCGAGCTTGGGGACCAGCAGCAGGGGGAACAGCAAGGACGCCACCAGCGCACCGACATAATCGTAGGTCAGCACGGTCGAGACCAGCTCGCGCAGCGCGAAGCGGTGGCGCAGGATGCGGATCAGCAGCGGGATCTCGAGCCCGACCAGGATTCCGATCAGCAGCACCAGCCCGTAGAGCGCGACGCGAAAATCGCTGGCGTAAGGGAACAGCAGGAACAATGCGGCCGCAAGCCAGCCGCCGACCAGCGCCAGCAGCACCTCGACCCGGACGAACGCGAGCAGTTCGTCCTCGCGGATGTAGCGCGACAGCCAGCTGCCGATCCCCATGGCGAAGAGATAGGTGCCGATGACGGTCGAGAATTGGGTGACGCTGTCGCCGAGCAGGTAGCTGGCGAGCGTTCCGGCGAGCAGCTCGTAGATGAGGCCGCAGGTCGCGACCACGAACACGGAGAAGAGGAGGATGAGGGCAAGGCGGGGCTGTCCGTCGTCGACCCTTTCCTCGGCGAGGTCAGCCATGAACCGCCGCGGCGATGATCGTCGAGATGCCGATGGCGACCGAGCCGGCGAGCAGGGCCACCGCGAGGTTCTTCCGCTCGATGATCTCGCGCCACAGGTCGCCCGGGGTCAGCTTGTCGACGAGGACGAAACTGAACACGAAGATGACGATCCCCATGAAGGCGTAGAGCAGGGTCGCGAGGAAGGTGTTGATGGAAAGCATGGCCGCATGTCCTCCTTATTTGTGGGTTGGGCCGTAGAAGCCGGACGAGCTGCGCCGGCTTCCGTCGGCGAACGGAGACCAGGCGTAATAGCTCGCGGCGACCGAGGCGGTGAGCATGGCGAGGCACCAGAGCGCGAAGAGGAAGACCCGGTTGCTCACCGCCGGTACCCGCTCTTCGATGCCTGCGCCTTGCGCCACATCCAGACGGCGATCGGCGCGAAGATCAGCAGCATGAACATGGCCATGTTGCCGAAGAAGACCCCGCCCGGGGTGATGGTGAAGCGAAGATTGATCGATTCGGGCGCACTGCCCCAGCCGCTTCCGTCGCCCGAGGCCCAGGACGAGCTGGTCGATGACGAATAGCTCGAACTGCTCCAGTTCTGGGCCTTCGCCTCGACCATCACGTCATAGGTGCCCGCCGGCACGCTCGCGAATTTCGTGGTCTCGCGGCGGCTGCCTTCGGTCCAGTTTCCATCGCTGTCGCGGCCGGCATAATATTCGACAATCCCGTAGGCATCGATCGCCTGCTGGGTCCGCCGGTCGACCAGGCTGTAGTCGAGGTCGACCCACTTGTTGACGAACTGGTCGCCGCGCGCGGTGATCGTCACGGCCTGATAGGGGCGCTTCAGGGTCACCGTTCCCAGCATCATCGTGCGCGCCGGCTCGCCGGTGTAGACGGTCATGCTCTGGCTCACCGACCCGCGCGACATGCCGAAGAAGATGCCGATCACCAGCAGGAGGAAGCAGGTCGCGATGGCGATCCCGATCATCTTGCTGAGGTCGTCACCATCGCTGGCGCGCTTGACCGGTGTCAGGCCCTGCGCGGCTGACGCCGTGCGAGGGGAGGCGCTGGCCTTGCGGCCGAACTGGCGCGGTCCGCCGCCGGTCGCGGGCCCCGCGGAGGGGGAAGCCGGCGCGGGGTCGGCAAAGGACGCGCGGACCGCGTCGCCGTCGGGCAATTGCTCGGTCAGCGTCCAGTTGACCTCGTCGGCGCTCCGTTCCCACGACAGCGAGGAGCCGCCGCTGGAGAAAGTCGTCGCCTCGACCGTGTCGCCGGCGCGGACCCGCCAGTAGAATTCGCCGACAACCGAATTGGTGCGGGTGGTGACGGGCGCATAGTCGAGGAAGAAGCGGGTGCCGTCGAGCGTGACGACGTCGTCGCTTTCGGTCACCGGATTGCGGTTGAGCGCGGTTCCCAGCGACCATTCGCCGTCGGCCTCGATCAGCCAGCGATAGCCGGCATAAGGATTGAACAAAAGGTATTCAGTCCACGAGGCGCCGTCGTCGGAGCGCTCGAGCCGGCCGATCACCTCCCATTCCGTCCCGACCAAGGTTCCGCGCGCGCCGAGCGGCAGGTCGCCGGCCGAGGCGGCCTGGTGATATTCGGTGATGAGCCGGACGTCAGGATTGGTGACGTCGAGCTCGGAGCCGCAATATTGGCAGGCGACGGTGGTCGAATAGCCCGCCGCCTTGATCGCGATCGAGCCCCCGCAGCTCGGGCAATTGATGAGCCGGGCCGCGCTCATCGATAATTCGCCGGCATCGGCCAGCCCTCGATCGAACGGAGGTTGCGCGGGTTGAGTTCGGCCAGCGAATGATAACGGCCTTCATAGGCCATGACGCCCTGCGCATCGCGCTGGACGCTCAAGGCCCCGCCGGCGGTGTCGCGAAAGTCGATGCTGGTCATGGTCCAGTCGGGCGGGGTCGGGAATGGCAGGTCGCCCTCCCCGCCGAGGCAGCGCGCTTCCTTGACGTCGGTCACGCTATAGTCGTCGATGCGGTCGCCGACCCGGAAGGCCTCGCCGCGCGCGAACCGGTCGACGAGGGGATGGCTGTCGAGGTCCGGGCGCTCGCGCAACAGCATGTACTGGCCCATGGCCTCGCCCAGCCAGCGCGCCTTGCCGTCGCCGCAGGACAATAGCCACTCGTTCCAGCTGCCGTCCTGCCAGCCCCAGCGGACGCGTCCGACCACCTCGAAGGTGAGCCCATCGACGGCGCCGCTCGTGCCGAGCTGGATGGGCGAGACGTCGAACGGAAGCACCGCCGACTTGCCGATGTCGCTCAGGCCCTCGCCCTGCCGGAGCAGGACCGAATGACAGTAACCGCACACCGCATAGGGCATGGCGGCCGAGCGCAGCGGCACCTCGGCGCCGCAAGCGGGGCACGAGAGGGCGGTCATGCTACTTGAGGCGCGCCAGCAGCTCGGTCTTCTTGCTGTCGAACTCTTCCTGCGTGATCGCGCCCGCGGTCAGCAGACGGTGGAGCTTCTCGATCAGCTCGAACGGATCGCCCGCCGGCGCGGCGGCGGCAGCCGGGGCGGCCGCTTGCGTGCCTTGGCCGAGGCCTTGCGCCATGGTCGCGCCGATCGCCGCGGCGGCGCCCATGCCGGCGCCCATGCCGGCAAGGCCGCCCTCCTGGCCCGCCGCCTTCTCGAGCGCCTCGGCCGACTGGAACTTGGCGTATCGATCAAGGTCGCCGATGACGCGCATCGAGCTGCCCTTGTCGAGGTGGCGCTGGACTTCCTCAGGCAGCGACACGCTTTCGACGAAGAAGCTGAGGCAGCCGATGCCCCAGCGCTTGAAGCTTTCCTCGACCGCGCCGCGCAGCGTGTCGGACAATTTCTGCTGGTTGGCCGCGAGGTCGAGGAAGGGGACGCCGCTATTGGCGATCCCGGTCGCAATCGCAGTCTGGATCGCGCCGCGCAGCGTCTGCTCGATGTTGCCGACCGACAGGCCGGGCAACGTGCCGAGCAGGTTGTAGGCGAATTCCTGCACGTCGCTGATCGCGATCGAATAGCTGCCGAAGGCGCGGATCCGCAGCGCCCCGAATTCGGCGTCACGGACGGTGATCGGCTGCGGCGTCCCCCATTTCAGCCCGGTCTGCTCTTTCAGCGAGAAGAAGATGATGTCGGACTTGTGGGGGCTTTCGAATGCCTTGTCCCAGTTGCGCAGGCTGGTGATGAACGGGAAGTTCGCGGTGTCGAGCGTGTGGAGACCCGGGCGGAAGAATTCGACCAGCTTGCCTTCGTCGAAAAAGGCCGCGGTCTGGCCCTCGCGGACTGTCAGCTGCGCACCGTTCTGGATTTCCTGATCGGGAAAATAGACCCGCCAGGCGAGCTCGCCCGGCTCTTCCTGCCACTGGATGACGTCGATGAACTGCTTACGCAGGAAATCCAGGACCATGATCTCTCCCCCTTCCGCTTACTTCGCGGGCTGGTGGCCATGATTGCCCAAGCTTCATGCACCAGCAAGCCGCGAGTCTCGCGGAACGGGAAGAAATTCGACGAGCGACCGCTAGAGCGCGGCGCGGACCAGCCGGCGAGTGCCCTCGGTCGCCGTGCCGAAGACCAGATGCGAGGCGAGCGCATAGAGGTGGGTCTCTGGTTTCGCCTTCCACGGCGCGTCGCCGAGCCCGGCGGCCGGTACGCCGACCTCGTCGAAGATCAGCGCCGTTCCCAGGCCGAACAGCGCACCGCCGCCCTCGGTGATGTCGGGATAACGCTCGGCGAGCGCGCCATAGCTGGCGCCCAGAACCGCACCGAAGGCATAGTGAACCGCTTGGCCTGCCATGGGCCTGCTTTCCTTGGGCACCGGCGCACCGGTGGCGGCCTCGGCCAGCCGGTCTGCCGCCTTCTCGGTCGCGGGCTCGCTGTCGGATGGCGGCTGCATCTTCGACAGGAGGCGCTGTGCGAGGTCCATGGCGAAGGAGGCGGCAAGCCCGGCGACGAGGCCGGCGGCCGCGCCGCGCAGGAGGTCAGGGTTGGTGGAGGGGCGCGTCTGGTCCTTGCTCACGAAAAATCCTTCTGAAGTTTTCCCGTCAACCGCCGCGGCCACGGCACTGTTCCTACCTTTCTGCCAAATGAATGACCGTTGTTAGGCGGTAGCAACCAATCGCGCCGCGGAGGGGTTCTATGGTCCTGATCCCCCGATTGTGGAGCCGGACTTGCGGATATTGTCGATCGCGCTTGGTGGGTGCTTGCGCCCGCCACCTCTTCCCCTCGGGATCACCGAGGACAGCGGCGGTCACCTGACGTATCTGTGGGGCGCGGCCGAGGCACTTGCCGAGCGTGACGACGTCAGCCACGTCGAGCTCGTCACCCGCCTGTTCGACGAGCCCGAACTCGGTCCCGACTACAAGATTCCGTTGCAGGCCTGCGGTCCCAAACTCGACATCCGCCGGATCGACAGCGGTAACCGGCGCTACCTCTCGAAGGAAGCCGCCGCCGCCGACCGCCCCGCCTTCATCGCCGCCCTGCTTGCCGACCTCGAAACCCGCGACGTCCTCCCCGACGTCGTCCACGCCCATTTCGCCGACGCGGCCGAGACGGCCATCGCGATCCGCGACCAGTTCGGCATTCCCTTCGTCTACACCGCCCACTCGCTCGGCATCGACAAGAGCGACCATGTCACCGCCGACGGCGACCTCACCCGCCGGATCGGGTTCGAGGACCGGGCGATTGCCGAGGCCGATGCCATTATCGCCTCCTCGCGCGATGAGGCGGAGCGGCAATTGATGCGCTATCCGTCGGCCGACGCGGCGAAAATCCACCGGATCCCGCCGGGTGCCGGCCTGCGCCAGGCCGCGGGGTCGAACTTCGCCCGTGCCCGCGAAATGGTCGCGCCGTTCCTTCGCAACCCTGACAAACCCGTGATTCTCGCGGTCGCGCGTCCGGTTCACAAGAAGAACCTCGGCCTGCTGGTCGAGATGTTCGGCCGCTCACCCGCGCTCCGCGAAGCGGCCAACCTCGTCATCGTCGCGGGCCTCCGCGACGGTCCCGACAGCGGGGAACAGGAGCAGCGCGAGGTCATCGCGCAGCTGCTCGACGGGCTCGACCGCCACGACCTTTACGGCTCGCTCGCCCTGCCCAAGCGGCACGGGCAGTCCGACATCGCTTCCTTCTATGCCTATGCGCGCGAGACCGGCGGGCTGTTCGTCAATCCGGCCGCGACCGAGCCTTACGGCCTGACGCTGACCGAGGCCGCGCTCCACGCCTTGCCGGTGGTCGCGACCTGCCACGGCGGGGCCGCCGACATCGTCGCCGAACTCGGCCACGGGATCAGCGCGGACCCGTCCGACGAGGAAGCGTTCATCGGGGGGATGCTTGCAGTGCTGGGCGACCGCGACCGCTGGGCCGAGGCCGCCGCCGAGGGCCAGGCCCGGGTCAGGGTGCACAGCTGGGAGCGCTACGCGGAACGCTTTGTCGCCATCGCCAACGACATGAGGGCGCCGCATTCGGCCACCGCCCGCGGTCGCGATCTCCTCCTCTCCGATATCGACGGAACGCTTACCGGCTGCCGCATCGGCGCGCGCAACCTTCGTGCCGCGCTGCTCCGCGATCCTCGGCGGCTGTTCGGGATCGCAACCGGTCGCTCGCTTCAGGAAGCCCAGCGCATCCTCGGCGAATGGCATTATCCCGCGCCGACCGTGCTCGTCACGTCGGTCGGATCGGAGATCTACTGGCGCGAGGGCGGCCGCCTCGTCGCCGACCAATCATTCGCCGACCGGCTAGCGCACGACTGGGATCCTGAGCGGATCGGCGAGGCATTGGCCGATCTCGACCGGCTCGTCCTCCAGCCCCCGGTCGAACAGCGGCGCTTCAAGATCAGTTATTTTGCCAGCGGCAACGATATCGCGGCGCTGGTCGAGGAGCGGCTCGCCGAGGCGGGACTTGTCGCCCGCGTCATCCACAGTCACGGCAACCTCCTCGACATCCTCCCCACCAATGGCGGCAAGGCAGCCGCGATGCGCTGGGTCGCCCGGCGCCTGGGCCTACCGCTGTCGGCGGTGTTCGCGGCGGGAGACAGCGGGAACGACCGCGACATGCTGGAAGCCTGCCCGCGTGCCATCCTTGTCGCCAATCATTGCCCGACAGTCGCGGACCTCGCGCGGCGGCCCAATGTCACCCGCACCGCGGCGCCGCACGCCCGGGGGATCGTCGAGGCACTCGAACGCTTCGACAAAGAGAACCATGACGGGCGGCTGGCGGCATGAGGAACAGGATCGGTTATTTCGTCCACCACCAGGGTCGCGGCCATGCCGAGCGCGCGGCAGACCTCGTCCATGCCCTCGGGCCCGACACCCCGGTGACGCTCTTCTCCGCCCGCGACGATATCTTCCCGGCGCTTCCCGACTGGGCCGAAGTCAAGCGTGTCCCCTCGCTGTTCGAGGCCGCCGGACCGGTGCCCGAGAGGCTGGCCGGCGCGCGCACCCCGCCGACCTTGCATTGCGCGCCGCTCGGCTGGGACCAGATCACCGAAGCGGTCGCGATTCTCGCCCGCTGGTTCCACGAGGCGCGGCCGGCCCTGTTCATCAGTGACGTCTCGGCCGAACTCGCGCAGCTTGCGCGGATCGCCTCCATTCCCTGCGTCCCCGTGCTCCAGCATGGCGACCGCGCCGATCCCGGGCACATGGCGGCCTATGAGGGCGCGGTCGGAATCCTCGCACCTTACGCCGCCGCGCTTGAACAGCCCGGCCGGCCCGAGTGGATGCAAAGCCTCATTCATTACGCCGGCGGGCTAGGGGTCGAGACCGAACCGCTCGACAAGGCCGCCGCCCGCACGGCGCTCGGCATCCATCCCGACACCGATCTCGTCCTCGTCATCGCCGGCGGCGGGGGCGAAGGAACGCCCGCCCCGCCGCTCAGCCTCGGCGCGCGTGCCGAACCCGACAGCCGCTGGGTCACGATCGGCTCGGTCACCGAAGCCTGGCACGATACCCCACCCGGCAACCTCGAGCATCGCGGCTGGGTAAACGACGCCCGCCTGTGGGTCGCCGCGGCGGACCGGATCGTTTCCTCGAGCGGCAACACCACCGTGCACATGGTCGCGGCCGCCGGCCGGCCATGGATCGTCATTCCCGAATGGCGCTATTTCGACGAGCAGCGCTGGAAGGCGCGGATGCTCGGGGAAGCCGGCGCGGCGGTCGTCGCCGACAGCTGGCCGGCCAGCGCCGCCGCCTGGACCCGCCTGTGGGACGAAGCGAGCGCGCTCGACCTTGGACGGCAGAAGGCGCTCATCGATCCCGAGGCGGCCACTCGTACCGCGACCTGGCTGCGTGACCTCATCGCCCGTTCGTGGGGAACGGCAGCGCAGTCGTCGCGAACCCTCCAGGCGGTGGCCTCGTGAGCGCGCCGATCAGCGTCTGCACGCTCGGTGCCGGCCGCGCCGCGCACCTGACCAACCTCGTCCTCGGGCTCGCCCAAGGCCGGGTGCTGCCGGACGAACTCGTCATCGGGGTGATGCAGGACGAGCCTTACGAGCTTCCCGACACCCCTTTCCCGATTCGCCAGCATATCCTCGGCAGCGGCACGCTGACGCTCTCGGCGGCGCGCAACCGCGCGGCGCGCGAAGCGGCGAACGAGCGGCTTGTCTTCCTCGACATCGACTGCATCCCCGACCCCGAACTCGTTGCCGATTATGCCGACCGGATGGACCGCGCCGACGGCATCCTGATGGGCGAGGTGCTCTACCTGCCGAAGGGCGCGACCGACGGCGGGCTCGATTTTCAAGCCTTCGCGCAGCACGGGGTCAAGCATAGCGAGCGCTCGGGTCCGCCCGAGACCCCGCTCGGCGACTGCACCGACTATCGCTGCTTCTGGTCGTTAAACTTCGCGATGCGGCGCTCGCAGTTCCTGGCGCTCGGCGGGTTCGACGAGAGCTTCGTCGGCTATGGCGGCGAGGATACCGACTTCGGCCGGATGGCAGCCGAAGCGGGCGTCTCCTTCCACTGGACGAGGGGCGCGCGCGCCTATCACCAATATCACCCGCACCACATGCCGCCGGTGCATCATCTCGACAGCGTGATCGCCAACGCCCACCGCTTCCGCGACAAATGGGGCCATGTGACCATGGACCATTGGCTCAAGGCGTTCGGCCTGATGGGCCTGGTCGAGGAGCGCGGCGGGTCATTTCATCGGCGCCGCGCCACCGAAGAAGCCGATCTTGCCTTGACCGCGCAGCAGTCGGACCAGCCCTATGCGAGCAGCGCGCGCGTCCTTGCCCTGCTCGAAGCGAAGCGCGCACCGGCAACCGCCGAGGCATAGGCCGCTTCATAACGCTCGATCATCGCCGCGACACTGAAGTGACGCCCGGCCCGCGCCCGCGCGGTTGCCCGGTCGACGCCCAGCGCGCGGCGAATGGCACGGGGCAGATCGGCAACGGTCGCGGCCACAGCGCCGGCCTCGCCGATCACTTCGGGGATGGCGCCGCGCGCAAGGCCCGCGACCGGCACTCCGCAGGCCATCGCCTCGATCATGGTGAGGCCGAACGGTTCGTCCCACATGGGCGTGGCGAGCAGCACCGACGACTGCCGGACGGCCGTGACCAGCGCATTACCCGAGAGATGTCCGAGATAGCGATGCGGCAGGCGGAGCCTTGCCTTGACCTCCGCCCAATAGTCGCGGCAGTCGATCGGCCCGGCGATATCGAGCGCAATGCCCGCGGCTTCGGCGGCGTCGATCGCCTCGAGCGTCCCCTTGGTCGGCGTGATCCGGCCGACGAGGATCGCGCGCCCCTGCCCGTGGGCCGTGAAGGGCCAGCGGGCGATGTCGATCCCGTTCCATGCGACCCGGGTCCGGCCCGCAGGCCACAGGCCCTGCTGCTGGCCCGAGCAGACCGTCCGCTCCTGCCACGGGATGTCGGCATTGCGCGCGACCGCCTCGGCCAGCGCCTCGAACGGCGGGACATGGAGCGACGTCACCATCGGAACTTCGTCCCGCGTCCCCCAGTCGAGGAGGTCGGGAAAGAGCGCGTTGTTGTGGACGACGTCATAATCACCCGCGAGTATCTCCGTCCAGGCGCGCGCATAGGTGCGGGTCAGCCAGGCGCGGAGCGTCGGGGTTCCGTGCCACAGCGCCCACGGCAGTTCGGCCTCGTAGGAGGTCGGTGCGATCGGATGGAGCGGGAGGGCCGGATCGCTGTCGCCGCTGGCGAAGAGCGTGACGTCATGTCCCGCCTCGACCAGTCCCCGGACGAGCGTGTCGCAATGCGCCTCCATTCCGCCCATGAACGGGGCGGCGACGGGGTGGCGGACATGCGCGATGACGGCGATCCGCAACGGGCGGGCGATAGGGGAGGCTTGCACCCGGTCCGAACGGCAAGCCTGGCCTAACGTTCCTGCGGAAGCGCTCAAAAGAGTCCGTCGTCCTCGTCTTGCGCATCAGGCGGCGGGGGTGCGGACTCCGCCTCGCCCACCTCGTCAGGCGCGGCAAAGCGGCGATGAAGCTGGCGCTCGCTCGCCATGGTGTAGATGGGCGCGATCTGGTCGAGTACCGCTTGCGCCTCCGCATTGGCCTCGGCGGTCACTCCGGCGAAGCGGCCCTGCACCGACCGCAGCCCGCCGAGCGCCGTCTCGAGCGCGGCGGAGAAACTGTCGAGCCTCCCCACCGTCTCGACCGCCCCGCCCACCGCCGCCGCCGCCGAGGCCGCCTGCCGGTCGAGCCGCGCGATCCCCTCGTCGCTCCGCCTTGCGCCCTCGCTGATGATCGCCAGCGATTGCGCAAGCGTCACCTCGCCCTCCGCCTCGCTAGCGGCGCCCCCCGCCAGCCCCGCCGCCGCTTCGGTCAGCGTGGCGACGCCGGCATCGACCCGCGTGCAAATGGCTTCGAGCGTGCCGACGAAAGCGCGGATTTCGCGCGCGATCTGGGCAAGGCCGACCCCTTCTTGCCCCATGCGGAAGCAACGGACGTCGGTGTTCCAGGCCATGTTGTCGACGTCGGCGGTGACCTGATGGACGAGCGACAAGCGCTCGCTCAGGCGCACCACGGTTTGTGCGGTCTGGGCACCGAGCGCCTGCGAGCATCCATCGGCCTCCTGCAATCGCTCGGTAAAGACCCCGATCGCCGCCACCCCGCGTTCGAGCGCGTGGAGGAGGTCGCTGCTCGATCTCGTCTTGCCATCGCCTTCCTGCAGGGCGAGCAGTGCGGCGATCTCTCCCGCCAGCGCCTGCTGACCCTCGAGCATCCGGCCGCACTCGCGGCGGAAGTCGGCCAGCGTCTCCTCACCCTGCGCTTCGAGCATCGCGAGCACCTGCGCGGCCGCTGCGGCGCGCACGGGATCGCCGGCGGTGTCGAGGCCGAGGTCGGTGACAAGGATCCGGTATCCGGTCGCGATATGCTCGAGCCGCTGGCGGGTGATGTCCCCGATCTGCATCGCGCCGAGCGCGTCGGCGAGATGCGCCCGGATCTGCCCCGCAATGGCGGCAATCGCGTCCGACCGGTCCGCCGCAACCTGGAGATAATCGCGCAGCGCCAGGGCATTGCGGGTCAGCTTCAAGGGCGCGTCCTCGGCGACCGCCGCGCATTCGGCGGCGAGCTTGCGATCCGACGACTGCACCGAGGGCAGGATCGAGAGCAGGTGCCGCACCTCGCCGCGGATGCCGCGGATCTCGCTCTCGCTGACGTCCAATCGCACCAGCATCTGGTCGGCGAATTCGGAAAAGCCCGGCTGCCCGCCCGAGGCGACCTTGATGTTGAGGCCGCAGATGCGGAGGAAATCGAGCGTCCGGCCGACTCCCGACACCTCGTCGCTAACCGCGTTCGCCGCGGCCGAAATCGCGGCCAGCGCGCCCGCCCGGCCGCCGATCGTCGTGGGCAGAAGCTCGATCCGTGCGGCGAGCATTTCCATGTTGGTGACGGCCCGACCCGCCGCCTCGCGGTCGAGCGCGCCGGTGACCTCGGCGAGGGTTGCGATCAGTTCCTCGACCAACCCATAGGCGGCGGCGAGCGCATTGCCGGCCTCGACGAAGGCCGCGTCCAGCCCGCTCGCGACGAGGTCGATCGCGACGTCCGCGCTCGCCGCCGATTCTTCGCCCGCGATGATCGCCGCTGACTGCATGGCCAACGTCAGTCCTTCGCCTGCTTGCGAAAGGACGACCGGGCGCTCACCGGGCCGCCGCCTGCAGCATTTCCTGCGCGATGTGCCCCAAGGGCACGATCTTCTCGACCCCGCCGTGCGCGATCGCCTCCTTGGGCATGCCGAAGACGATCGAGCTCGCCTCGTCCTGCGCGATGGTGCGCGCGCCCGCATCCTTCATCTCGCGCATGCCCCGCGCGCCATCGTCGCCCATGCCGGTCATGATGACGCCGACCGCATTCGACCCCGCCGCCTGGGCGACCGAGCGGAACAGGACGTCGACCGAGGGCCGGTGGCGCGAGACGAGCGGCCCGTCCTTGACCGCCACCTGGTAGCGCGCGCCGCGCCGTTCGAAGATCATGTGCTTGCCGCCGGGCGCGATCAGCACCTGGCCGCGCAGCACCGGATCGCCATTCGCCGCCTCGCGCACATCGACTTCGCACAGGCTGTTCAGCCGCTGGGCAAAGGCGCGGGTGAAATGCTCGGGCATGTGCTGCACGACGACGATTCCCGGCGAATTGGCGGGCAGTTGCTCCAGCACCTGGCGAAGCGCCTCGGTCCCGCCGGTCGAGGCGCCAAGGCAGACCACCATCTCGGTGGTGCGGCTCATCGCCCGTCCGCTCGGCGGCGGAAGCATGGCGTCGGCGGTGAGCTTCTGCTGCGGCACGACGGCACGCGGCGCCGGGCTGTTGCGCCCGCGCAGCCGCGCCCGCGCCGCCGCCTTCACCGTGTCGCGAATCTGGAGGTTATGCTCCGACAGATGCTCGGCGACCCCGACCTTGGGCTTGCAGATGACGTCGACCGCGCCCGCTTCCATCGCCTGCAGCAGCGTTTCCGACCCCGCCTCGGTCAGCGAGGAGCACATGACGACGGGCACCGGGCACTGGCTCATCAGCTTCCTGAGGAAGGTGATCCCGTCCATCCGCGGCATTTCGACGTCGAGGGTGATGACGTCGGGCAGTTGCTCGGCGATCCGCTTGGCGGCGATGAACGGGTCGGACGCGGTGCCCATCACCTCGATCTCGGGATCGGCCTCAAGAACGCTGGTCATGACCTGCCGGACGATCGCGCTGTCGTCGATGACCAGGACGCGAATCTTGCGTTGCAGCTCGGTCATGCGTCAGCTCCGCCTGAAAATGGTGTTGGCGACCTGGACGATCGGCAGGTCGTGGCCGGCGATCGTCTCCGAATGGCCGAGAAACAGCAGGCCGCCCGGCGCCAGCTGCTCGACCAGCTGGCCGACCACGCGCAGCTGCGTCTCGCGGTCGAAATAGATGAGGACGTTGCGGCAAAAGACGAGCTGCATCGGCTCGCCGACCGGATATTGCCCGTCCATCAGGTTGAGGCGCGCGAAGGCGACGTTGCGCCGCAGCGTCGGAGTGACGCGCACGACGTCGCGGTCGGGATCGGTCGAAGCCATGAGATAGCGCCGCCGCAATTCGGCGGGCACCGGATCGACGAACTCGGCGGGATAGATGCCGGTGCGCGCGATCTCGAGCATGCTGGTGTCGAGGTCGGTCGCGAGCACCTTGTAATTCGCCGCGAGCCGGCCGCGCAGCCAGTCGTCGATCACCATCGCGATGGTGTAGGGCTCGGCCCCGTTCGAACAGGCGACACTCCACGCGCGGAGGTTCGTCACCCCCTGCGCCAGAAGCTCGGGCAGCGCGACGTCGCGTAGATAGTCGAAGTGATAGGGCTCGCGGAAGAAGTCGGTCTTGTTGGTCGTGACCGCGTTGATCAGATACTCGCTCTCGACCTCGATATTGTCCTCGTCGAAAAGATAGTCGCAATAGTCGTCGAGCGTTTCGGCCCCGACCGCGCGCTGGCGGCGGCGCAGCCGGCCCTCAAGCATCGTCTGCTTGCTCGGCGGCATGCGGATGCCCGCGGTCTCGAAGATATATTTGGCGAGCGCGTTGAAATTCTGCCGGCCAATCCGGTCGGTCATCGGTGCGCCCGGATGCGGCGGGGGAACGAAATTCTTCACCTCTGAGCCTCGCTGGAAAGGGCGGCCCGCGCGGTCGCCGAAGCGGTCAGGCGGCGGTCGCCATGGACGACAGTTCGGCCGCCTCGACGTCGGAGAAGATCCGGCCCATGTCGATGAACACGACGAACCCCTCGGCCCGCCTGGCCACGCCCGCGATATAGTCTGACGCCCAGCGGGTCCCGACATCGGGTGCGGGGCCGATCTGCGCGGTGTCCACGGTACTGACGTCGAGCACCCGGTCGACCACGAGCCCGAGCGTCAGCACTCGCGCCCCGAGCGGCACGTCGACGACCAGGATCCGCGTGCTGAGGCTCGGCACCGCCGCCGGCATTCCCAGCCGCAGCCGCAGGTCGACCGTGGTCACGCCCTCGCCGCGAAGGTCGGTGAGGCCGAGCATGAAGCCGGGGCCGTTCGGGATCCGGAAGGGCTCGCGGTAATCGAGGATCTCGCGGACCAGGGTGACGGGGATCGCGAAAGTCTCGGCATCGAGCCCGAAGGTCACGACCTGCAGTTCGCCCCCGCTCATGCCGCCTTGCTTTCGAAGTCGGCGTCCTGCGCATCGGGGCCGCCGTGCGCAAGATCGAGCGCGAAGCCGGTGATCCGGGCCTGCTGGTCGGCGACCGACGGGCCGCGGACCGTCCGCTTGACCTTGGCAGCGGCCTTCGCCGGACGCACCGGCCTCGCCTTGGGCGCGGCCTCGCGCCGCGGCTTGGTCGAGGCGGCGCTCGCCCCGGCGCCCCGGTCGTTGCCGAGCCGGAAGTAGGCGATGCTCCCCTGCAGCTGTTCGGCCTGGCTGGCGAGCAGTTCGGACGTGGTCGAGATCTGCTCGGACGCGCCGGCATTCTGCTGGGTCACCTGGTCGAGCTGCTGGATCGCCTCGTTGATCTGCGAAGCGCCGATGTCCTGCTCGCGGCAGGCGGAGCTGATCTCGAGCACCAGTTCGGCGGTCCGGCGGATATCGGGCACCAGCTTGGCCAGCATCTCGCCCGCGTCGGCCGCGGCCTTGAGCGTGTCGCCCGAGACCGAGCTGATCTCGGCCGCCGCGCTCTGACTGCGTTCGGCAAGCTTGCGGACTTCGGACGCGACCACCGCGAAGCCGCGGCCATGCTCGCCCGCCCGCGCGGCCTCGACCGCGGCGTTGAGCGCGAGAAGGTCGGTCTGGCGCGCAATTTCCTGCACGATGCTGATCTTCTCGGCGATCGTGCGCATTGCCTCCACCGCCTTTTCGACCGCCGCGCCGCTGGCCTCGGCATCGCGCGAGGACTGCCGCGCCATCTTCTCGGTCTGCGCGGCATTGTCGGCATTCTGCCGGATGTTCGCCGCCATCTGCTCCATCGAGGCCGAGGCTTCCTCGGTCGCCGCTGCCTGCTCGGTCGCGCCCTGCGAGACCTGCTCGGAGCTCGCCGACAGCTCCTGGCTGCCCGACGACACGCTGTCCGCCGCCGCGGTCGCATTGCCGACCACCTCGCGCAGCCGGTCGACCATCCGGGTGAGCGCGTGGCCCAACGTGTCATTGGCCGACAGCGGCTGGTGCTCGACCGTGAGGTCGCCGTCGGCGATCCGGTCGGCGAGATCGGCGCTGACCCGCAGGCTGTCGACCAGCGCGTTGATCGCGGTCTTCATCTTCTGGTGATCGCCCTCGCAGACGATCTCCACCCGTTCGGCGAGATCGCCGGTGCTGACCCGATCGAGGATCCGATTGCCTTCGACGATGGGGAGCAGGATCGCGTCGAGCATTCCGTTGATCCCCGCGACCAGCCTGGCGAAATCGCCGACGAACTTCTTGTCCTCGCCGCGTTCGGACAGGTGACCGGCGGTGGCGGCGTCGATCAGGCGCCCGATCTCGCCGGTGATGTCACGCAGGTTGCCGCGCAGCGTCTCGACGGTGTCGTTGATGAACGCCTTCTTGCCCGGGAACTGCTCGAGCGGGGCGTCGAAATTGCCTTCGCCAAACTCCTTGATGCAGGCCATGGCCTTCTTCTTCACCGCGATATGGGCGGCGACCATCTCGTTGACGCCCCGCGCCATGATCGCGAAGTCGCCTTGGAACTTCTCGGCGGGCACGAAGACGTCGATGTTGCCGCGGTCATGCTCGGCGGACATGTGCCGCATCTCGGCGATGATGCCCTTCAAATTCCCGCGGAGGGTCTCGATCGTCTCGTTGATGAAAGCCTTCTTGCCGGGGAGCCGGGCCATCGGCGCCTCGAAATTGCCTTCGCCGAATTCCTTGACGCAGGCCATCGCCAGCTTCTTTACCGCGATGTGCGCCGCGACCATGTCGTTGACCCCGCGCGCGACGATCCCGAAGTCGCCCTTGAACTTCTCGACCGGCACGAAGACGTCGATGTCGCCCTTCTCGTGCTCGGCAGCCATGTGGCTCATCTCGGCGATGATGCCCTTCAAATTACCGCGAAGCGTCTCGATCGTGTCGTTGATGAAGGCCTTCTTGCCGGGAAGCTGGGGCATCGGCGCTTCGAAATTCCCGTCGGCGAACTCGCGCACGCAGGCCATCGCCATCTTCTTCACCGCGATATGGGCCGCGACGAGCCCGTTGGTCTTTTCGGCAATGGCGGCGAGGTCGCCGCGGAACCGCTGCACAGGGATGACGACATCGATGTCGCCCCGCTCATGCTCCGCCAGGACGTGATCGAGGCTGTCGCCAAGCGCGCTGACCGGGTCCAGCGCCTGCTCGAGCAGGTCATTGACCGCGACCAGCACCTCGCGGGTCCGGCCCTTGGCGAGCGACACGTCGGCGCGCTCCGAAAGGCGCCCGTCCGCGAGCGCGCGGCCGACCCGGGCCAGTTCGCCCGTGACGAGATCGGCGGATACCGTGTCGAAGAACCCAAGCGACATGATCCTGCTTCCTTGTGATGGGTCTGAAGAGAGTGAACGGTCCGGGGCTCAGGCCGCCTTTTCGAAGTCGGCATCCTCGGCGTCCGGGCCGCCCTGGCTGAGGTCGAGCGCGAAGCGGGTTACCCGCCCCTGCTGATCGGCGACGCCGCCGGGCTTGCTGCGAGCCTTCGCTCTGGGTTTCGGAGCTGCCTTCTTGACCGGAGCGGCGGTGCGGCGCGCAGGCTGGCCCGCGGCGACAACCTTGGCCGCGGCGACCGCGCCCTCCAGCTGGAAATAGCCAATGCTCGCCTGGAGTTCGCCCGCCTGCTGCGCCAGAAGCTCGGACGTGGTCGAAATCTGCTCGGACGCGCCGGCATTCTGCTGGGTTACCTGGTCGAGCTGCTGGATCGCCTCGTTGATCTGCGAAGCGCCGATGTCCTGCTCGCGGCAGGCGGAGCTGATCTCGAGCACCAGTTCCGCGGTCCGGCGGATATCGGGCACCAGCTTGGCCAGCATTTCGCCCGCGTCGGCCGCGGCCTTCAGCGTGTCGCCCGAGACCGAGCTGATCTCGGCGGCCGCGCTCTGGCTGCGTTCGGCAAGCTTGCGGACTTCGGATGCCACCACCGCGAAGCCGCGGCCATGCTCGCCCGCCCGCGCCGCCTCGACCGCCGCGTTGAGCGCGAGGAGGTCGGTCTGGCGCGCAATCTCCTGCACGATGCTGATCTTCTCGGCGATCGTGCGCATCGCCTGCACCGCCTTTTCGACCGCAACCCCGCTCGCCTCGGCGTCGCGGGCGGACTGGCGCGCCATCTTCTCGGTCTGGGCGGCGTTGTCGGCATTCTGGCGGATGTTGGCGGCCATCTCCTCCATCGAGGCCGAGGCCTGCTCGGTCGCCGCCGCCTGCTCGGTCGCGCCCTGCGAGACCTGCTCGGAGCTGCTCGACAGCTGCTGGCTTCCGGCCGACACGCTGTAGGAGGCGGCCGTCACGTCGCCGACCACCGACCTCAGGCTGTCGACCAGCGCGTTGACCGAATCCTTCATCTTGGCATGGTCGCCGTCGCACTCGATCTCGACCCGTTCGGTCAGGTCACCGGTGCTGACCCGGTCAAGGACGCGATTGCCCTCGAGGATGGGAACCAGGATGGCGTCGAGCATCGCGTTGATGCCCGCCACGAGCTGCGCGAAATTGCCGACGAAGCGGCGGTCTTCGCCGCGTTCGGCAAGATTGCCCGCGGTTGCCGCGTCGATCAGCCGCCCGATCTCATGCGTGATGTCGCGCAGATTGCCGCGCAGCGTCTCGACAGTCTCGTTGATGAAGGCCTTCTTGCCCGGGAACTGCTCGAGCGGCGCATCGAAATCGCCCTCGCCGAAGGCCTTCATGCAGGCCATGGCCTTCTTCTTCACCGCGATGTGCGCGGCGACCATCTCGTTGATGCCGCGCGCGACGATCCCGAAATCGCCCTTGAACTTCTCGGCGGGCACGAAGACGTCGATATCGCCCTTCTCGTGCTCGGCGGCCATGTGGCGCATCTCGGCGATGATGCCCTTCAAGTTCCCGCGAAGCGTCTCGATCGTGTCGTTGATGAAGGCCTTCTTGCCCGGAAGCTGCTCCATCGGCGCCTCGAAATTGCCCTCGCTGAACTCCTTGATGCAGGCCATCGCCATCTTCTTGACCGCGATGTGGGCGGCGACGAGTTCGTTGGTCCGGCGGGCGATGACGGCGGCCTTGCCGGCGAACTGCTCGACCGGAACGACGACCTCGATGTCGCCGCGGGCATGCTCGTCGTGCACATGGGCAATCGCCACGTCGAGCGCGTCGATCGGTTGGACCGCGCGGTCGAGCAGCCGGTTCACGGCCGCGAGCAGCTCCTGGGTCGCGCGATTGGCGCCTTGGCCGTGGGCGCGCTCGGCTATGTCTCCACGCGCCATGGCTGCTTCCAGCCGGACGAGTTCCGCCTGGACGATGCCCGCATTCACGCCGCCAAACCATTCAAGTGACATCGTCTATCGCCTTTCGATGATGGTGCCGCGCAGCCTCTTCCTAGGCCGCCGCCGACAGGTCCGGGACGGCGTGGTTGCCGAGCAGCGGGTCGAAGATCGCGCCGAGATCGGGAAGGACGATCACGCCATCGTCGCGCCGGACCATCGCGCGCAGATAGTCGCGCCGCCAGCGCAGGCCGACCGCAGGCGCAGGCTCGCTCGCCTCGCGACGCAGGGTCGCGACCTCGTGCACCTTGTCGGTCCGGATCCCGATCTGGATCGCTCCGTTGCCCGTTGCGAGCTCGATCACCACGATCCGGCTGTCGACGGTCGGCTCGGTCGCCGGAAAGCCGAACGCCGGTCGAAGGTCTGCGATGGGGATGATCTTGCCGCGGAAGTTGACCACGCTGCCGACCAGCGGGTTGGCGCCCGGCACGGCTGTCTCGGGCAGGAGGTCGAGGATCTCGCGCACCAGCACGGCCTCGACCGCGAAGGTCTCCGAATGGAGATCGAAGGTCAGGACCTCGAGCTCGCCCGCCGGTCCCCAGTTGATGTCGTTGGCTTGGTCCATGGGTCAGGCGACGGCGCGAAGCCGCTCCTCTTGCTGCTGGCCGAGGGCGAGAAGCTGGGCGACGTCGAGGATCAGCGCGACATTGCCGTCCCCGAGGATCGTCGCCCCGGCGAAGATCGCGACGTCACTGTGAACCGGGCTCATCGGCTTGATCACCGTCTGGTGGCTGCCGATGATCTGGTCGACGACGAGGCCGATGCGGTCGGTGCCGGTCGAGATGATCACGATCTTCTGGTGCGGGTCGGGGGCGCTGTTGCCGCCGAACAATTCGCGCAGCCGCATGAACGGGACCAGTTGGTCGCGCAGGGTGATGAGGCTGCGCCCGCGCGAGCGCTGATCCTCCTCGGTGCTGAGCTCGATGCACTCCTCGACCGCCGACAGCGGAATGACATAGCGGGCGGCACCGACGCGGATCAGCAGCCCGTCGATAATCGCGAGCGTCAGCGGGATGCGCAGCGAGATGACCGAGCCTTCGCCCGCGCTGCTCGCAACGTCGATCGTGCCCCGCAGGCTCTCGATCGTCCGCTTGACCACGTCCATGCCGACCCCGCGCCCCGACAGGCTCGTCACCTGCTGCGCGGTCGAGAAGCCGGGATGGAAGATCATCTGCAGGAGTTCGTGATCGCTCGCCGCCTGGCCGGGTTGGAGGAGGCCCTGTGCCTCGGCCTTGGCACGGACCCGGCCGAGGTCGATCCCGCGCCCGTCGTCGCGGATTTCGATGATCACCTCTCCGCCCGCCTGCCTGGCCGACAGCCGGACCTCGCCGGTCGGCGCCTTGCCGGCGGCCGCGCGCTCGTCGGCGCTTTCCAGCCCATGGTCGCAGCTGTTGCGGATGAGGTGGATCATCGGATCCGCCAGCCGTTCCATTACCGTCTTGTCGACCTCGGTGGTCTCGCCTTCGGTGACGAGCTCGATCGCCTTGCCGGTGTCGCGCGCAAGGTCGTGGACCAGCCGGCGGAAGCGGCCGAACAGGCTTGAGACGGGCACCATCCGCAGCACCATCATCGTGTCGCGAAGTTCGCCCGCGAGCCGCTCGATGTCCTCGGAGATGGCATGCAGCGTCTGGTTGGCGGCGCCCGCCCCGCCCTGCGCGAGCTGCGACAGGCGGCTCTGGACGATGACCAGCTCGCCGACCCGGTCCATCAGGAGGTCGAGCCGCTCGGCCGGCACGCGGACGGTGTCGCTCGGCTTGCCGGCCGGTGCGCCCGCATCATTGGCGGGTCGCGGATCGTCGCCCGGGCGCGATGGCGCGGTGGGATCCTCGGCGGCGGCGACCGGCGCGTTCGCAGCGTCTCCGCCCAAGGGCTCGAGGCTCAGCTCCATTTCGTCCATCACGAAGATGAAGACGTCCTCGATGTCGGCGAGCGCGATGTCGCCGTGAAGCTCGACCTCCCAGCCGATGTGGCATTCGGTCGGCACCAGCTCGGCGAGCGGTGGAATGCGGTCGGTGAGCGCGGTGATCCGGCACTCACCCAGCGCCCGCAATTCGTCGAGCAGGATGAGCGGGTTGGTGCCGTTCGCCATCGCATCGACCGGAAGCCGGAAGACCAGCCGCCATCCGGCCTCCGCCGCCTGCGCCGGAGCGCCGCCCGCCGGAGCTTCCTCGAGGACGACCCGCAGGCGTTCGAGGATCGCATCCCCGGCTGCGCCGCCTTCCCCGCTCTGGTCGGTGAGCAAGGTCCGCATATGGTCCTGCGCCGCAAGCACCACCGCGACCAGGTCGCGGGTCGCGGGCACCTGCCGCTTGCGGACCCGGTCGAACGCCGTCTCGCAATGGTGGGTGAAGCCGGCAAGCGCATCGAAGCCGAACATCGCCCCCGAGCCCTTGAGCGTGTGCAGCCCGCGGAAGACCGCGTCGATCAGGTCGCGATCGTCGAGCCGATGATCGAGATCGAGCAACGCCTGCTCGACCTGGTCGAGGAGCTCGTTCGCCTCGGTCAGGAAGGCGGCGATGGGATCGTTTGCGCTCACCGGCCCAGCACCTTGCGCGCGACCCGGATCAGCTGGTCGGCGACGAACGGCTTGACCAGCCAGCCCGTCGCGCCTGCGGCCTTGGCCTCCTGCTTCATCGCATCGGCGCTCTCGGTGGTCAGGAAGATGATCGGCGTCCCGCATTGCGCGGGATCGCGGCGCAGCTCGCGGATCATCGTCAGCCCGTCCATGTTGGGCATGTTCTGGTCGGTGATGATCAGGTCGAATCGGGTCGCGCGCGACTTGTTGAGCCCGTCGAGCCCGTCGCTCGCCTCGGTGACGCTGTAGCCTGCGCCCGTCAGCGCCAGCTTGATCGCCATCCGCAGGCTCGGCGAATCGTCGACGGTGAGGATCGAGGCGCTCATTGCGCGGCTCCGGCGCACCAGAAGTCGCGGTCGGCGTCGATGAAGCCGGCGCGGACCAGCAGGCCCTCCACCGTCTCCGGCACCGCCGATCCCAGCCGCAACTGCTTGCCCTGCTCGGCGGCATGGACCCGCGCCGCGGTCACGATCTGGAGGAAGCTCAGATCGAGTTCGCCCACCTCCGCGAGGTCGAGTGCGACCTCGTCATACTGCGCCAGCGCGTCGCCGACCGCGTCCGCGAACGCCCCCGCGGTCACGACCGTCACCGAAGCCGGTACCTTCACAACCTTCGTCACGCGTCCCTCGCAAAGTCGTCGAAGACGTTCCCCTTGCGAATAGTAGAGCGATCGGGCGACCTCCCCGCCGAGCGACGCAAATATCCCGCCCGCCCCGAGCGCTCGCGTGCTAGGCTCGTGCCCGTGAGCAAGGAGGCAGCAGGCAGCGCGATGGTCGATGGCCACGGGAGGCGCATCAGCTACGTCCGCCTGTCGGTGACCGACCGCTGCGACCTGCGCTGCCGCTATTGCATGGCCGAGCGCATGACCTTCGCGCCGCGGCCCGACCTCCTCACGATCGACGAACTGGCAAAGCTCGGCGACCTGCTCGTCGAGCGCGGCGTGACCCGGATCCGCCTCACCGGGGGCGAGCCGCTGGTCCGGCCGGGCATCGTCGACCTCGTCCGCGCGCTCGGCCGCCGGATCGGCGCGGGACTCGAGGAAGTGACCCTCACGACCAACGGCACGCAGCTGGCTTCGCTCGCGGGGCCGCTGCGCGACGCGGGCGTCCGGCGGATCAACGTCAGCCTCGACACGCTCGACCCCGACCGCTTCCGCCACATCGCCCGGCGCGACGCGCTCGGACCCGTGCTCGAGGGCATCGCCGCCGCCCGCCGCGCGGGGCTCGCCATCAAGATCAACATGGTGGCGCTGCGCGGCCTCAACGAGGCCGAGATCCCCGCCATGCTGCGGTGGTGCGCGGGCGAGGGCCACGACCTCACCCTCATCGAGACCATGCCGCTCGGCACGGTCGCCGACGACCGCACCGACCATTACCTCCCGCTCGATCAGGTCCGGCGGCGGCTCGAGCGGGACTTTACGCTCTCCCCGAGCCTGCACCGCACCGGCGGCCCCGCGCGCTACTATCAGGTCGCCGAACTCGGCTGCCGGATCGGCTTCATCACGCCGTTGAGCGCCAATTTCTGCGACAGCTGCAACCGCATCCGGATCGCCGCGACCGGCACCGTCTACGGCTGCCTCGGCCACGACCAGAAGGTCGAGCTTCGCGATCTCCTCCGTGGCGGGGACGAGGAGGCCGCGAAGGCCGCGCTCGACCGGCTGGTCGCCGGCAAGCCGCGGGCCCACGACTTCCGGATCGACGCGCCCGCCCCCGCCGTCTCACGCCACATGAGCGTCACCGGCGGCTGACCGAGGCGGTGGACCAGGAGCTGATCCTCGCCGTCTGCATGGGCGTCGGCGCTGCACTCTATTCGAGCGTCGGACATGGCGGCGCCTCGGCCTATCTCGCGCTGATGGCCCTGTTCGGGGTCGCGCCGGCGACCATGAAGCCGACCGCCCTCGTCCTCAACCTGCTGGTCGCCTCGCTCGGAGCGCTCCGCTACCTGCGCGCCGGCCTGTTCCGCTGGCGGACCCTGTGGCCGTTCCTGCTCGGCGCCATGCCTTTCGCCTTCCTCGGCGGCGCGCTGAAGCTTCCGGGCGAATGGTATCGGCCGCTGGTCGGCCTCGTCCTCCTCTTCTCCGCCGCCCGCCTCCTCTGGCCGCGCGAGATCCGGGCACTGCGCGAGACCCGCGATCCGCCAATTCCGCTCGCCATCCTGATCGGCGCGGGGATCGGTTTCCTCTCGGGCCTGACGGGCACCGGCGGCGGCATCTTCCTCTCGCCCTTGCTCCTGTTCATGGCGTGGAGCGCGCCCAAGCCCACCTCGGGCGTCGCCGCAGTCTTCATCCTCGCCAATTCGGCCGCCGGACTCCTCGGCAATCTTTCGAGCACAGGCGAGCTTCCCGACGCCCTGCCCCTCTATGCAGGAAGCGTGCTCGTCGGCGCGCTGGTCGGCACCACGCTCGGGATCCGCCTGCCCGCGCCGCTGGTGCTCAAATCGCTGGGGCTTGTCCTCGTCGTCGCCGGCACCAAGCTCCTCGGCCTCTTCTAGAAGTCGAGCACCGGCACCATCGTCCCCGCCGGCACCGGCGCGGTCCCCGGCGCAAGGCGAATGAGCAGCTCGGCCTGCGCCAGCGCCAGCTGCGCCCCGCTGTCCTGCTGCCCGAGCAGCTTTACCGCGCCATCCTCGAGCACCGCGCGCGCGAAAGTCTCGCGTGGCCCCGTCGCCTCGAGCGCGCGCCCGAGCGGTGCCATCCGCCAGCGCAGCGCGTCCCGCGGCTCGCCACCGCTCAAGCCCCGCAGCAGGGGCAACAGGAACAATCGCGCGGTCACCAGCGCCGAGGTCGGATTGCCCGGCAGCCCCAGCACCAGCCGGTGCCCAACGCGGCCCAGCCACACCGGCTTGCCCGGCTTGATCGCGACCTTCGAGAAGATGAGGTCGAGCCCGATTTCGGCGAACATCGTCTTGGCATAATCGCGCTCGCCCACCGACGCGCCGCCGGTGACCACCACGAGGTTCGCCTCCGCCAGCGCCGCCGCAGCCCCTTCGCGCAAGGCTGCCGGATCGTCCCGCAGGCGCCGCTGCCCCGCCACCAATCCGCCGGCTTCCGCGACCAGCGCGGCGAGCGCGACCGAAATGCTGTCCGGGATCTGTCCCCTCGCGGCGCGCGCGCGGCCGGGCTCGGCAAGCTCGTCACCCGTCGCGATCAGCCCGACCCGCGGACGCCGCCCGACCGTGACTTCGCCCACATCGCCCGCCGCCGCCGCGACGAGGTTACGGGGGTCAAGCCGCGTCCCCGCGGCGAGCAGCAGGTCGCCGGTGCGGAAGTCCGATCCCGCCACGCGGATGAAGCGCGCCGCGCCCGGCCGCTCGTCGAACAAGGCCCGGTCGCCCTCGCGCCGGACCTGCTCCTGCATCACCACCCGGTCGGCCCCCGCCGGGACCGGCGCCCCGGTAAAGATCCGCATCGCCGCGCCGGGTGGGAGCGAAGCCACCGGACCACCGCCCGCCGCCGACTCGCCCGCCACCGGCAACGCCGCCGGAAGCGCGGCCAGATCGGCCTCGCGCACCGCGTAGCCGTCCATCGAGGACAAGTCGGCGAAAGGCGCATCGACCATCGCGTGGACCGGCTCGACGAGGATCCGCCCCGCCGCCTCGGCAAGGGGTACCGTCTCGCTTCCGAGCGGCCGCGCCGCCCCGGCCAGCAGCGCGAAGGCCGCGTCGAACGAAATCATCGCGCCCAGCTGCCCGACTTGCCGCCGGTCTTCGCGACGACCTCCATCCCTTCGATGACCATCGTCCGGTCGATCGCCTTGAGCATGTCGAACAGGGTCAGGCAGGCGACCGAGACGGCGGTGAGCGCCTCCATCTCGACCCCGGTCACGCCGCTGGTCCGTACCTCGGCCTCGACGCGGAAGCCGGGGAGCGCCGTGTCCGCCTCGATCCGCACCGCGACATTGGTCAGCGCCAGCGGATGGCAGAGCGGGATGAGCTCGGCGGTGCGCTTGGCCGCCATGATCCCGGCAATCTCCGCCGTCTGCACCACCATGCCCTTAGGCGTCGTCCCCTCGGCGACCTGCCGCAGGGTCTCGGGCGCGCAGCGCAGCCGGCCATGCGCCACCGCCGTCCGGTCGGTCACCGCCTTGTCGGTCACATCGACCATCCGCGCCCGTCCGTCCTCGCCAAGATGACTGAGCCCGCTCATGCCGCGCTCCCGGCGAGGCGCGGGATCAGCTCGGCGATCGAGCAGGGCCGGTAGCGGCTGTCGAATTCGAACCGGAGCACGTGGTCCCAGGCGTCACGGCACGCCCCGCTCGAGCCAGGCAGGCAGAAGATGAAGGTGTCGCCAATCTGTCCCGCGAACGCGCGCGACTGGAGCGTCGAGAGCCCGACGGTCCCGAGGCTGACCTGGTGGAAGACCACCGCAAAGCCATCCATCTCGCGCCTGAGGAGCGGCTTCACCGCCTCGGGCGTCACGTCGCGCGGGCTGAACCCGGTGCCGCCCGTCGAGACGATGATGTCGACCGCCCGGTCCGCCACCCACGCCTGCACCTGCGCCCGGATCGCGGCGACGTCGTCGCGCACGATCGCCTTGCCGGCGAGCTCGTGCCCTGCGCCCGTCAGCCGCTCGGCCAGCGTCCGGCCCGAACCATCACTCTCCTCGTCGCGAGTGTCCGACACGGTCAGCACCGCAATGCGGAGCGGTAGGAAGGCCCTGCGCTCATCAATCGATCCGGCCAAATTCTACTCCCATCGCGTCGCGGCGTGCCGGTCGGCCTCGGTCGGCTCGATCCAGCGGCCGCCGCCCGTCGCTTCCTCGCGTTTCCAGAACACCGCCTCGGTCTTGAGCCGGTCCATCAGATAATCCGCCGCCTCGAACGCCGCGCGGCGATGCGGTGCGGCCGCCGCGACCCAGACGATTGGCTCTCCCGGACCGATCAGCCCGCAGCGATGCACGACCTCGATCCCGCTGACCTCGAACCGGGCCGCGCCCGCCGCCGCGATCGCCTCGAGCGAGACCGCCGTCCGCAGCGGATGATGCTCGAGCAGCAACCCCGTGACGTCGCCGCCGCGCACGAGCCCGGTGAAGGTCACCACCGCCCCGGCCTCCTCGCCGAGCCGCGCCAGGAAATCGCGATACAGCGCTTCGGGCGAGAACGGCCCGTCGATGAGCGTGGCGCGGGCCGTCACTCAGCCCCCCGAAACCGGCGGCCAGAATTCGACCGCGTCGTCGGGCCCGATCATGTCGTCCTCACCGGCGAGTGTGTCGCGGACCCAGGCCTTCGCGCGCGACGCCGACAGTTCGCCGGCCATCCCCAGCCGTTCGGCCGCCAGCCGTTCCCGAAGCCCGCCCAGGCTCACGCCGCCCTTCGGCACTTCCACCTCGAGGTGGCGCCCCATGGCGTCGGCGAGCAGCCCATAGAAGGAGACGCGGGTCATCGCCTCCGAGGTCGCGCGCTCCTACGCCCGCGTCAACCGCTTGGAAGACCTTTAGCGAATGTAATTCACCAGGCTGAGGTTCGAGAGCCGGCTGAACAACGTGTAGCTCGCCTGCAGGCTCGACTGGCGCTGCACCAAAGTGCTCGCCACCTCGGCCATGTCGGCATCCTCGTTGCGCGCGACCAGCCGCTGAAGGATCAGCGAGCGTTCGCTCGCCCGGTCGGCGAGTTCCTCGACCTGCGCCTGGCGCCGGCCGTTCTCGGCATGCGACGCGCGCAGGGTCTTCAAACCGTCGTTGATCTTGCCCACCGCCTCGTTGATCGCGGCCTGCTGCGCCGCGGTCGGGACGTCGCCGATCGCCCCCGCATCGGCCAGCGCCCGGAAGGCCTCGAACATCTCCGACCCGAAGCTGCTCGCGGTCGCGCCGAACGAGACGTCGAGCCCGTCGGCCACCCGCGCCTTCAATTCCACCCCGTCGTTGGCAAAGGCACTTGCGGTCGGCACCCCCGCGCTCGCCGCGAGGCTCGCCGGAACGAACGGTGCCGTGTCGGTCCGCGACCCCGCGAACAGATACGTCCCGCCCTCGTCGCTGTTGAGCGCCGAGCGGAAGCGCTGGAACGTCTCTTCCGCCAGCTCCTGCAACCCCTCCGAACGCTTGCTCGCCGAGGTCGTCAGCAGCTTGTCGCGGAACGAGACCATCATGTCCTCGATGCTCGCCATCTGCGTGTCCATGATCGATAAGGTCGTGCCGATCCTGGCCCCCACCGCCGCATGCGCTTCCTGCCGCGCGAGCAGGGTCCGCGCCGACAGGTTGCGCATCGTCTCGATTCCGAGCGAAGCGAAGTCGGGCGCCTTCTTGCCGGTCGCCATCTGCTGTTGGGTCTCGACCAGCTTGCGCTGCGAAATGGCGATCGACTCGAACAGCGTCCGCTGCATCGGCACCGTCGCGACCCTGTTCCATCCGGTCATCAGCGCACCATCCCGATCAGCGTGTCGTACATCTGCGTCGCCGTGGTCATCACCCGCGCCGCGGCCGAATAGCTGTTCTGGAGGGTGACGAGGCTCGCCAGTTCCTCGTCGATATTGACCCCCGAATAGCTGTCGCGGCGGTTGACCGCGTCGGCCTTGCGCGCCTCCATGTCGGCGACCCGGTCCTTGGCCCCCGACGCGTCGAGGCCCGCCTGGCCGAGCACGAAGCTCGCGAAGCTCTCCATTCCCGAGATCCGCCCGCGCCCGAGGTCCACCGCCGCGCGAAGCTGGTCGACGAAAGCATTGGCGCCGCGGCTGTCGCCGGTGCCGACCGCCCTGGTCCCGACCGCCGCGGCAATGTCGAGCCGGGCGAGCGGGAGCCGCTTGGCGCTCGCCGCCATGTCGGGCCGCACCTCCGCCCCGCCGAGCCCCGTCTCCATCCCCGAGGGCAGGAGTAGGGAGGTCAGCGAACGGCCGGTGCCATAACGATCGGAGGTATCGGTCACGACCCCGAGGCTCGCGGTCGGAAGCGAGGCGACCGGCGTGAAGGCGAGCCGCCCGCGCGCATCGAGCGAGGCCGTCCCGAAGGCCGCCAGCGGTCCCGCGTTCAAGTCCGCCACGATGTCGCCGAAGGTCCCGCCGGCGACCGGATTGACCGTTGCCTGCGCCAGCACCCGCCCGTCGGGGCCGCGCAGGACAAATTGGGCGCTGGTGCCCGTGGCCACCCCGTGCGGATCGGCAGCGGTGAAGCCGGCGGGTCCGAAGGTGCGCCCGCCGCTGACGAGGTCGTTGAGCCCGAACGCCTGCCCGAAGCCGAGCCCGGCGCGATCACTCGGGCTCGCCGGGTCCTGCGCCACCGCGACTCCCAGCCCGCCGTTTCCGACGATGCTGAGCTTGCCGCCGGTGAAACTCGCGGTGGCGAGCCCGCCGAGCCCGGCGTTGATCGCGTTGACCGCATCCTGGATCGTCGCCCCGGGCCCCAGCGCCGCGAAGTCGAGCGTCACCTTCCCCGCGAGCGTCCCGTCGGGTTGCAAAGCCGCGACCACCGCCCTGCCGGTGAAACCCAGCCGGTCGGACGCCGCGAAGCCCGTCTGCGCCCCCTCGAGCGAGTTTGGCGCGGGCACCGTGGTCCCGGCATTGCTCACCGCATTGAGGCTTTCGGCCAGCCCGCCGAACAGGCTCCCGATCTCCTCCGCGAAGGCGGGCAGTCGCCGGTCGCGCAATTCCATCAGCCCGCCCAGCCGGCCGCCGACGGCGGGCGTGTCGAGCCGCTCGCCCGTGTCGGCGCCGAGGCTTCCGTCGGCTTCGGCGAAGCGGACCCGGACCGCGGGATAGATGGGCTGGACGCTGCCGTCGCTCGGCGGATAGTCGAGCAGCCGGAGCCGCCGGTCGAGCAGGGTCACTCCGCCCGCCGTGTCGATCGTCAGCCGCCCGTCGGCGCCCTCGCGGACCTCGACCTTGATCAGCCCCGACAGTTCCTCGACCGCGCTCATCCGCTGGTCGGTCGCGCCATTGGCCGCCCGCCCGCCCGCCGCCTGCCGCGCGACCGCGTCGTTCAACCGGTCGATCCGCTGGAGCAACGTGTTGATCGTATCGACCGTGTAGCTGAACTCGCGCTCGGCATCGACGCGCAGGCCCGCGACGTCGCTGTCGAGCGTCTGGAGCGAGGACAGCGCCTGCTGGACCGAGCCGACGAAGCCGCGCACCGTCGGCTCGCTCGCCGCGCCGCCGGTCATCGCCACCGCCGCCGCCCCGATCGCGTCGAGCCGCGCCGGAAGTCCGCCAGAGTCTCCCGGCGCGCCGAGCAAGGCCTGAAGCCGGTCGAGCGTATTCGCCACCGCCTCGGCCTGTCCCCATTCGCCGGCGCGGCGATAGACCGTCGCCTCGAGGAAGCGGTCGGCGACCCGCACCGCTTCCTGCGCGCGCACCCCCGTCACCTGCCCCGCGGTCACGCCCGTCTGAAGCGGCACGCGCTCGCGGGCGTAGCCGGGCGTGTTGACGTTGGCGATGTTGTTCGAGGCCGAGCGCAAGCCCGCCTGGGCGGCGTTCAGCCCCGACAGGGCGCTCCCGAGGATCTGCGACAGGCTCATGCGTCAGTCGCTACCGCTTCAGGTTCGACAGTTCCTGCAGCATGTCGTCGACCGTGGTGATGATCTTCGAGGACGCGCTGTAGGCCCGCTGGAAGCGGATCATGTTGGTGAATTCCTGGGCGAGGTCGACGTTCGAGGCCTCGAGGGTCGAGCCCGAGATCATTCCCGCGCCGAGCGCGCCCGGCGGATTGATTGCGACCGATCCGCTGGCGCTCGACACCGCAAACGCATTGCCGGTGAGCCGGGTCAGCCCGTCGGGATTCTGGAAGGTCGCGATCGGCAGCTGATAGACCTTGCGCGCGGTGCCGTCGTCGAACACCGCGCTGACCACGCCCTTGTCGTCGACCTCGATGCTCGCGATGTTGCCGAGCAGCCCGCCATCGACGCTCGAGCTGATCAGCGCGCTCTGCCCGCCGAACTGGGTCAGGCCGTCGAGCCCCCCGTCGGTGCCGAGCTGGAGATCGATCGGCTGCGAACCCGCGCCATTGGTCCAGGCCGGCGTCACCGAGCCGAACAGCGCCGCGGTCGAACCGGCGAGGTCGAGGCTTCCGTCGGGATTGAACGCCACCGTCCCGCTCGTCAGCAGGCCGCCGGCCGCGGTCACGTCGCTCGCCGGCACCGCGAAGATCTCGGCCTGCCACTGGTTGGGCGCGGTCTTGAGGAAGCCCACGCTGATCCGGTGCGCGCCGCCCTGCGCGTCATAGATGTCGAAGCTGCGCTGGAACTGCGGGGTGACCGTCCCCGCCGCCAGGTCGCCCGCCGCATAAGCGCCGGTATAGGCCGCCGCGTCCGACTGGAGGTTGGCGCGCATCTGGAGCTTGCTGGTCGGCGCCGCCGAACCCGTCAGCTCGCTCAGCCGGACCGGCTCGAGCGCGTTCAGGTTGCCCGTGTCGACGAAATTGCCCGCCGCATCGAGCCGCCAGCCCTGGAGATAATAGCCGCTCGTGTTGCGCAGGAACCCCTGGAGGTCGGGCTTGAACGCGCCCGCCCGGGTGAACGCCACCTCGGCATCCGGCCCGTCGCCCGAGCGCACCACGAAGAAGCCCGCCCCGTCGATCGCGAGGTCGGTCTGGCTCGAGCTCGCCTGGAGCAGCCCCTGCTTGCTGATCAGCGCCTGCGGGGCCGCCGCGACGCCGCCCGCCGAATAGCTCGACCGCATCCGCCCGTCGGTGACGAGGGTCCGGAACTCGGTCGCCACCCCCTTGTAGCCGATGGTGTTGATGTTGGTGATGTTGTCCGCGACCGTCGCCATGGCGGACGATTGCGCACCGAGGCCGGACACGCCGGCATAAAGGGCGGAATAAAGGCTCAAGGTAGGAAAGCTCCTCGGCGGATCCGGCCCGCTGCCGGTCCTTCCCTCCTCTTATAGAGGGCCCGCCGAACCAGCCCTCGGCACGGCAATTTTTGCCGTCCCCGCCCCGTCTCGCCCTCCGCTGCCTCTAAGGTGGACGGGACCAGACCAGCTTGGGAGACCACATTGACCCTCCGCATTTCCCTTCGCGACGGCGAGCGTGTCGTCATCAACGGCGCGATCATCCGCTCCTCGGGCCGGACCGACCTCGCGATCGAAAGCAAGGTGACGATCCTGCGCGGCCGCGAGATCATGGCCCCGGCCGAAGCCAACACCCCGGCCCGGGCGCTCTATTTCCACACCATGATGGCCTATCTCGACCCCGAACGGATCGAGGAGCATCACCGCCAGATCCTCGGCCTCCTTGGCGGCGTCTCGCGCCTCTCGACCTGCGAGACCGGCCGCGCCGCGGTCGCCTCCTTCGCCGAGCGCGCGGCGAGTGCCGATTATTATCGCGCGCTCGGCGACTGCCGGACGCTGATGCGGCTCGAGCATGACGCGCTCGCCGGGGTGGCGGAGGTCGCGGAGCTCGCGGCCTGAGCGCCGTCCAGAGCCTCGCCGCGCTGAGCGCCGCGATCCGCGCGACCGATCCGGTCCGCCGGTTCGGTCGCCTTCGCCGGGTCCAGGGCGCGGCGCTCGAAGTCGGCGGCCTCGGCGGCGCGGCCAGCGTCGGCGCCCGCCTGCGCATTTCCAGCGCGACCGGCGAAGTCGAGGCCGAAGTCACCGCCCTGAACGGCGAGGCAGTCACCGCGCTCGCCTTCGATCCGACCGACTGCCTCGTCGCGGGCGATCCGGCCGAGCTCGTCGCCGGTCAGTCGGCGCTGCACCCGTCCGACGCCTGGCTCGGCCGGGTCGTCGACGGCCTCGGCCGCCCGCTCGACGGCAAGGGCGCGCTCCGCCCCGGCACCGCGCCTGCTTCGCTTCGCGCCTTCCCGCCGCCCGCCGCCCGCCGCGCCCGCGTCGGCCGCCGGATCGACACCGGCGTTCGCGCGCTCGACCTCTTCGCCCCGCTCTGCGAGGGCCAGCGGCTTGGCCTGTTCGCCGGCTCGGGCGTCGGCAAGTCGGTGCTGCTCTCGATGCTCGCGCGCTGGGCCGATTGCGACGTCGCGGTGATCGGGCTGATCGGCGAGCGGCCGCGAGGTGCAGGAATTCATCGAGGACGACCTCGGTCCGGAGGGGCTCGCCCGCTCGGTCGTGGTCGTTGCCACTTCCGACGCGCCCGCCCTTCTCCGCCGCCAGGCCGCGCTCGCGACCCTCGCCATCGCCGAGCATTTTCGTGATGCCGGCAAGCGCGTCCTCTGCCTGATGGATTCGGTCACCCGCTTCGCCATGGCCGGGCGCGAGATCGGCCTCGTCTCGGGCGAGCCCCCCGCGACGCGCGGCTACCCGCCCTCGGTCTTCGCCGACCTGCCCCGCCTGCTCGAGCGCGCGGGCCCCGGCCTTCCCGGCCAGGGCAGCATCACCGGCCTGTTCACGGTCCTCGTCGACGGCGACGACCATGACGAACCGATCGCCGACGCCGTGCGCGGGATCCTCGATGGCCACGTCGTCCTCAGCCGGAGCATCGCCGAGCGCGGCCGCTATCCCGCGATGGATCTGCTGAAGTCGGTCAGCCGGACTCTCCCCCACTGCCTCGACCCGGAGGACAACCGGACCCGACTCGAAGCCCGGCGAATCCTCTCGACCTGGGCCGACATGGAGGAGCTTGTGCGCCTCGGCGCCTATGCTCCCGGCGCCAGTCCCGAAGTCGACCGCGCCATCGCGCTTGCCCCGCTGGTCGAGGGCCTGGTCGCGCAGGGCAAGGAGGATCGCGGTCGATCGTCCGCCGCCTTTGCCGACCTCGCCAACATCCTTGCCGAGCCCGAACCATGAGCCGCCTCGGCCCCGCCATCCGTCACCGCAAGCGGATGCTCGACCAGGTCGCGATGGAAATCGCCGCCGAGCAGGCGCGCGATGGCGCGCTGCTCACGAAGGGGGAAACCCTAACTGCGAGGCGCGCCTGCGAACGCCTCCGCGCCGCGGTCACGCCAGTGCCGAGCGACGCCTGGTTCGAGAACACCCGCCGCCGCCTCGGCGCCCTCGCCGCCGCGCGCGCCGAATCCGCATCGCGCCTCGCCGAGCTTCGCCACGTCGCGGTCGAGCAGCGTGCGCGCCTCCGCCTGCTCGAGGACGCCGCCGCCGCCGCCCACGCGGCCGATCGCCGCCGGCGCGAACGCACGATTGCCGCGCAGCTCGACGATCGAACCGCCAGCCTGTGGCACCGCGCATGACCGGCGACATCGGCCGCCTCGCCCCTGCCGCCCGCGCCGAACTCATCTACCGCTCGGCCCGCGCCGGGCTCGAGGACCGCCTGTGGCAGATCGCCATCGGCCGCGCCGATGCGGGGGTGGAGACCGCTGCCGAGCCCGCTTCGCCACGCCTGCTCGACCTGTCGAAACTCGTCGACGCGCTTGCCGCCGACGACCGCTTCGCGCCCCAACTCACGCCAGGCCCCGTCCCGAGCCCCACCAACACCGGACCGCTCAACCTCGGCGCCAACGCCACCTTCGCCCCCGCCATCGAAGCCGCCGCCGCGCGTACCGGCCTCGCGCCCGCGATGCTCGCCGCGATCGTCGACGCCGAGGCCGGCCGCGCCGCCGACGGGCGCTGGGACCCGGGGAGCCGCAATCCGCGCTCCACCGCCACCGGCCTCGGCCAATTCCTCCAGTCGACCTGGCTCGGCGAGGCCCGCCGCGAGGGAAGCTGGCTCCACGCCGTCGCGACCGAGCGCGGCTGGCTCGGCCCGTCGGGCGCGATCCGCCCCGAAGCCCAGGCCGCGCTCCTCGCGCTGCGCACCGATCCCGCGGCCTCGATCAACGCCGTCGCCGACCATGCCGCCGCCAATCTCGCACGGCTGCGGTCGGCCGGAATCCGGACCGACGACCTCGCGTCGACCGCCAAGGCCGCCTATCTCGCCCACCATCTCGGTCTCGGCGACGCCATGCGATACCTCGGCCGCGGCCTCGACGACGCGCGCGCCGGTCGCCTCCTCGCCGCGCAGGTCGGATCGGCCGCCGCCGCGCGCCGGATCGAGGCCGCCGCCAGCGCCAGCCAGGCCCATCGCAACTGGCTCGAAACCTATGTCGCGCGGCGTATCCAGCCCGCGCGTTTCCAGACCGCCTGACGCCCCAGATCGATCCGGATCGGATCGATAGGGAATAGGCTTCAAGAGCGGATTTCCCTCACTCCACCTCGATTAACTCCAACTCGGAGCGACAGGTTTAACGCGATTAACCGCGCGGGTCGCTTGCTCCTCCCATCGGAACGCCGGGAATTGGCCTTGGCGTCGCATCCGGGGGGACGCCTATGTCGAAAACCACTGCGGCACTCGAAGTTGCCGTTGCCGAACTCATCGCGATCAAGGGCAGCGGCGAGGCGCCGCTCAGCGCGCGCCAGCGCCGCGACATCGACCGCGTCTTCGTCCGGCTCCAGCGCCTCCTCGCCCCGCGCTTCCGGCACTTCATTCGCCAATATGGCCTGGGCAACCACTGGGACGATGCCGAGCAGTGCTGCGCCATCGCGGTGCACCGCGCGATCGAGGCCTATGATCCGGAAAAGGCCCAGTTCACCACCTTCGTCAACTGGCAGATCCGCGGCGAACTCCAGTCGCTCCGCTTTCGCCTGATGACCGACCAGCGCCCCTCGGCGCAGAAGGTCTCGGCCACCACCGTCTCGCTCCACAGCATCTCGCACGACGCCGACGGCGAGGAGAATTCGCTCGAGGCGATGATCGAGGACGAGGACGCGCTGGAGCGGACCGAGCGTTCGGCCAGCGACTATCTCGCCCGCGCCGCCGCCCAGTGCCTGATCGAGGAATTCGTGCAGAAGGGCCGCCACGCCGCGCTCGACGCGCTGCGCCGCAAGCAGCCCAAGCGCGAGCTCGCCCGCCAGCTCAAGGCCGGTGGCCGCGCCGGGCTCGACGAGGAAGCCGTGGCGAGCATCGAGGCGCGGCTCGAGCGCGACCGCGAGATCCTCTCGGCCCGCGTGTTCGGCGAACTCGCCGACTATGACGCGCCCGAGGGCAGCGGCCTCAACCGCGAGCAGGTCCGCCAGATCGGCAAGCGCGCCGCCAAGGTCATGGCCGAGCTCGCCGAGGTGCATCCGCGCTTCCGCGTCATGGCCGATTACGGGCCCACGGTGGCCAGCCGTCGCAGCCGCACGGCAGCCGCCCCGGCAGCCGCATCGCTCCTCCCCGAGCCCGCCGCCGCCCCGACCGCGGTGGTCGCGCTCGACGACATCGACGAGGCCGCGCCCTTCACCCCCAGCAACGTCCTCCCCCTCCACCCCGATCAGCGCGCCGCCTGACCGGGCCCGGGAGCGCCACCCGCCAGCCGTGCTCCCTGGTTCACTCCTCATCACCGGCAAGAAGAAAGGCCCGGCAGCGTCCTCGCGCTGCCGGGCCTTTCACCGACCCGAGGTTTAAGGGGGGAATACCGGGGCCGGATCTCCTCAAACCATCAGAATTCGTGCCAGTCGTCGTCCCCGCCGCCCGCAGCGAGCTTGTCGAGCGACATCGGCGGCAGCGCCTTCACGGGCGACACATAAGCCCCCTCCTTGCCGCGCTTTGGCAGCCCCGGAGACGGCCTGCCGACCGCCGCCGGCTTGGGCGCGGGCGCGGCGGCCTTGGCCGGCGCGAGCACCGCCGGCGCGGGGCCCCCGGTCCGGAACTGCTGCGCCTTCTGGGCGAGCGCCGTCACTTCGTTCAGGAGGTTGCGCGCCGCCGCGCTCGTTTCCTCGACCATCGCCGCATTCTGCTGGGTGGACTGGTCCATGCTCGACACCGCGGCCGAGATTTCGGCGATCGCCTGTGCCTGCGCTTGGTTGTCGGACGCAATCGATCCCAGCAGCTGGTGCACCGCGCCCACGTCCGACGAAATGTCCTGCAGCGCGCCGTCGACCTTCTCGACCGCGCCCACCGCCGAGACGATGTCGGTCTGCGTGACCGTCAGCTGGTCGCGGGCCCGCTTGGCTTCCTCCTCCGCACGCATCGCGAGCGCGCTGACGAGATCGGCGACGACCGCAAAGCCGCGGCCCGCCTCGCCCGCCCGGCCCGCCTCGACCGCCGCGTTCATCGCCAGCACCCGCGTCTGGAAGGCGATCTTGTCGAGCCCCTCGATCACGCTGTCGATCCCCTTGGCGCTGTCGCTGACGCGGCCCATCGCCTGGACGGCCTCGTCGGCCAGCGCGCGGCCGCCGCTGACGGTCGCGATCGCCTGGTCGGCGCGCCCTACGGTCTCGCTCGAGGCCTCGGCCGAGGCGCGGAGCCGCCCGTTCATCTGCTGCACCGCCGCGCTCGTCTCCTCGAGGCTCGCGGCATTGCCTTCGGTCCGCCGGGCCAGGTCCTCGCTCGCCTGCGCGATCTCGTCGCTCCCGACGCGGATGCCGGACGCGCTTTGAGTCACCGCGAGGATCAGGTCCGCAATGCCGGCGACGGCCTCGTTGTAGGCATCTTTCAGCCCCGCATAGGCCGGGGGCGCGTCGGCGGTGATCCGGACGGTGAGGTCGCCGCCGCGCAGGGCCTTGAGCGCATCGCCGAACAGGTCGACCACCGCTTTCTGCTCCCTCGCCTGCGCGACCATCTGTTCGCGGGCCGTGTCGCGGAACACGAACATCGCCTTGGTCATGCGGCCGACGCAGTCGGTATAGTCGGTGAAGGCGATCGGCGTATCGAGATCGCCCTTGGCCAGCGCCTCCATCCGGGCGACCGTCGCGACATAGGGACCCGAGATGGCCTCGCGGAAGCTGGCGCCGACAATGCCCGCCGCGACCGCCGCGGCCGCGCCCACGCCGGCGGCGAGGAGATCGCCCCGCACCAGGGCGACCAGGGTCGGCACGCAGACGAGCCCGGTCATCACCGCCACGATGGTGAAGAGCTTGCTTCGGATGGGCATCGTTTCGCGGAACGATTGCATCATTTCGCTTCTCCCCCGAGCCGGCCGGCATCAGCCCCGACGGGCCACTCCCCACGAACAGTTGCAGCCATCTGACTTCCTCTCTCGATCCTGCGCGTCGGCGCCACGCGCGCGCTTCCCGTTCGCCGGGCGCGGCGCCGCTCCCTTGCCTTGTAGAGGGCTGTGGCGCTCCACCGGCGCGAAGCCGGCGATCGAATGGGCCGGCCCGCTGACGCCAACGCCGGGCCTGCACAGAAAGCGCTGTCCTACAGCAAACCTCTTTGGTTATCTTTATTCGACTCGGACCAGCCCATTCCAAGGATTGACCTCATGTCCGCAAGCGCGCCCGCCCCGACCATCGACCAGCTGATCGACGAGCTCATCGCCCGCGAGGGCGGCTATGTCGACCACAAGGCCGATCGCGGTGGCCCCACACGCTTCGGTATAACCGAAGCGGTTGCCCGGGCGCATGGTTACACCGGCCCGATGTCGCTTCTTCCCCAGGCCGAGGCGGCGGCCATCTACCGGCGGCTCTACTGGCTCCGGCCGAGATTCGACCAGGTCCAGCGCCGCGCCCCGCGGATCGCGGCCGAGCTGTTCGACACCGGCGCCAACATGGGGCCCGGCGTCGCGGTCACCTTTCTCCAGCGCGCGCTCACCGCATTGAACCGCAATGGCAAGGATTATCCCGACCTCACGCCCGACGGGCGGATCGGTCCGATCACGCTTGCCGCGATCGACGCCTTTCTCGCGCTTCGCAAGGCCGAGGGCGAGACCGTCCTCCTCCGCGCGCTCGAGGCGCTGCAGGGCGAGCGCTACCTTCGCCTGGCCGAGAAGCGACCCGCGAACGAAGCCTTTATCTACGGCTGGCTCGCGAACCGGATCGGTAACGTCGACTGAAGAACGACTCGCTTACCCTGTGACCTTCGAGACCTTGTTCAGGAAACCCCAAACATGCCCATCATCGAAGCCATCGTCGGCCCCGTCGCCAAGCTGATCGACAAGATCATTCCCGATCCCGCCGCCCGCGACCGCGCCAAGCTCGAACTCCTCAAGCTCGAGGGCGACCAGGACATGGCCGCCATCGCCCAGCAGATGCAGGCGATCGTGGTCGAGGCCCAGTCGGCCGACCCCTGGACCAGCCGCGCGCGGCCGAGCTTCCTCTACGTCATGTACGCGCTGATGCTCTGGTCCATTCCCATGGGCCTGATCGCGGCCGCCAACCCGTCCACCGCCAACGCCATCGCGGTCGGCATGACCGTCTATCTGCGCGGCCTGCCGAGCGAGCTCTACACCCTCTTCGGCACCGGCTACCTCGGCTACACCGCCGCCCGGACCTGGGGAAAGCTCAAGGGCGTCGAACGCTAGGAAGCGACTCCTCCCCCTTGCCCCTTTAGTCCACCCGTGGAACGATCTTCCCCGAGCCGTCTTCTAGGATGGCAAAAGGGAGGACGTTTCGCGCTTGGGGCAGCTACCGGAACCGCGTCGCAATTGCTGGCGGATCGAGGAAGCGTCGCGCGCGGCGGTGATCGTCGACGCCTGCGACTATTATCGCATCATCCGCGAGGCGATGCTGCGCGCCAAGCATCGCATCATGATCATCGGCTGGGACTTCGACCCGCGGATCAAGCTCGACCGGACCGAGAGCGATCAAAGCCTCGGCGACTTCCTCCTCGAGCTTGCGCACAAGAAGCCCGACGTCCCGATCAAGATCCTGAGCTGGCGGGTCGGCGCGCTCAAGCTCGCGCTGCGCGGAAGCGCCCTTCTCTGGCTGGCGCGGCTGACCTGGACCAAGGCAATCCGCTTCGTGATGGACGGCGCGCATCCGGTCGGCTGCTCGCACCACCAGAAGATCGTCGTCATCGACGACTGCTTCGCCATCTGCGGCGGGATCGACATGACCGGCGACCGTTGGGACCGGCCCGCGCACGAGGACCATGATCCCGACCGCCGGCGCCCCGGCGGCTCCGAATACGGCCCCTGGCATGACGCCACCATGGCCTGCGAAGGCCCGCTCGCTGCCGCGCTCGGCGAACTTGCCCGGACCCGCTGGGAGCATGCCACCGGGGAAAAGCTCGACCCGATCGATTGCCACGACGAGGTCTGGCCCGATCATCTCGAGCCGCAGTTCGAAGACAGCCGCTTCGCCATCGCCCGGACGGTCGCCGCCTACCAGGACTGGAAGGAGGTCAAGGAGATCGAGGCGCTGACCCTCGACATGATCGCCGCGGCCAGGCGCTTCATCTACGCCGAAAACCAGTATTTCACCTCGCCCAAGATCGCCGCCGCGATCATCAAGCGCCTGGGCGAGCCCGACCCGCCCGAATTCCTGCTGGTCAATCCGGTCCAGGCCGACGGCTGGCTCGAGCAGGTCGCGATGGACGCCACGCGGCTTCGCCTGGTCGAGCTCATCGGCAATGCCGACCCCGGCAACCGCTTCCGCATCGTCACCCCCAAGACCAGGGGCGACGACGACATCTACGTCCACGCCAAGCTGATGATCGTTGACGATACGATGCTCAAGATCGGCTCGGCCAACATGAACAACCGCAGCCTCGGCCTCGACAGCGAGTGCGACGTGATGCTCGACGCGTCGACCGATGCCGAGCGCGATGCCCTCGCCGCGCTGCGCACCCGCCTCCTTGCCGAACATCTCGACACGACCGAGGAAAAGGTCGCCGCCACCTTCGCCGAGAAGGGCTCGCTCCTCGCCACGCTCGACGCCCTCAACCCTAGGACAGGTCGCCGGCTGGAGCCGCTGCCGTTCGAACGGCCCGAGGGCGTGGCCAAGACTATCGCCGAGACCGAACTACTCGACCCCAAGAGTCCCGACATGATGTTCGAAGGCTTCACGCACCGCAGCCTGTTCGATCCGCTGCGTGACCGGATCCATCGCCGCCGCGCCCGCAAGCGGCACCCGAACGCCTGATGGCCCGCTCCTCGCGCCGCACCCGCTGGCATAACATCCCCCGGGTCGCGGCCGAGTTCGTCGATCGCTTTGGCTGGAGCCCGGTCAGCCTCCTCAACAAGATCGACCGCCTTACCCCCGGCCGCGGCGATCGCGCGCACCGGATCGGCGACGGGGTCCGCTACGGTCCGCACCGCCGCCACCATCTCGACATCTGGGCGCCCTCGCACCCGACCTCGGCGCGGCTTCCGGTCGTGGTCTTCTTCTATGGCGGCGGCTGGCATTCGGGCGAGCGCACCGATTACGGCTTCGCCGCCGCCGCCTTCGCCGCGCAGGGCTTCGTCGCGGTGGTTCCCGACTACCGGCTCGTCCCCGAGGTCCGCTATCCCGACTTCCTCGAGGATGCCGCGCTCGCGCTCAAATGGGTGTGGGGCAACATCGGCCTCTATGGCGGCGACCCCGCGCGCATCACGGTCGCGGGCCATAGCGCCGGCGCCTACATCGCCGCGATGCTCGCGCTCGACCCGCGCTGGCTCTCCTCGGTGCAATTGCCGCCGAGCACGGTCAGGGCCGGCGTCCTGCTCTCGGGCCCGTTCGACTTCGCCCCGTTCCGCGAGTGGCGCGGGCGGGCCACCTTTGGTGGCTACCCCGACCCGGCCGAGACGCAGCCGATCAACCACGTCCGCGCCGACGCCCCGCCGCTCCTCCTGCTCCACGGCAGCTCGGACCGGCTGGTCTACGCCAAGAACAGCAAAAGCCTCGCGAGCGCGCTGACCCGTGCCGGCGCGCCGTACGAGATGAAGATCTACCGCGGCTGCGACCATGCCGGGACCGTGGTCGCGCTCTCCCGTCCCTTCCGCGGCCGCTTCCCCGTCCTCGCCGACGCGGCCGCTTTCTTGCGCTCGGCGCTCGGGCTTCCCACTTCCGCCGCCACAGCATGAGCGGGACGAACATGGAACAATGGCACGGCACCACGATCCTCGGGGTGCGCAAGGACGGCCGCACGGTGATCGCCGGCGACGGTCAGGTCAGCATGGGCAACACGGTGATGAAGCCCAATGCGAAGAAGGTCCGGCGGCTGGGCCGTGACGGCAGCGTCATCGGCGGGTTCGCCGGCGCGACCGCCGACGCCTTCACCCTGTTCGAACGGCTCGAGAAGAAGCTCGAGGCGCATCAGGGCCAGCTCCTCCGCGCCGCGGTCGAGCTCGCCAAGGACTGGCGCACCGACAAGTTCCTGCGCAACCTCGAGGCGATGATGATCGTCGCCGACAAGGAAGTGATGCTGGTCATCACCGGCAATGGCGACGTGCTCGAGCCCGAAGGCGGGATCGCCGCGATCGGCTCGGGAGGGCTCTACGCGCTCTCGGCGGCCAAGGCGCTCGACGACTACGAGACCGATCCCGACAAGCTCGCCCGCCGCGCCATGGCGATCGCCGCCGAGGTCTGCGTCTTCACCAACGACCGACTGACCGTCGAGACGGTCTGACCCCTATTCCCCCTCCCGCCCGCGGGAGGCGAGAAGGCTCAGGAAATGAACGACAATCTTACCCCCAAGACCATCGTCGCCGCCCTCGACGACCACATCATCGGCCAGGCCGACGCCAAGCGCGCGGTCGCGGTCGCGCTGCGCAACCGCTGGCGCCGCCAGCAGCTCAGCCCGGAGTTGCGCGACGAGGTCACGCCCAAGAACATCCTGATGATCGGGCCGACCGGTTGCGGGAAGACCGAGATCAGCCGGCGCCTTGCCCGGCTCGCCGACGCGCCCTTCGTCAAGGTCGAGGCGACCAAGTTCACCGAGGTCGGCTATGTCGGCCGCGACGTCGAGCAGATCGCCCGCGACCTCGTCGAGGAAGCCGTCCGGCTCGAAAAGGAACGTCGCCGCCTGGCCGTCCGGACCGCCGCCGAAGACGCCGCGATGGAGCGGCTGCTCGACGCACTCACCGGCAAGGGCTCGAGCGAGGCGACGCGGGCGAGCTTCAAGGCCCGCTACGCCGACGGCAGCCTCGACACCGCCGAGGTCGAGATCGACGTCACCGAGGCCCCGTCCATGCCCTTCGACCTCCCCGGCCAGGGCGGCATGGGCATGATCAACCTCAGCGAGATGATGAGCAAGGCGATGGGCGGCGCGCCCAAGAAGCGGCGCAAGCTCAAGGTCCCCGACGCCTTCGCCAAGTTGACCGAGGAAGAAGCCGACAAGCGCCTCGACCAGGACGACATCACCGCCAAGGCGCTCGCCGATGCGGAGGCCAATGGCATCGTCTTCCTCGACGAGATCGACAAGATCGCGGTCAGCGACGTGCGCGGCGGCTCGGTCAGCCGCGAGGGCGTCCAGCGCGACCTCCTCCCGCTGATCGAGGGCACCACGGTCGCGACCAAATACGGCCCGCTCAAGACCGACCACATCCTGTTCATCGCGTCTGGCGCCTTCCATGTCGCCAAGCCCGCCGACCTGCTGCCCGAACTCCAGGGCCGCTTGCCGATCCGGGTCGAATTGAAGGCGCTGACCGAGGAGGATTTCGTCCGGATCCTGTCCTCGACCCGCGCCAGCCTGACCGAGCAATATCGCGCCCTGCTGGCGACCGAGGGGGTCGAGATCAGCTTCGACGACGACGGCATCCGCGCCCTCGCCCGGATCGCGGCCGAGGTGAATGAAAGCCTCGAGAACATCGGTGCGCGCCGGCTTCAGACGGTGATGGAGAAGCTCCTCGAGACGATCAGCTTCGAGGCCGAGGATCGCCGCGGCGAAACGCTCAAGGTCGACGCGGCCTTCGTCGAGAGCCAGCTCAGCCAGCTCGCCCGCAACACCGACCTCAGCCGCTACGTGCTTTGACGTTCTTGTAACGTTCCGCCTGTTCGGCCATCCTCCTCTCCATTCGAATCAGGGGAGACGAGACGATGGCCGAACAGGGTGGGTGCCACTGCGGCGCGATCCGCTACACGATCCGCGACGGCGCCGAGCCGGCGCATCACGCGCTCTGCCACTGCCGCGATTGCCAGCGGGCGAGCGGCGCGCCGGCCAACAGCTGGAGCCTGTTCGCCAAGGACGACGTGACGATCGTCGGCGAACCCAAGGGCTATCAAAGCTCGGAGCATGCGACACGCCAGTTCTGCGCGACCTGCGGCACCAGCCTGTTCTACCTGAACGATCAGATCTTCCCCGGAAAGATCGACATCCAGTCCGCGACCCTCGACAATCCCGACGCCTTCCCTGTTCAGGGCCAGATCCAGACGGCCGAGCGGATCGGCTGGATGGCCCACTTGGACGAGAAGCCGTCGTTCGAGCGTTATCCCGGCTGATCGGCCTTGCGGTAGCGCCACATCAGCCCGTTCGGGAGCGGTGACCAGAGGCTGGTCCTGACGCCCGCGAGCCGCAGCTTGTCCGCCACCCACTGGTTGCAGGTCTGCACCGCGCTGGCGTGGCCGCGGCCCTCGTAGAAGGCGTCGTCCGAACCGTAGCCGGCATGATCGATTCGCCGCGGCGGGCCGTCGAACTCGGCCCGGATCGCCGCCCACAGCCGGCGATATTCCTCGGGCCGGAGCCGGATCGCGACCAATTCGACGCCGGGATCGGCGGTGCGGTCGACGTGGAGAACCCGCTCGCCCCCGGTCAGCGCATGGAGCGCGGTGCCGAGTGTCAGGTCGCGCCAGGTCGGGGTCTCGAGATAGACCTTGCGCTCGCCCGCCCCGAATCCGAACCAGCGCGCCCCGAACGGCGGCGCGGCGAAATCGCCTTCGGGAAGGAGCGGCCGCCAGTCGAGCCCGTTGGCATTGGCCGGCATGACGATGTCGGTGTGGACTCCGTTCGAGCGGAGATAGATGGTCGTGCCCTGTTCGGCCTCGCGCCACCCGGCATTGACCGGGACGAGGGCGCCGACGACCCCCGCCAGGAGTATGAGCAGCGGCACTCCGAGCAGGGCAAGTCCGATCCGGCGACCCCATCCACCCTTACGCCGACGACCCATTTTCACCCCTGCCTTGCCTATTGCGCGCTCGCAAACTATCTGCGCCGCTCGTCGTCTCGACAATGAGGCGACACCGGTCGGGGCGTAGCGCAGCCTGGTAGCGCATCACACTGGGGGTGTGGGGGTCGCAGGTTCGAATCCTGTCGCCCCGACCATTTTTCTCTTCACTGCGAAAGATCAGCTGAGCCGATGCCTGACCCGAGCTTCCTCCTAGGCGCCGCCGCAGCGCCCTCCGGCGCCACGGCTTTCCTGATGCAGACCTTCCCCTTCCTGCTGATCTTCGTGATCTTCTATTTCCTGATGATCCGCCCGCAGCAGAAGCGCGTGCGTGAGCACCAGGCGATGCTCGCGGCGGTCAAGAAGGGCGACGACGTGATCACCGCCGGCGGCATTCGCGGCCGGGTCACCCGCGTCGTCGACGAGCGCGAGGTCGAGGTCGAGATCGCGCAGGGCGTCAAGGTCCGCGTGGTGAAGTCGACCCTCACCCAGATCATCAACCCGACCGCCAAGGTCGCGAACGACTGATGTTCGACCCGCCCAAGTGGAAGATCTGGTCGATCCTCCTGGTCATCGCCGTCGGCATCATCCTCGCCGTTCCGAGCTTCTTCCCGCGCGATCAGGTCGCCAAATGGCCCGCCTGGGCGCCCAAGACGCAGATCGCGCGCGGCCTCGACATCGCCGGCGGTAGCCAGCTTCTCCTCGAAGCCGATCTCGCCGACGCGACCCGCCAGCGCCTCTCGGCGATGGACGACAGCGTCACCCAGGAACTGCGCCGCGAGCCGCGCATCCAGGTCGGCGACATCTCCTCGTCGAACGGCCAGGTCAGCTTCATGCTGCGCGATCCGACCCAGCTCGACGCCGCGGTCGAGCGCGTCCGCACGCTGACCCAGGGCGTCGGCCTCACCGGCACCCGCACCTGGAACGTGTCGACGCAGGACGGCAACCGGGTGATCATGGTCCCGACGCCCGAGGGCAATGCCCAGGCGATCAAGGACGCGATGACCGTCGCCCGCGACGTCGTGCGCCGCCGGATCGATCCCTCGGGCACGCGCGAAATCACCGTCATCAACCAGGGCCAGAACCGGATCCTCGTCCAGGTCCCGGGCATCGACGATCCCGAGGCGTTGAAGCGCCTGATCGGCCAGACCGCCCGGCTCGAATTCAAGCTCGTCGACCAGAATGCCGACCAGGCCCAGGTCGCGCAGGGCCGCGCGCCCGCCGGCAGCCAGGTGCTCCCGCGCGCCGACGGCACCGGCTTCGTCGCGCTTCAGCGCCGGGTAATGGTCAGCGGCGAGGAAGTCGCCGACGCCAAGCAGGTGTTCGACCAGCAGTCGGGCGCCCCGGTCGTCTCGATCCGCTTCGACAGCTCGGGCGCGCGCCGCTTCGGCCGCACCACCACCGAGAACGTCAACAAGCCGTTCGCGATCGTCCTCGACAACAAGGTGATCTCGGTCGCCAACATCAACGAGCCGATCCTCGGCGGCAGCGCGCAGATCAGCGGCGGCTTCACCACGCAAAGCGCCAACGAGCTCGCCATCTCGCTCTCGTCGGGCAAGCTGCCGGTGAAGCTCGACGTCATCGAGGAACGCACCGTCTCGGCCGAGCTCGGCAACGATTCGATCCGCTCGGGCGCCATCGCCTCGGGCGTGGCGGTCCTCGCGGTGATGCTGTTCATGGTCATCACCTACGGCCGCTTCGGCTGGTATGCGAACCTCGGCCTCGTCATCAACACGCTGCTGATCCTCGGCGTGATGGGCCTCATCGGCTCGGCGCTGACCCTGCCCGGCATCGCCGGCTTCGTGCTCACCATCGGCGCGGCGGTCGACGCCAACGTGCTGATCAACGAGCGCATCCGCGAAGAGCAGCGCCGTGGCCGCAAGATCCTCGACGCGATCGAGACCGGCTACAAGGAAGCGTCCACCGCCATCTTCGACGCCAACATCACCAACGTCATCGCCGCGGCGATCATGTGGTATTTCGGCTCAGGGCCAGTGCGCGGCTTCGCGATCGTGCTGCTGATCGGCATCATCACCTCGGTCTTCACCGCGGTGAACTTCACCCGCCTTCTGGTCGCCCTCTGGGTCCGCAAGAAGCGTCCGCGCGAACTGCACATCTGAGGCGCCAAGCGATGAAACTCCTCAAGCTCGTCCCCGACAACACCAACATCGACTTCATGAAGGTGCGCAACATCGCCCTCGTGATCTCGATCATCCTGACCGTCGCCAGCCTGTCGCTGGTCGCGATCAAGGGCCTCAACCTCGGGATCGATTTCGTCGGTGGCCAGGTCGTTCGCGCGACCTTCGCCCAGCCGATCAACATCGAGGACCTGCGCGGGCGGATGAACGCGCTCGACGTCGGCGAAGCGAGCATCCAGGACTTCGGCGACAACCGCACCTACCAGGTCCGCCTGCCGAGCCCGCCCGACGCCAAGGCCTCGGCCGAGATCGTCGGCAAGGTCCGCACCGCGCTCCAGAACCAGTATCCGGGCGTCAAGGTCGGCGCCGGCGAAGCGGTATCCGGCAAGGTCAGCGAAGAGCTCGCCCGCGACGGCGCGCTGGCGCTCGGGCTCGCGATGCTCGGAATCGCCATCTACATCTGGTTCCGGTTCGAGTGGCAGTTCGGCGTCGGCGCGCTGGTGACCCTGTTCCACGACGTCTCGATGATTCTCGGCTTCTTCGCCGTGACCCGCCTGCAATTCGACCTCAACGTCGTCGCGGCGTTCCTCACCGTCGTCGGCTATTCGCTCAACGACACCGTCGTCATCTACGACCGCATTCGCGAGAATCTGCGCAAGTATCGCAAGATGCAGATCATCCCGATGCTCAACCTGACGCTGAACGAGACGCTGTCGCGCACCATCGTCACCTCGCTCTCGATCATGCTCGCGCTGACCATGCTGCTGATCTTCGGTCCCGAGGTGATCTTCGGCCTGACCGCGGCGATCCTGCTCGGCACCTTCGTCGGCACCTATTCGTCGATCTACATCTCGGCCCCGATCCTGGTCTGGCTGGGCGTCCGCCCCGACAGCTTCCTCAAGGCCGAGGACAAGGCACCCGCGAAACTTGCCGGGGGCGACGGCGCGGTGGTGTAAGCCGGCGTTCAGCCGCCGGCCGCCATCTCCGCTTGGCCCCCACGTCCGACTGTCCTAGAAGGCCGCTCATGCTCAAGCCCACCCGTTCGATCGTCCTGCTGCTCGCCTGCGCCGCCATCCTGCCCGCCGCCGGCTGCGCCCGCAATCGGACCAAGGCCGACACCAATTACGTCGCGCGCGACGTCAACACGCTCTACTCGCTCGCCAAGAGCCGGCTCGATAACCGGGACTACGAGACCGCGGCCAAGCTGTTCGACGAGGTCGAGCGCCAGCATCCCTATTCGGTCTGGGCGCGCCGCGCGCAGCTGATGAGCGCGTTCAGCTATTACATGGCGCAGAGCTATCCCGACGCGGTCAGCTCGGCCCAGCGCTTCCTGACGATCCATCCGGGCAACAAGGATGCGCCCTACGCGAACTATCTGATCGCGATGAGCTATTATAACCAGATCGCGGACGTCACCCGCGACCAGCGGATCACCGGCCAGGCCGGCGACGCCTTCCGCGAGCTCATCCGCCGCTACCCCGAGAGCCGCTACGCCGCCGACGCGCGCCTCAAGCTCGACCTCATCAACGACCAGCTCGCCGGCAAGGAAATGGAAGTCGGCCGCTACTACCAGCGGTCGGGCAATTGGCTCGCCAGCGTCAGCCGCTTCCGCGAGGTGATCGACACCTACCAGACCACCACCCACACGCCCGAGGCGCTGATGCGCCTGACCGAGAGCTATCTCGCGCTCGGCCTTCCGGACGAAGCGGCCAAGTCGGCCGCCGTGCTCGGCCGCAACTATCCGGGCACCGACTGGTACAAGCGCGCCTACGACCTCGTCCGCAAGCACGTGCCGAACGCGCCGCTCAGCGCGGCCTGACGCCTATGCTGCGGCAGCTCGTCATCCGTGACGTGGTGCTGATCGACCGTCTGACGCTCGACTTCGGCGATGGCCTCGGGGTCCTCACCGGCGAGACCGGCGCGGGCAAGTCGATCCTGCTCGATTCGCTTGGCCTCGCGCTCGGCATGCGCGCCGACAGCGGCCTCGTCCGCGCGGCCCAGGACGCCGCCGCCGTCACCGCTGCCTTCGAACTCGGCCCCGACCACCCGGCGGTGCCGCTCCTCGACGCCGCCGGGGTCGAACAGGAAGCGGGCGAACCCCTCCTCTTCCGCCGCACCTTGAAGGCCGATGGCGGCAGCCGCGCCTTTCTCGGCGGCGCGCCCGTTCCCGCCTCGACCTTGCGCGAGGTCGGCGCGAGCCTGGTCGAGATCCACGGCCAGCACGACGACCGCGGCCTGCTCAATCCCAAGGGCCACCGCGGGCTGCTGGACAGCTTCGGCAAGGTCCGGACCGACGCCGTCCAGCGCGCCTGGACCCGCCTCACCGATCTCCGCCAGGAGCTCGACCAGCTCCGCCGCAGCCAGGAAGATGCCGACCGCGACCGCGATTTCCTCGAACATAGCGTCGAGGAACTGCGCAAGCTCCGCCCCGAGGAAGGCGAGGAGGAGGCGCTGGCCGAAAAGCGCGCCGCGATGAAGCAGTTCGCGCGCATCACCGACGACCTCGACGGCCTGCAGGAGCTATTCACCGGTTCCGAGGGCGGCCTGTCGCAGCTCCGACAGGCGGCGCGCCGCCTCGAACGGGTCGGCGACGCCCACCCGCTTCTCGCCGAGGCGCTCGCCGCCCTCGACCGCGCGATCATCGATGCCTCGGAAGCCGAGGACAAGGTCGAGCGCGCCCGCACCGAACTCGATTTCTCGCCCGATGACCTCGAGGCCGCCGAGGCCCGCCTCTTCGAACTGCGCGGCATCGCCCGCAAGCACCGGGTCGAGCCCGACCAGCTGCGCCATCTCCTGATCCAGATGGAGGAAGCGCTCGAAAGCGCCGCCGGCGGCTCGGCCCGGATCGCCGAGCTCGAGCGCAGCCTCGATGTCGCCGAGGCCGATTATCATGCCGCCGCCGCCGCGCTGACCGAGGCCCGCCAGGCCGCCGCCGCCCGGCTCGACGCCGCGGTCGCCGCCGAGCTCGCGCCGCTCAAGCTCGAGGCCGCGCGCTTCCGCACCGTCGTCTCGCCCGGCGAACCCGGCCCCGCCGGCGCCGACCGCGTCGAATTCGAAGTCTCGACCAATCCCGGCGCCCCGTTCGGCGCGCTGATCAAGATCGCCTCGGGCGGCGAATTGTCGCGCTTCATCCTCGCCCTGAAGGTCGCCCTCGCCGAAGAAGGCGGCGCTTCGACCATGATTTTCGACGAGATCGACCGCGGGGTCGGCGGCGCGGTGGCGAGCGCCATCGGCGACCGCCTCGCCCGCCTCGCCACCCGCAGCCAGCTCCTCGTCGTCACCCACTCGCCCCAGGTCGCCGCGCGCGCCCGCCACCATTACCGGATCGAGAAGAGCCACGGGGCCGACGGCACGCGCACCACCGTGCGCCTGCTCTCCGCCGACGAGCGCCGCGAGGAGATCGCCCGAATGCTCTCGGGCGCCGAAGTCACCGAGGAAGCCCGGGCGCAGGCCGCGCGGCTGCTCGAAACCGTCTGAGCAAAAAAGAGGCTGACATGACCGAGCGGACCATCACGCACGAATTTGGCGGCGACCGGCTCGAAAGCGTCCTCGTCTTACCCGACGGCGAGGCGACCGCGACGATCATCATCGTCCCCACCGTCGCCGGCGTCAGCGAGCTCGAGCTCGGCTTTGCACGCGACCTCGCCGAGCGCGGTTACGCCGCTCTCGTTGCCGATCTGTGGGGCCGCCGCTTCACCATGCCCGACGACCGCCCGGCCGCCTTTGCGCAGATGAACGACCTCAAGGCCGACCGCGCCGCGCTCCGCGACCGCCTTCTCGACATCGTTGCGGTCGCCAGGACCGAGACCGGCCACGACGAACCCCGCATCGCGGCGATCGGTTTCTGCTTCGGGGGCCTCTGCGTCCTCGACCTCGCGCGCTCCGGCGTTGGAATCGCCGGCGTCGCGAGCTTCCACGGCCTGTTCGACGCGCCCGACCTCCCGCGGCGCAAGATCGCCGCCAAGGTCGTCGCCTATCACGGCTGGAACGACCCGATGGTCCCCCCGGACGCCGTCGTCGGCCTCGCCGCCGAGCTCACCGAGGCCGGCGCCGACTGGCAGATCCTCGGCTATGGCCATGTCGGTCACGGCTTCACCAACCCCAATGCCCATCGCCTCGGCGTCGATGGCGTCGCCTTTGACGCCGCCGCCGCGCGCCGCAGCTGGACCGCGCTCCACGATTATCTGGATGAACTGTTCGCCTGAGGTGACCGCCTACGTCGCCTTTCTCCGGGCGGTGAACGTCTCGGGCACGGGCAAGCTGCCCATGGCCGAGCTTCGCCGGATGGGCGAGGAATGCGGCTTTGCCAACGTCCGCACCTACATCGCCAGCGGCAACCTCCTGTTCGAGAGCAAGCTGTCCGAAGCGAAGGTCGCGGGCCTCGTCGCCGACAAGGTCGCAAAGTGGTTCGGCAAGCCCGTGCCCGTCCTGGTCCGTTCCGCCGCCGAGATGCGCGCCATTGCCGATTCCAATCCCTTTCCGGAGGAAAGTGGAAGCCGCAACTTCGTCTTCTTCCTCGCGGGCCCGCCCCCGGCCGATTTCATGGCCGCCGTGCGCGGGCGCGAGGACGAGCGCATCGCGGCCGGCCGCCGCGAGATCTGCGTTGCCTATGGCGAGGGGATCGGCAAGACGAAGCTCGTCATCCCCGCCGTCAAGACCGGCACCGCCCGCAACCGCAACACGGTCGAGAAGATCGCCGCGATGCTCGAGGAACAAGCGTGACCGAACCCGAAGCAGGCCGTCGCCTCCGCCAGTTGGCGAAGGAAATCGCGCATCACAACCGCCTGTACCACGACCAGGACGCGCCCGAGATCTCGGACGCCGACTATGACGCGCTGGTCCGCGAGAACAACGAACTCGAGGCCGCCTTCCCGCATCTCGTCCGCCCGGATTCGCCCAATGCGCAGGTCGGCGCCGCCCCGTCCTCGGCGCTCGCCAAGGTCGCCCATGCGCGGCCGATGCTGAGCCTCGAGAACGCCTTTTCGGGCGACGACGTTCGCGACTTCGTCCGGCGCGTCCGCCGGTTCCTGAGCCTCGCCGAGGACGAGCCGGTCGCGCTCACCGCCGAGCCCAAGATCGACGGCCTCTCGGCCTCGCTCCGCTACGAGAACGGCCACCTGGTCCTCGCCGCCACCCGCGGCGACGGCACGATCGGCGAGGACGTGACGCCGAACGTCCGAACGATCGCCGACATCCCGCAGACCCTCGCCAACGCCCCCGCGATCCTCGAGGTGCGCGGCGAGGTCTACATGTCCAAGGCTGATTTCGCCGCCCTGAACGCCCGCCAGGCCGAGGCCGGCGCCAAGGTCTTCGCCAACCCCCGCAACGCCGCCGCCGGCTCGCTCCGCCAGAAGGACCCGGCCATCACCGCCGCCCGCCCCCTGCGCTTCCTGATGCACGGCTGGGGCGAAGTCTCCGAACCCCTCGGGCAAACGCAGATGGAAGCCGTCGACCGCCTTCGCGCCCTCGGCTTTCCGGTCGACGAGCGCGTCGTCCGCTGCGCCGACGTCGAGGAGGCACTCGCGCACTACGCCCGGATCGAGCACGAGCGCGCCGACCTGCCGTTCGACATCGACGGCGTGGTCTACAAGCTCGACCGGCTCGACTGGCAGGAGCGACTGGGCTTCGTCGGCCGCGCCCCGCGCTGGGCGATCGCCCACAAATTCCCCGCCGAAAAGGCCGAGACCACGCTCGAGCGGATCGAGATCCAGGTCGGCCGCACCGGGAAATTGACCCCCATCGGCCGCCTCACCCCGGTCGGCGTCGGCGGCGTCATCGTCAGCAACGTCACCTTGCACAACCGCGACGAGATCGGCCGGCTGGGCCTTCGCGAGGGCGACCGCGTCCGCATCCAGCGCGCGGGCGACGTCATCCCGCAAGTGGTCGAGAACCTGACCCCCGACGAACCCCGCCCCGCCTTCGTCTACCCCGACCATTGCCCTGCCTGCGGCTCCGAAGCGGTCGCCGAGGAAGGCGAAGTCGACATCCGCTGCACCGGCGGCCTCGTCTGCCCCGCCCAGCGCCTCGAGCGCCTCAAGCATTTCGTCAGCCGCGGCGCGATGGACATCGATGGCCTGGGCGAAAAGAGCATCGTCGAATTCGCCGAGCTCGGCTGGATCGAGAAGCCGTCCGACATCTTCCGCCTGTCGGCCCACCGCGCCGAGCTCCTCGGCCGCGAAGGCTGGAAGGAGAAAAGCGTCGACGCACTGCTCGCCGCGATCGAGGCGCGCAAGGGGTTCGACAGCGCCCGCCTCTTGTTCGGCCTCGGCATCCGCCACGTCGGCATCGTCACCGCCCGCGACCTGCTCAAATGCTTCGGGACGATCGACGCGCTGCAGGCCGCCGCCACCGGCGACAACGGCACCGCCGAGCTGTCCGCGGTCGAAGGCGTCGGCCCGGTGGTCGCCGAGGCGGTCCACGACTTCTTCCACGAGGCCCACAACCGCGAGGAAGTCGCCGCCCTGCTCGACCTCGCCCGACCCGCGCCGTTCGTGAACCAGGCCCGCGACACCGCCTGGAGCGGCAAGACCATCGTCTTCACCGGAAGCCTCGAGACGATGAGTCGCGACGAGGCCAAGGCGCAGGCCGAACGCCTCGGCGCGCGGGCGGCGGGCTCGGTCAGCGCCAAGACCGACCTCGTCGTCGCCGGTCCCGGCGCGGGGTCGAAGCTCAAGAAGGCCGAGGAACTGGGTGTCCGCGTCGTCACCGAGGCCGAATGGGCAAATATCGTCGCCGAGGCGTGAGCGACGCGTAAGTGTCACATTTCTATGATGTTTGACAGAAAAGTGACAACATGATTTCTCTTTCGTGACAGACACGAGGAGAACCCCCATGCGCATGCTCGCCATCGCTTCCGCCGCCGCCCTGATCGCCTGCTCGGGAGCCGCCGTCGCGGCCGAGCCGATGGGGACGCTCGTCGTCAGCGCGACCCGCAGCCTCGCCGACAACCAGCGCACGGTCTCCTATGGCGACCTCCAGCTCGCCTCCGCCGATGGCCGCGCGCAGCTGCGCAACCGCGTCGCGGGCGCGATCGCCGACCTTTGCGATCCCCGCCGTTTCTCGGTCGCCGAACCGCATGATTCGATCCGCTGCACTGCGCAGGCCTGGAGCGACATCACGCCCCGCCTCGACCAGCTCACCCCGCGGATGGCCTCGCGCTGAGGCCTGGCCCTAGCGCCGGATGACGTGCACCGGCCGCGGCGTGTCGCCGATCCAGATCGCCGTGCCCGCATAATAATCGAACGGATTGTCGAGCCGCGGCTTGAGGTCGACCCGGGTCCCGTTGGGCGTGCGATTGGTCGCGGCGAGGATCAGCGCGTTTGCGCCGCGCGCGCCCGCCACCGCGCGCAACTGGCGTTCGAGCACCGCCGGCGGCGTCTCCCCGTCGTCCTTGACCCACACGTCCTCGACCACCTGGTAGGCGGCGGGCACGTCGCTGGCGCTGGCGAAGGTCGCGACCCGGTCCCCCGGCACTCTGACCGCACGGCTGAGCGCCGGCTCGCCATCGGCAATGTGCTGGACCGAACAGCCCGCCAGCGCGAACAGCCCGCAGGCGAGAAGCGAACGACAGAGATGACGCATGATATTTCCCCCGATGTGACCGCGAGAAACAACGGCCGCCGCGCTGAACCGCGTCTTAATCCGGCAGCGCGTCCTTACTGCCGTTCCAGCACCAGCACGCGCCATTCGCCGCTGCCGCCCTCGACCAGCCGGCAGCCGCGGCTGACATAGGCGTCCGTCACCGCCTCGGCCTGCGTGTCGAGCAGCCCCGCCAGCACGATCGTCCCGCCCGCCGCGGTTGCGTCGACGAAGTCGCCCGCCAGCTCGATCAGCGGCCCGGCGAGGATGTTGGCGATGAGGAGATCGAACGGCGCGCGTTCGGCCAGCGCCGGATGCGCCATGCCGTCGGCCACCGCCAGCGCCAGTTCGCCTGCGCCCTCGCCCAGCGCCACCCCGTTTGCCTGCGCATTGTCGCGCGTGACGTCGATGCTGATCGGATCGATGTCGGTGGCGATGGCCTTCGCGTCCGGCCAGAGCGCCATGGCTCCGAACGCCAGCAGCCCCGTCCCCGTCCCGATGTCGGCGATATTGGCGAAAGCCTTGCCCGCCGCCTCGAGCCGGTCGAGCGCCTCGAGGCAGCCCTTGGTGGTGTGGTGATGCCCCGTCCCGAAGGCGAGGCCCGCGTCGATCAGGAAGTTGATCGCGCCATCCTCGGGCCCGTGCGCCGGGGTCCGGACGAAGAACCGCCCCGCGCGGATCGGCTCGAGCCCGGCCTGGCTGCGCGTCACCCAATCCTCGTCGGCGAGTTCCTCGAGCACCGGCTCGCCGCTCGCGAGGCCCTGCAGCACCGCCAGCTCGGCCGCGGTCGGCTCCGCCTCGAAGTAGGCGTGGAGCCGCCAGTCGTCGGGACGATGCTCGTCGGGTTCGTCGGCGACGATCACCGGCGGGTTGGGGTGGTCGCCGAACGGATCGTCCATGGCGCCGACGGCCTCGCCCTCGGCACGGTTGCAGGGGATCGTGACGCGCCAGCTCATTTGCTTGGCGCCTCCTTGGCCAGCCGCTCGTCGAGCGCCTTGGTTTTGGCCGCCGCATAATTCCTGCAGCCCTCGGGATCGAACAGGGCCGCCGTGCCGCCGAACCGCTGGCGCATGTTGCTCGCGCCCGGATGCGGGGTGAGCAGGATGTCGCACTCGAGGCCGGCCATCTTGGCGATGCCTTGGCGCAGGCTCGCCACCCACGCCGGATGGTCGGTGAAGCGATAGTCGTCGCGGCTGACCGGCGAGAGGCTGTCGGCAAAGACCATCGTCCGGCACACGCCGCCGTCGCAGCTCACCCAGCTCCAGCTGAGCGCGCCCGCCGTATGGCCCGGAGTCGCGGTCGCGGTGAGCTGAAGTCCGCCGCTGCGCACCGTGTCGCCGTCCTTGACGATCCGCCCGACGGTGACCGTCGGCACGCGCGGCAGGATGCCTGCCTGCGGATCGTCGGCCGCCGTGACCCCGGTCCGGAACACCTGCGCGGCCGGTGCCGAGGCGACCAGCTGCGCGCCGGTCAGCTGCTGCAGCCGTGCCATCCCGCCGACGTGATCGACATGCTCGTGGCTGTGGAGGAGATATTTGACGTCGGACAGCTGGAAGCCCAGCCGCCGGATGTTCGCCGCGACGAGGTCGGCGCCCTTTTCGGTGCCGCTGTCGATCAGCACGTCGCCGGCCTTGTCGGTGATCAGGATCGCGCTGATCCCGCAGGTTCCGACATAATAAGTGTTGCCGAAGATCCGGACCGGCGGCGCGGGCTTGTCCCAATCGTCATTGTCGCCGCAGGTCCGCGCGAAGGCCGGCCCCGCGACCGCGATCGGCGCCGGGAATTTCTCGTAGACCACGGGTTTGCCGAGCGGGATGCTGATCTGCTGGCCGGCCAGCGCGGCAAGCATCAGGCTAACGGACATAGGAAGCTCCATTGACGTCGATCACGCAACCGGTAGCGCTCGCCGGGGCCTGCGTCGCGAGCCAGCGGATCGTCTCGCCGACTTCGGCCGCGCTAGCCACACGGCCGAGCGGAATTTCCGCCAGCACCTTCTCTCCGCCGCGGCTGGCGAGATATTCCTCGGTCATCTCGGTGACGGTGAAGCCCGGAGTCACCCCGAAGGCGAGGATGTTCTCGCCCGCATAGCCCCGCGCGATCGTCTTGGTGACCGCGACGAGCGCGGCCTTCGACGCCGCATAATGCCAGTGCTGGGGACTGTCACCGCGATAGCCCGCGCGGCTCGCGACGTTGACGATCCGCCCGCCGCCAATCGCCCGGAAGTGCCCGACCGCGAGCCGGCTGAGGTCGACCGCGGCCTGCAGATTGACCTGCATCGTGCGCGCCCACTGCGCCTGCCACTCGGCCTCGGGCGCGTCGTCGGCGACCGCCTCATAGACCCCGGCATTGTTGACCAGGACGTCGATCCGGCCGAGCCGCGCCACCGCCTCGTCCCAGCAGCGCGCTGCCGCCTCGCCGTCGGCGAAATCGGCCGCGACCAGCCCCTCGCCGCCCTTGGTTGAGGTGCCGAGCACCGTGTGGCCGGCGGCCCGAAGCGCGTCGGCGGCCGCCTTGCCGATACCCCGGCTCGCGCCGGTCAGGAGAATGTTCATGGGGGAGGCTGTGTCACTCCCCTTTGCGTCACGCAACAACCTCCTTCGTCCTGAGCGACGTCGAAGGACGCTTGCCCCCCGCCCTTCGACTGCGCGCCTGGGGCGCTCCGCTCAGGACGAACGAAGAGGGATCGTCAGGCCGCGAACTTGGAGATGAACTCGGCCGTCGCGCTCTTGAACTCGCCGATCTGCTGGCTGAACCGGCCGAAGCCCTGCTCCACCCCGTCGATGTCGCGCGCGACGTTCTCGGTATCGGTCCGGATCGCCGCGATGGTCGAGCTCATCGAATCGGCTGCAAGCGCGGTCTCGTCGACCGCCGCGGTGATCATGGTCACCGTCTGCGCCTGCAATTCCATCGCCTGGCGGATTCGGTCGGCGCTGGTCTGCACCTCCTCGACCGTGCCCTGGATCGAGCTGTTGGCCTCGACCGTCTGCCTGGTCGCCGCGGTGATCGCCGAAATCTTGGCGGTGATGTCGTCGGTCGCCCGAGCGGTCTGCGAAGCGAGGCTCTTCACCTCCTGCGCGACCACCGCGAAGCCGCGGCCGGCATCGCCCGCGCGCGCCGCCTCGATCGTGGCGTTCAGGGCGAGCAGATTGGTCTGGCCCGCAATGTCGCGGATGAGGCCGAGGATCGATTCGATCGCCTCGACATGCGCCGACAGCGCCTGGCTGACCTTGACCGCCTGCGCGGCCTGGTCACCGGCCCGGGTCGATACGGTCGCCGCCGTCTCGACTTCGGCCCGGGCGTCCTCGATCGCGCGGATGAGGCCGGCCGCGGTATGCGCCGCCTCGCGCATCGCCACCGCCGACTGCTCGGCCGCCGCGGCGACTTCGCTGGTCTTGCCGAGCATGCCGCGGGTGGCGGCCGCCGTGGCGCTCGCCTGGCCGCGCAGCATGTCGCTGTCGCTGCTCGCGCGGGCCACCGAGGCGACCACGCGGCGGTTGAATTCCTCCGCCTTGGCGTGCCGCTCCTTGTCGTGATTGGTCTGCTGGTAATGGATGGCGTGCGCGACGAAGACGTCGATCTCGACCATGTTCATCTCGTGGATGGTCTGCGCCGCCGCCGCCCGCTCGGCCGAATCGTTGAAGGTCGCGCGCATCGCCGTGGTCAGCGCCTCGGCCTCGCCCGACAGACCCGCCATCAGCGTCGTCAGCGAGACGTCGGCCGCCATCGCATCCTCGACATATTTCCTGGCGGTGTTGACCCAGCCCGTCTCGGTCAGGCGCAGGAACTTGTCGCGCAGGTAAGGGATGATCCGGTCGGCCAGGTGGTCGAGCTTGGCATCGCTGAAGTGGCCGCGCCCGTCCGAATGCTCGCGATAGCGCTCCCAGAACTTGCGGGCGACGTCGCGCTCGTGGCTCGCGACCGCGCTCCACAGGGCGGCGGCGCGGGCCGGCAGGTCACCGGCCGGATCGAAGGCCTTGAGGCGGCGAGCGTGACTGGCATCGGTGGCGGGCATCGACAACTATACTCCTGGACCACATGGGTTTGGTGGAGCCTGCCTAGTCCCGATTGGTTAAGAGGCGGTTAGGCCCATCGGCCCTCCTTGCCCTATGCGGCGGCCCGTCCTAGGTGCACCGCACAAGCATTTCCGCCCGTTTCTGCCGGAGCATTCGAAGACTCTCATGGCACGTAATACTGCAAGGCCGCTGTCGCCCCATCTCACCATATGGAAATGGGGTCCGCACATGCTGGTGTCGATCCTTCACCGCGCCACCGGCGTCGCGCTCACGCTCGGCGGGCTGTTCCTGCTGACCTGGTGGCTCCTCGCGTTGTCGGGCAGCGCCGAGGGCTATGCGACCTTCACCAGCTTCGTCGGCTGGAAGCTCGGGCCCGTGCCGCTGATCCTGATCGGCCTCGTGCTCCTGACCTGGGCCTTCTTCCAGCACACGCTGTCGGGCCTCCGCCACCTCGTCATGGACGTCGGCGCGGGCTTCGAGCTCAAGACCAACAAGACCATGGCGCTCGGCACGATCGTCGGCTCGCTGATCCTCACCGCCCTGTTCTGGGCCATCATCCTCGGGAAAGCCGCATGACCGGGCCGAAGCAAATGGGCGCGCACGAGCGCAACGCCGTTCCGGACGGCAAGACCCCGCTTGGCCGGGTCCGCGGCCTCGGCTCGGCGCATCACGGCGGCGGCCACTGGATCAAGGAGCGCGTCTCGTCCGCTGCCCTGCTCCTGCTCGGCACCTGGTTCCTCGCCTCGCTGCTGCTGCTGCCCGACTTCACCCAATCGACCATCACCGCCTGGCTGTCGGGCCCGTTCGGCTTCGTCCCCATGGCCCTGTTCGTCTACCTCTGCTTCGAGCACAGCTTCGAGGGCGTGAAGGTCATCGTCGACGACTATCAGGGTGACGAAGGCGGCCGCCTGACCTGGCACATCATCTCCCTTTTCCTCCACGTCGGGGCTGGCGCACTGGCGCTCTTTGCCCTCGCCCGTATCGCTTTCGGAGCCGCCGCCTGATGACCGCCGCCTACCAGATCATCGACCATGTCTATGACGTCGTCGTCGTCGGCGCCGGCGGCGCCGGGCTTCGCGCGACCATGGGCGCGGCCGAAAAGGGCCTCAAGACCGCCTGCGTCACCAAGGTCTTCCCGACCCGCAGCCACACCGTCGCCGCGCAGGGCGGGATCGCCGCCAGCCTCGGCAACATGGGTCCGGACCACTGGACCTGGCACATGTACGACACCGTCAAGGGCTCCGACTGGCTCGGCGACCAGGACGCGATCGAATATCTCTGCCGTGAGGCCCCCGCCGCGGTCTACGAGCTCGAGCACGCCGGCCTTCCGTTCAGCCGCACCGACGACGGCAAGATCTACCAGCGCGCGTTCGGCGGCATGACTCAGAACATGGGCGAAGGCCCGGCCGCGCAGCGCACCTGCGCCGCCGCCGACCGCACCGGCCACGCCATGCTCCACGCGCTCTACCAGCAGAGCCTGAAGTATAATTCCGACTTCTTCGTCGAATATTTCGCCCTCGACCTCATCATGGAGGACGGCGAGTGCCGCGGCATCATGGCCCTGTGCATGGAAGACGGGTCGATCCACCGCTTCCGCGCCCAGGCCGTGGTCCTTGCGACCGGCGGCTACGGCCGCTGCTATTTCTCGGCGACCAGCGCCCACACCTGCACCGGTGACGGCAATGCCATGGTGATGCGCGCCGGGCTGCCGCTGCAGGACATGGAATTCGTCCAGTTCCACCCGACCGGCATCTACGGTGCCGGCGTCCTCATCACCGAGGGCGCGCGCGGCGAGGGCGGCTACCTCACCAACTCGGCGGGCGAACGCTTCATGGAGCGCTACGCCCCGTCGGCCAAGGACCTCGCCAGCCGCGACGTCGTGTCGCGCTCGATGGCGATGGAGATCCGCGAGGGCCGCGGCGTCGGCAAGGAGAAGGACCACATCTTCCTTCACCTCGACCACATCGATCCCAAGATCCTCGCCGAGCGCCTGCCCGGCATCACCGAGACCGCCAAGATCTTCGCCGGCGTCGACATGACCCGCGAGCCGATCCCGGTCACGCCGACCGTCCACTACAACATGGGCGGCATCCCGACCAACTATCACGGCGAAGTCGTCACCTTGCGCGACGGCAATCCCGACAGCGTCGTCCCCGGCCTGTTCGCGGTCGGCGAAGCGGCCTGCGTCTCGGTCCATGGCGCCAACCGCCTCGGCTCGAACAGCCTCATCGACCTCGTCGTCTTCGGCCGCGCCGCGGGCCTTCGCCTCGGCGAGATCCTCAAGCCCGGCGCTGCGCCCAAGCCGCTCGCCAAGACCAGCGCCGAGTTCGCGCTCGGCCGCCTCGACCACTTCCGTCACGCCGAGGGCTCGACGCCCACCGCGCAGATCCGCAACGAGATGCAGCGCACGATGCAGGCCGATTGCGCGGTCTTCCGCACCGAGCGCACCCTCGACGAGGGCGTCGGCAAGATCGACGCGGTCTATCGCAGCCTGTCGGACGTCAAGGTCACCGACCGCAGCCTCATCTGGAACACCGACCTCGTCGAGACGCTCGAGCTCGACAACATGCTCGGCCAGGCCCTCATCACCATGCACAGCGCCGCCAACCGCAAGGAAAGCCGCGGCGCGCACATGCACGAGGACTTCCCCGAGCGCGACGACGCGAACTGGATGAAGCACACGGTCGCCTGGTTCGACGGCTGGGGCGGCAAGAGCGGCAACGTCGCAATCGATTACCGCCCGGTCCACGACTACACGCTCACCGACGAGGTCGGCTACATCAAGCCCAAGGCCCGCGTTTACTGATCGGCCCCGCCCCTCCCCTTCGGGAGAGGGGCGACCCGTTACGCCTCGGGCGCCAACGTCAACGGCCGAGGCACCCGCTTGCCCTTGGTCCGGCTGGTCAGATGAACCCGCCCGCACCGGTCACAGCGATACGTCCTGAGATCGAGCCCCGCTGACGCGGCAACCGCCAGCGCCTCCGCGGCCGAGGCAAAAGCGCGCTTGCGCCGGCAGACACTTAGTTTCGTGCGCAACGCGCCAAGGCCTTCATGAAGGCGCGGACGTCAAGTTTCCGACGGCCGAGGTCCACGCGCCGGATCTTCTCCGACAATCGCCTGCCAGCCCTTGCGAACGCCATATTGCACCGCCCAGCCAAGCGCCCAGGTCGCCACCACCGGCGCGATGGCGCGGATCGCCGTCTCCGCCACGGTGCCGATGATGGCACCCTTGATGCCACTGTCGCCGTCCTCGCGATCGATCGCCGCGCCGATCAGGGCCCCGAACAGATTTGCCACGCCGTTTCTCCTTTCCCGGCAGAAACGCGCGGCGCCTGATCGGTTCCGAAAGCCCGCTCAGACCAGCGTCGGCAACAGCGTCGCCAACTGATCCATCTGCGCCGGCAGTCCCTTGGCCGAGCCCTGCATCGCTTCTTCCAGCGCCTCGGCACTGGGATAGGCTTCGTGGAAGGTCAGCAGTGTCTGCCCTTCGCCGTGCGCCGCGAAGGTGACGGTGGTCACCGCGCCCTCTTCCTCGCCCTCGTCATTTGTCCAGACGATCCGTTCCCCCGGCACCACCTCGAGATACTGGCCGTAGAAGGCCATGCTGCCCCCCTCGCCCGCGGCGAACTCGAGCCGGTACTTGCCGCCGGTCCGCACATCCATGTCGCAGCCGACGAGGCTGATCCCGAAGCCCTCGGGCACCCACCAGCGACGGAACAGCTCGGGCACGGCCCAGGCGCGATAGACGAGCGCCGGCGGCGCATCGAACAGCCGGGTCGCGACGAGTTCGGTGTCGCCCTTCCGCTCCACCGACGTGGCGCCCATCATCGCGTGGCTAGTCGTTCGCGCGTCCATGCTCTTCCTCCTGCTTGAGTTCGTCGAGAACCGTGTCGAGCCTCGCGAAACGCGCCTCGAACAGCGCCGCCATGTCGGCCAGCCATTGCGCCTCGTGGTCGAGCCCGCGCGCGCCCAGCCGGCAGGTCCGCACCCGCCCGACCTTCTGAGTCGCCACCAGCCCCGCCCCCTCGAGCACCGCGACATGCTTCTTCATGCCGGTCAGCGTCATCCCGAAGCGGCCGGCGAGATCGGAGATGCTCGCCTCGCGCCGCGCCAGTTCGGCGATCACCCCGCGCCGTGTCGCATCGGACAAAGCGGCGAAGGAGCGATCGAGCGCTGGCGACTCATAGTGAACCATCAGGTTCAGTGTTACGCTGATCAAAGCCGGTCCGCAAGGCCCGACCGGCTGACCCCGCTCAGGCGGCGATCTGGAGCTGGTCCCGGCCCGCGCGCTTGGCGCGATAAAGGGCGGCGTCGGCCGACTTGAGCGCGCTTCGAAGCCCCGTCTCGCCGATCACCGCGACGCCGCCGCTGATCGTCACGCGGATCCGGCCCGCTTCGGTCGTGATCGGTGACGCGGACATGAGCAATCGCAGGCGGTCGCAAATGTCATAGGCTTGCTGGAGCGAGGTGTGCTCGAACAGGACCACGAATTCCTCGCCGCCCAGCCGGCACATCCGGTCATGCCCGCGAACGAAGCCCTTGGCGGCGCGGGCGAAGCCGACCAGCACCTCGTCGCCGACTTCGTGGCCATGCGTGTCGTTCACCGCCTTGAAGCGGTCGATGTCGAGAATGGCGAGGCAATGCTCGCCTTGGCAGAGATCAGCGGCCATCTGCTCGAGCGCCCGCCGATTGGGCAGCCGGGTCAGCGCATCGACCAGCGCCGCCTCCTGCCAGCTCTCTTCGCTCTGCTTGGCGAGCGTCACGTCGCGGATCATCGCGAGCAGTTCATAGGGCCGGCCATCGTCGTCGAGCAGCGCGCGCCCGTGGGTCGCGAACCAGCGTATCTCGCCCTCGCGGGTCATGCTGCGATATTCGTAGCGGCGCGGTTCGCCGGCGCTCGCGAGTGTCTGGCGATGCTCCTCGATCACCCGCGCGAGGTCGGCCGGGTGGATGAGGTCGCGGCTCGCCTGCCCGACGAGCGCCTCGGGCGTATGCCCCAGAAGCTGGTGAATGCTCGGCGAGACGTAGCGAATGCGCCCATCCGGCGCGATCCGCATGATGACGTCGGTGCAATATTCGGCCAGCAGCCGGAACTCGGCCTCGCTCCGCCGGAAGCTGCGCAGGAGCTTTCGACGATGATGGAGATCGGCCGCGACCGGAAGCACGGTCAGCACGGTCGCGACCAGGAATAGCTGGAAGAACAGCATGCGCGCGGGAAGGCTCGCCCCCGACAGCGCGACCGGGCCTTGTCCCGCGCCGGTCAGGGAGCCGCCGATCAGGGCCAGGCCCACGAGGGCGAAGGCCGCGCCCAGCCGCTCGAGCCGGAAGGTCGCGAGCAGCACGAACATCACCGGCAGGAACAGCAAAGGCCAATCGGTCTGCGCGAAGACGGCGATGTCGACCACGACAAGCAGCGGCAGGAGGATCGCGGCGTCGAGCTTGCGGCGCTGCAGGAGTTGCGCGCTGTCGCGGCGGGCCGAACGGCTGGCAAGGAGATGCGCGATCGGCAGGATCGTGAGGTTGCCGAGGGCGTGACCGCTGATGAAGGTCGCGACACCCGGCAACGGCGCATGGCCGATCAGCCACAGCACCGCGCCCACGACCGGCGCGACGCAGACCGGCGCCACCACCATCGCGAAGACGAAGCGGCCGAACCACGACAGGTCGGCCATCAGTTCGCGCTGGCCGGCGCTGCGGGTCATGATGAGCGCGGCGACGGTGCCTTCGCCGAGATTGACGATCACGAACCAGGGTGCCGCCTGCCAGCCGAGCCCGAAGAAACCGGTGATGAGGAAGCTCAGGCAGCCGATGACGCTGAGCGGCGCCCACCAGTAGCGCCGCGGAACACGCAGCAGCCCTGCGATCAGCACGGCGGTCGCGCCCCACAGAAAGGCGACGCCATTGTCGAAGCGGGTGAAGGAAACCGCGACCAGCGCCATGAACGACCAGGCGAGGGCCAGCGGCCACTGGCGAAGAAGAATACGCAACACGATCATGACTTCTCTTAGAACGCTGCGACTTTCCCGCTTCTTCCCAAATGCAACCGTTTCGGCGGAATGGTTCGCGGAAAGCCTACACTTGGCCGCGACTTGCAAAGTAGGATTTCGTTTGTCAAACTAACCGCAGGGGTTTGCTCCAGCCGTCTTTCTCATCGTCGCCGCACCATCGTCGATATGCGCGAGCTTTGATAAGTTTCGGCACTTTCACGCGTCCCGCGGCGTGGCAAAAGTGCCGCGACCCGAAAACTTTTGGGCAAATGCCGCCACCTCGGCTAAGCGCGACCGCTTATGACTGATCCGATCCCCCCCAAGCGCATCTTTCCCGACGCCAAGCGCGACGCCGAAGCCGCCAAGCACATCCCGTCCTCGCCGCAGACCGAGGATCCCGCCTACAAGCTGGCCTTCCAGGACAAGGAGTTCCTGCTCCGTCCTGACCTGCGCCCCGTCCGCTTCCAGCTCGAACTGCTGAAGCCCGAGCTGTTCCTCGACGAGCAGAAGATCGGCTCGACCTTCGTTGTCTACGGCTCCGCCCGCGTGCCCGAGCCCGAGAAGGCCAAGGCGTTGCTCGCCCAGGCGAAGACCGACAAAGAAAAGCTGATCGCCGAGCGGCTGGTCGCCAAGTCGCATTATTACGAGGTCGCGCGCGAGCTGGCGCAGTTGGCCAGCAAGACCGATCGCGACGAGGACGGCCAGCGCCACTTCGTGGTCTGCTCGGGCGGCGGACCCTCGTTCATGGAAGCCGCCAACCGCGGCGCGCAGGACGTCGGCGCCGAGAGCATCGGGCTCAACATCGTGTTGCCCCACGAGCAGTTGCCCAATCCCTATGTCACCCCGTCGCTCAGCTTCCAGTTCCACTATTTCGCGCTCAGGAAGATGCACTTCCTGCTCCGCGCCCGCGCCGTGGCGGTGTTCCCGGGCGGGTTCGGGACGTTCGACGAGATGTTCGAGCTGCTGACGCTCATCCAGACCGGCAAGGTCCGCCCGCTTCCGATCCTGCTCTACGGCCGCGAGTTCTGGGAGCGCGTGGTGAACTTCGAGGCGCTGGTCGAGGAGGGCGTCATCTCCGAGCGCGACCTCGACCTCCTCACCTGGTGCGAAACCGCCGAGGAAGGCTGGGGCAAGGTCTGCGACTATTACGCCGAGGGCGACTCCGCGCCCCTGCGCGCCGCTTCGTAGGCTGCGATGAAGTCATCGACGGCGGTCCCTCCGACCGCCGTCGTGACCGCCGCTTCGTCGAGGCCCTCGGGCGTCACGAAGCGGACGCAGCCCTTGCCCATGTCGAGCTTCCGCCCGGCATCGGCATAAGCACTGCGGAACGCCGCATCGGCCTCCGCGCTCATGTAGAGCAGCGGCAGGTGCAACGCGTTGTGCCCCTTGGTCGCGGCCAGCGCCACGGCCATCAGCGGCTGCTTGTTGTAGGTCTTGGGATAGCGCGCGAGCGGGACCGACCAGGTCACCATCCGCCCGCTCACCCCTTCCTCATAGCCCGCCGGGATCACCCGCCGGACGAGGTCGTAGGCGGCACGCAGCGCCTCGGCCCGCGCGGGGGCCAAGGCGCTGCAAAGCTCGTCGATCAGGGCGGCGGGGGTGAGGCCCGCCGTCACCTTACTTCTTGAGGCCGGGGGCCGGAGTCGCCGTGGTGCCCGGCGCGCTGACCTTGGGCGCGCCCTCGCCACGGACATTGGCCATGCCGCCCTGAGCCGCCTGCTGCTCGGTCAGGACCGGCTCGTTCTCGGCCTTCTGCGCGCCGGCATCGGCGGCCTCGGCGGCAGCCTTGTCAGGCGCGGCACCCGCGGTCGATTCGGCCGGCGCGGCCGGCATCGGCAGCGGCGCGGGGCTCTGCTGGTTGAGATAGGCGATGACGTTCGCCCGGTCCTCGGGATTGCTGAGGCCAGCGAAGGTCATCTTGGTGCCCGGTGCGAACTTCTTCGGGTTGGCCAGCCACTCGCTCAGGTTGGCGAAGTTCCAGGTGCCGCCCTTGCCCGACAGCGCGTCGGACCAGGCGAAGCCGCGACCCTGGCCGACCGGCTCGCCGAGCACGTGGTAGAGGTTCGGACCCAGGCCGTTGGCCCCACCCTGGTCGGCGTTGTGGCACGCCTGGCACTTCTTGAAGACTTCGGCGCCCTTCGCCGGATCGGCGCTGGCAAGGTAGAATTCGATCGGCTTTTCGGCCTCGGCGCCGCCGGCACCTTCCTCGACCACGCCCTCGATCGGATAGCCCATCTTCTCGGGCCGCTCCGCCTTGAAGTAGGTGCCCGCCGCCAAGGTCCCGCCAAGCGCGACGATGCCCGCGAACAGCACCCAGCCGGCGATCGTGTTGTTATTGTCCTTCATGGATGTCTGCAGGTCCGATGGATCGAGAAAACTGGCGCTCCTTTAGGGGCAGGCCATTTGCCTTTCAAGCGGCCAGCCAGTGCGCGAGGAGGCTGTGGGCAATGGCGAAGGGCGGCGGCGCAACGAAGCTCGCCGCGTCCTCGCCGGCGAGCGCGGCCGCGACGTCGTCGCGGGTAAACCAGCGCGCGTCCTCGAGTTCGGTCGTGTCGACCACCAGCGCGGGATCATCGACCAGCGCGGTGCACGCGACCATCAGCGACGAGGGGAAGGGCCAGGGCTGGCTGCCGACATAGCGGACCGAATGCGCCCGCACCCCCGCTTCCTCGAACAATTCGCGCGCGACCGCCGCCTCGAGGCTTTCGCCGACCTCGACGAAGCCGGCCAGCGCCGAATAGCGCTGCGGCGGAAAGCGCGGCTGGCGGCCGAGCAGCACCCGCCCCTCGTGCTCGGCGAGCATGATCACGACCGGATCGACCCGCGGAAAATGCTCGGTCCCGCAGCGGGTGCAGCGACGACCCCAGCCGCCGCGATGAATCTCGCTCGGCGCGCCGCACGAAGCGCAGAAGCCGTGGCGGCGATGCCAGGACGCGAGGCTGGTCGCCGCCGCGAAGACCGGCGCCTCCGTGGCCGAGAGATGACCGAGCAGATTGAATTGCGCGCGCAGGTCGCCGGCCTCGGGGCCGATCACCGAGAAGCGGGGCTCGTCGCCGTCGAGGCCGAGGAACAGTTCGGGGTCGGTGACCGGACCCCAGCGCAAGCGTCCCTGCTCGTCGATCGCGGGCAGGCCGAACTCCCATTCGAGCTGGCGCGCCGTCGGCGAGGCCGCGAGCGCCGCAATCTCGTCGGGCTGGCCGCGCAGGGCGTCGGCGCGGTCGAGGCCGGGTCCGGCGAAGAAGATGTCAGGCGGCAAGTTTGGGCTCCCGTTCGGCGGCAAGGGCGGCCTCGGCGGCCTTGCGGTAAAGGGTCGGCAGTCCCGCGGCGGCGAGATCGGCGATCGGCTGCCACCAGCCTTCCCCAGCCGGCGGATCGCCCTGCGGCACGAGGTGCAGGTCGAGGCTGAAATGCGTGAAGCCGTGACGGTGGATGGCGAGCGCGTTGACCTGCGGGCGATCGTCGGTCCATTCGGGGCCCGGAAGCGAGGCCATGCCGCCGAGCAGTCCCTCGGCCGGCCGGCGCACCAGCCAGACCTCGTCGCCGCGCCGGATCCACCAGGCGACGCCATGGCGATGCGGCCGCTCCTTCTTCACCTTGGGCGCGGGAAAGGCCTCGGGGGTACCGAGCGCGGCGGCGCGACAATCGGCGGCGAGCGGGCAGCGATCGCAGGCCGGCCTCTTCGGCCGGCAGATGCTCGCGCCGAGATCCATCAGCGCCTGCGCGAAGTCGCCGTGGCGGCCGGCGGGGAACCAGGTCCTGGCCGCCGCCGGCACATCGGCGCGCTTCGCAAGACCGAACACGCGCGCGACAACGCGCTCGACGTTGGTGTCGACCGGAACCGCATCCTCCCCGAACGCGATCGCCGCCACTGCCGCCGCCGTATAGGCACCGAGGCCCGGCAGCTTGCGCAACTCGCTTTCGGTTGCGGGAAAACGGCCGCGCTCGGCTACGGCGCGCGCGCAGGCGATCAGGTTGCGGGCTCGGGCATAATAGCCGAGCCCCGCCCACTCGCCGAGGATCTCCTCCTCGGGCGCGGCGGCGAGCGCCTGAACCGTGGGCCAGCGCTCAAGGAAGCGGCGGAAACGCGGGGTCACGGTCGCGACGGTGGTCTGCTGAAGCATCACTTCGCTCAGCCAAGTGCGATAGGGATCGCGCGTCGCCAGCCGCCACGGCAGGTCGCGGGCATTCGCCGCATAGTGATCGAGAAGCTTCGCTGCCGCGGTAGCGTCCATGCCGCGCCTATGGCATGACCCGCGCCCATGTCGAACAAAAAGCCTGCCGCGAAAGACGCGACGCGCCGCGCCAAGCCGGCGGAAGCGCCGCGGCAGGGTCGCGCGCGCAAGGCGGGCGACCTCGCGATCGACATCGGCGGGATGGCCTTCAAGCGCTTCGGCTTCGTCCAGGGCGCGGTGGTCGCGCGCTGGAAGGAAATCGTCGGCGATCGCTACGCCAAGGTCTCGACCCCCGAATCGATCCGCTTTCCCGCGGGCAAGAAGAGCGGCGGCACGCTGACGCTGGCGGTCGAGGGTGCCCAGGCGCCCTTGCTCCAGCATCTCGCGCCGATGATCATGGAGCGGGTCAATCGCTTCTTCGGCTACGAGGCGGTGGTAAAGGTCGTCTTCCGGCACGGCGCAAGATCGACCGCCTTGCCCAAGCTTGATCGCCCCCGGCCCGCCCCGGTCCCGCGCGCCCTCGGCGACGGCCTGCGCGAGATCGCCGATCCCGAATTGCGCACCGTGCTCGAAAGCCTTGCCGGCAAGATCGCCGCGGCCGAAGGGCCGCCGAGGATCGTCGCCGCCCCATTCAAATTGACGCCATCGACCAAACGGAGTGACCAGGACGTATGAAAAAGCTCTCCCTCGCCGTTGCCGCCAGCCTGCTCGTGCTCGGCGCCTCGGCATGCAAGAAGGAGCCGACCGCGGCCAATGACAGCCCGTCCGCGGCGCCGGTCCAGGCCCCGAACGGCGACTGGACCAAGCTCGTCAGCCAGACCAGCGAAGGCGGGATGCTGATGGGCAATCCGCAGGCCAAGGTGAAGATCGTCGAGTTCGGCTCGATGAGCTGCTCGCACTGCGCCGAATTCTCGAAGGAAGGCGAGCCCAAGCTCGTCGAGAATTACGTCAAGACCGGCAATGTCAGCTTCGAATTCCGCAACTTCGTGCGCGATCCGCTCGACATCACCGCCTCGCTCATCACCCGCTGCGCGGGCGCGACGCCGCAGTTCTTCGACCTGACGCAGGGCATCTACGCCGACCAGAAGAGCTTCTTCGACCGGCTCCAGGCCGTGCCGCAGCAGGAACTCGCGGGCCTTCAGGGCATGACCCCGGTCCAGCAGTTCACCAAGATGGCGGGCTATACGGGGCTGCAGGAATGGGCGGCGCAGCGCGGGCTTCCGTCGGGCAAGACCGGCCAGTGCCTGACGAACCAGGCCGAGATCGATCGCCTGGTCCAGATGGTGAGCGACGCCTCGAGCCAGTATCAGATCGAAGGCACGCCGACCTTCCTGCTGAACGGCGAGGTCGTGAACATCACCGCCGGCACCCCGACCTGGGACCAGCTCGAAGGGGCGATCAAGAAGGCGCTCTGATTTTCGAGGAGCGCGTTCGCATTCCGGGGGGAGTGACGCCAACGTGCGGTTTCGCCGCCTCAAGCTGACCGGCTTCAAGAGCTTCGTCGAACCGGCCGATCTTCGGATCGAGCCGGGGCTGACGGGTATCGTCGGGCCGAACGGTTGCGGCAAGTCGAACCTGCTCGAAGCGCTTCGCTGGGTGATGGGCGAGGGCAGCCCCAAGTCCCTGCGTGGCGGGGGCATGGAGGACGTCATCTTCGCCGGCACCGCCCAGCGGCCCGCGCGCGACTTCGCCGAGGTCTCGCTGCTGGTCGAGGACGAGGCCGAGGAGAGCGAGGTCACGCGGCGGATCGAGCGCGGCGCGGGCTCGGCCTACCGGATCGACGGGCGCGACGTCCGCCAGAAGGACGTGTCGCTGCTGTTCGCCGATGCGGCGACTGGCGCGCATTCGCCTGCGCTCGTCAGCCAGGGGCGGATCGGCGCGCTCATCTCCGCGCGGCCGGCGGAGCGCCGGCAGATGCTCGAGGAAGCGGCAGGGATCGCCGGCCTGCATGTTCGCCGCAAGGACGCCGAACAGAAGCTCCGCGCGACCGAGGCTAACCTCCAGCGGCTCGACGAACTGCTCGGCGACCAGGAAGTGCGTGCCGCCGCCCTCAAGCGACAGGCGCGCGCAGCGGAACGCTACCGGGCGCTGACCGACCGGATCCGGCTGGCGGAAGGACGGCTGATCTACCGGCGGTGGGCCGAGGCCGATGCCGCTGCCCGCGCCGCCAGCGCCGAAGCCGATTCGGCGATGCGGGCGGTGGAAGCCTGCGGCGAGCGGCTCGGCCGGGCGCAGGAAGCGCAAGGCACTGCCTCGGCGCTGGTCGCCGATCGTCGCAAGGCCGCCGCCCGGGCGCGTGAGGAAGGACAGGAGCTGGCTCACCGGCTCGCCACCTGCCGCGCCGCGCTCGACACCGCACGGCGGCGGCTGGTCGAGCTCGACCGGCTCGGCGAATCGCTCCGGACCGAGCGCGAGCGCGAGCAGGCGCTGAGCGTCGATGCCGAGCAGGCGGTCGGCGCGCTCGCCGCCGAGATCCTGGCGATTGGCCAACGGCTCGGCGAGTCCGAGGCACGGCAGGACCAGCTCGTGCGCGCGCTGGCCAAGGCCGAGGAAGAGAATCGATCGGCTGAGGCGGCGCTAGCGGGGCTGCTGACGCGCGAAGCAGCGCTCAAGGCCGAACGGCAGGTCGCCCTTGCCGCGCTCACCGCCGCCCGCGCGCAGGCCGCGCGGCTCGAAACCGAATTGCAGTCGCTCGACCGGGGCATGGCCGAGCTTGCCTCGGAAGACGCTCTCCGGGCGGCGCGCGACGCGGCGGCGGCTCGAGCCGAAAAAGGGGTGACGGCGGCAGGCGCGGCCGAACGGGCGATCGCGGCGGCCGAGGAGGAGCGCGTGGCGGCCGCGGCGGAACGCGAGCAGGCCGACCTTGCACTGTCGCAGGCGCGTTCGCTCGAGGCGGCCCATGCAAGTGAGATCAAGGCGCTCGGGCAGGCGCTGCGGACCACGGCGGGACGCGGGGTGCTCGACCTGCTGACCGTCGAGCCGGGCTATGAGAAGGCGCTCGCGGCCGCGCTCGGCGATGATCTGGGGGCCCCGCTCGGCGGTGACGGCGAGCGCGGCTGGGGCGGCGCGGCCCGTGATGAAGCGGATCCGCCGCTCGGGAGCGGGCTGGTCGCGCTGGCCGACCATGTCGAGGGCCCACCCGAACTCGCCCGTCGCCTCGCGCAGGTCGGCGTGGCCGATGAGGACATCGGCCAGTCGCTGGCGGTGGGGCAGCGGTTGGTGACGAAGGACGGACGACTGCGGCGGTGGGATGGCTTCGTCAGCCGCGGCAATGGTGCCGCGGCCGCCGAGCGGCTTGTCCGGGCCAATCGCCTCGCCGCCCTCGAAGCCGCCTTGCCCGGGCTGGTCGCGAGCCGCGAGGCGGCGGCGGCGGCGCAGGCAATGGCCTCAGAGAAGCTCGGGCATGCCGGGCGGGCGCTCGAGTCGGCGAAGGCTTCCCTGGCCGCCGCCGAGGTCGCCGCGCGGCAGGCCCGGCGCGAGGAAGACACGGCAAGCGCGGCGCTCGAGCGCCAGCAGCAACAGGCACAGTCGCTCGAACGGAGGAAGGCCGAGCTAGCGCCGGTCCACGCCTCGGCGCGGGACGCGGTGGTCCAGGCCGAAACCGCGATCGCGGCGCTTCCGGCTGAGGATGCGTTATCCGCTGCGCTCGCCGAGGCCCGCGCATTCGCGGCCGAACGGGGCCGGCTGCTGGCCGAACGACGCGCCGACCTCGCCACCGCCGCGCGCACCGCGACCAGCGACCGCGAGCGGCAGCTTGCGGCGGCGCGCGAGCAGTCGGCGTGGGAGGAACGAGCCAAGGCGGCGGCGCAGCGGATCGACGATACGCAAGTCCGGGCCGAGCGCGTCGCGCAGGAGAAGGAGGCTTTGGTCGGCGAGCCCGAGCGGCTGACGGGCGAGGTCGCCAAGGTCGAGCAGGCAGTGCGCGGCTCAGGCGCCCTCCTCTCGTCCGCCCTGGCCGCCGAACGCGAAGCCGAGCAGGCGCTCGCCGACATCGCCGCCGCCTTTGCGCGCGAAAACGAGGCAATGGCGAGCGCGCGCGAGCAGCGGGCCGCGGCCTCGGCGCGCGCCGAAGCGCAGGTCGCGCGGCGGATCGAATATGGCAGGGTCTGCGGCGAGAAGTTCGAATGCCCGCCCCCGCTCCTCCCGGGCAAGCTCGGCTTCGACGCGAACGACCTCGCCGATTCCGCCGAGGAAAGCCTGACGCTCGAGCGGCTGACAGCCGACCGCGAGCGCATCGGGCCCGTCAATCTCGTCGCCGAGCAGGAGCTTGCCGAACTCGAAGGCGCACGGTTGCAGGGCGCGGCCGAGCGCGACGAACTGGCCGAGGCGATCAACCGGCTGCGCGGATCGATCGGAAGCCTCAATCGCGAAGGTCGCGCGCGGCTGCTTTCCGCCTTCGAAGCGGTCGATCGGCACTTCCGAAGCCTCTTCACGACCCTGTTCGACGGCGGGCAGGCGCATCTCGCGCTGATCGACAGCGACGATCCGCTCGAGGCCGGGCTCGAGATCATGGCGCAGCCGCCGGGCAAGCGACTGACCGCCCTTTCGCTATTGTCGGGGGGCGAGCAGGCGCTGACCGCGGTCGCGCTGATCTTCGCCCTCTTCCTGACCAAGCCCTCCCCGATTTGCGTCCTCGACGAAGTCGATGCGCCGCTCGACGACGCCAATGTCGAGCGCTTCTGCGACCTCCTCGTGCGGATGACCGCGGAGACCGACACCCGCTATCTCATCGTCACGCACAATGCGGTGACGATGAGCCGGATGCACCGGCTCTACGGCGTGACCATGGTCGAGCGGGGCGTGAGCCGGATCGTGTCGGTCGATCTTGGCGGCGCCGAGGAACTGCTCGCCGCCGAATAGGCTCAGCGGCAAAATCACTCATTGCTGGCCTTGTGATGAGAGATTCCGAACAAATATTTCCCGTTGTTGCGAATTATTCTCATTAGCTTTAGCAATAGCGAACCGAAACGATCCCGCGTTCTCGAAGGAACAACCCTTGCGTACCCTTGCTCGCGCCCTCGCTGGCGCCACCATTGTCGTCGTGCCAGCCGCCCCTGCCATCGCGGGCGAGGTGATCGTTGGCGCGGCCGAGAATGCCGAACAGCCGACGCAGGTCATCACCGTCACCGGCAAGCGCGAGGAATATGGGGTCAAGTCGACCATCACCGGGACCAAGACCGATACGCCCCTCAAGGACATCCCGCAGGCGATCTCGGTGGTGTCCGAGGCGCAGATCGAGGACCAGGCGCTCCGTTCGGTCGCGGACCTGCTGATGTTCGTGCCGGGTGCGACCCCGGGCACGGGCGAGGCGAATCGCGACCAGCTCACGCTCCGCGGCAACAACACGACCGCCGACTTCTTCGTCGACGGCCTGCGCGACGACGCGCAATATTTCCGCGACTTCTACAATCTCGACCGGGTCGAGGTGCTCAAGGGGCCGAACGCCATGATCTTCGGGCGCGGCGGCGGCGGCGGGATCGTCAATCGCGTGACCAAGCGCGCGACGCTCAAGAACCATCAGCAGTTCATCATCGGCCATGACACCGAGGGTGGCACCCGCCTCACCGCCGACGACAACATCCGGCTGGGCGGCGCGCTGGGCCTGCGCGTCAACGGCGTGTGGGAGCATGGCGACAGCTTCCGCCAGTTCACCAAGGTCAAGCGCTACGGCATCAATCCGACGATCGGCTGGCAGCCGGGCGCCGACACGCGCGTCGACCTCTCCTACGAATATTTCCACGACCGCCGGACGACCGACCGCGGCGTCCCCTCGCGCGCCGGGCGTCCGCTGACCGGCTTCGACAGCGCCTTCTTCGGCGATCCCGCCGACAGCTATTCGGACGCCGATGTCCGGATCGCGACGCTCGCGGTCGAGCAGAAGTTCGGCGAGAACTTGCTGCTCCGCCACCGCTCGCAGTTCGCCGACTACGACAAATTCTATCAGAACATCTTCCCGAGCAGCGCCGTCTCGGCGGCCGGAACGGTGTCGCTTGGCGCCTACAACAGCCGCAACAATCGCAAGAACCTGATCAGCCAGACCGACCTCGTGTGGGACGGTCGGCTCGGCGGGATCGACCAGACCTGGCTCGCCGGGTTCGAGCTCTCCCGCCAGACCAGCCGCAATCACCGGATGAGCGGCACGAGCGCGGGCAGCGTCACCTTGCCGGTGACCACGGTCGACCGGACCATCACCTATTCGACGCTGGCGAGCGATGCCGACAACCGGACCAAGGCCACCGTCGGTGCCGCTTATGTCCAGACGCAGCTTCGACCCACCGACTGGCTGGAGCTGGTCGCTGGTCTGCGCTTCGATCGCTTCCGCCTCTCGGTCGACGACGCGCGGGCGACCGTGCCGACCTTCCGCCGGACCGAGGAGCTGGTCTCGCCGCGCGTCGGCGTGGTGCTGAAGCCGCGCCGCGAACTGTCCTTCTACGGCAGTTTCTCGCGCTCGTTCCTCCCTCAGTCGGGCGACCAGTTCAGCGGGCTGACCTCGATCACGTCGGAGCTCAAGCCCGAGCGGTTCGACAATCTCGAGGCCGGCGCAAAGTGGGAAGTGCTCGACGGCCTGCTGGCGACCGCTGCGGTTTATCAGCTCGACCGGACCAACAGCCAGTATCGCGATCCCGTGACCAACATCGTCTATTTGTCGGGTTCGACCCGCAACCGCGGGCTCGAGATCGGGCTCGAGCGGAGCATTGCGTCGCGGCTGCAGGTGTCGGCCGGCTATGCGCTGCAACACAGCGAGATCCGCAGCGCGGTCAGCAATGCGCCCGCCGGCCGCAAGGTCCCGCTCGTCCCGCGCCACAGCTTCTCCTTCTGGTCGAAGTATCAGGTCAGCAAGCCGTTCGCGGCGGGCCTCGGCCTCCTCGCGCGCTCGAAGAGCTATGCCTCGCTCAACCAGACCGCGACCGTGCTGCCGGGCTATGCGCGGCTCGACGGGGCGCTCTACTACAAGCTGATGCCGGGCGTGGAAGCGCAGCTCAACGTCGAGAACCTCACCAATCGGAGCTATTTCCCGACCGCCCACAACGACAACAATATCGCGCCCGGCGCCCCCCGCACCGCGCGGCTGACGCTCAAGGCCGACTTCTAGGCGGCGGCGAGCTCCTCGCTCCGCGCACGTATCCGGCGGAGGTCCTCGACGAAGCGCGCCCGCTCTTCGCGTCGGCGCTCTTCCTTGGGGATGCGAAGGAGAAAGCTCGGGTGCACCGTCACCCAGCATTCGCTGCCGTCGGCGAGGGTCAGCGGCGCCTCGCGCGCCTTGGTGATGGTTAGCGTCTTGCCGGTGAGCGACCGCGCGGCAGTGGCGCCAAGTGCGACGGTGAGCGGCGGGCGGACGATCGCGCGCTCCTGCTCCTGCCACCAGCGGCAGGCCTCGATCTCGGCGGTGTCGGGCTTGGAGTGGATGCGCTTCTTGCCGCGAAGCACGAATTTGAAGTGCTTGACCGCATTGGTGACGTAGGTGGTGGAGCGCTCGATCCCCGCCTTCTCAAGCGCCGCGTCGAACAATTGTCCTGCCGGGCCGACGAACGGCCGGCCGGCCAGATCCTCCTGGTCGCCAGGCTGCTCTCCGACGAAGAAGATGCGCGCGTCGAGTGGCCCTTCGCCGAACACCGTCTGCGTGCCGCAGCGGAAAAGGTCGCAGCGAGTGCAGCTCATCGCTTCCTGCCGCAGCGCCGCCCAGGCTCCCTCGATGTTGCCGCCGGTCCGCGGCGCCGCCTGTGCCTTTTCGATCATCTCCAGCTCCCGTGCCCGCGCACCCGCGATCAGGGGGGCAACGAGCGCGGTCTCGGGCATGTTGCGCCAATATTTCTTGGGCATCTCCTTGAGCATCGCCTTCACCTTGAGGCGCGCAGGATTGAAGATGTTGGCGTAATAGGTCCGCCACGTCTCCTCGAGCGGATCGCCGTCGGGCGCATCGGCCCGAGTCGCGCCCGGCCCCTCGGTCAGGCTCTCGGTCGCGGGATCCCAGTGGATCGAGAGTTCCGGCGTCAGGATCGACCAGCGCATGGTCGTGAAGCGGCGCACGAAGAAGCCCGCTTCACGCCGGACGATGTGGTGGTCGGGCTCGAAGAAGGCGACGAAGCGGGTGCCGTCCCCTTCCTCCACTTCGCGGAAGCGGACGAAGGCATGCATCTTGTGCGCGTCGCGGTGGACTTCCTTGGCCAGTTTCTCGAGCCGGTCGACCAGCGGATCGGCGCGGTCCTCGAGCGCTCTGCGATTGGCCTTGAGCTTCCACAACAGGCTGTAGAGCAGGGCGAAGCGCTGCGGCTCGGAATGACAAATGGCGGCTTTGGCGAGGTCGATGAAGGGCTTGGGCACCGAGAACATCGGTTCGCCGCCGGCGGCCGGGGGCACCGCGCCCTCGCTGCCGAACAGTTCGCCATCGTCACCGGCGACCTGCCAGACGACACTCATCGGCGGAACGCCGGCAAGCACCAGCTCGCGCGCCGCCTCGCGCCACCCGTCGAAGTCGTCGGGCTGGTCGAGCGTGATCTTGAGCGGGTCGATCTGCGGCCCGTCGGGAAGCAGCACGCCGGCCTTGCCGCCGAGCCCGAGCCGGCTGTCGAACAGGTCGGCGGAATTGCCGAACCGACCGTTCGCGTCACTCATGCCGCGAACAGTTCGAGCTGGCTCTTCTCGGGCTTGATCCAGCGCTTGAGGTCGGCACGGTCGGTGAGCAGGGTCGGGCGCCAGTCGCTGGTCACGATGAAGGGGCGGATCTTCGCGACGCTGACGGTCAGTCGCGCAACGTCGTCGAGCGAGAAGGTGCGGAAGCGGCGCGAGCGAAGGATGCGATCGACCGCTTTCGTGCCGAGGCCCGGCACGCGCAGCAATTGTTCGCGGCTAGCGCGATTGACGTCGACCGGGAAATACTCCCGGAACTTGAGCGCCCAGGCGAGCTTGGGATCGATGTCGAGCGGCAGCATCCCGTCTGGCTCGGCGGCACTGACCACTTCCTCCGGCTTGAAGCCATAGAAGCGCATCAGCCAATCCGACTGGTAGAGCCGGTGCTCGCGCATCAGCGGGGGGCGCTGAAGCGGGAGCACGGCGCTGGCGTCGGGAATCGGCGAGAAGGCCGAATAATAGACGCGGCGCAGGCTGAAGCGGTCGTAGAGCGTGCTTGCCTTGACGACGATGTCGCTGTCGGTCGCGGCATCTGCTCCGACGATCATCTGCGTCGACTGCCCCGCAGGAGCGAAGCTCGGGGCCGACTTATACTTTTTCTTGGCGTCCCGGCCGTCCTCGATCGCGCCCTTCATGCCGAGCATCGCACCCTCGATCTGGCCCGCGCTCTTTTCGGGCGCGAGCCGCTTGAGGCCGGGCACGGTGGGCAGCTCGACGTTGATCGACACGCGGTCGGCATAAAGCCCAGCCATCCGAACGAGCTCGGGATCGGCGTCGGGGATAGTCTTCAGGTGAATGTAGCCGCGGAAGTCGTGATCCTCGCGCAAGGACCGCGCGACCTCGACCAGCTGCTCCATCGTGTAATTCGATGACTTGATGATGCCCGAGGAGAGAAACAGACCCTCGATGTAATTGCGCTTGTAGAAGGCGAGGGTGAGCTGGACGACCTCTTGCGCGGTGAAGCGCGCGCGGCGGACGTTCGAGCTCTTCCGGTTGATGCAATAATGGCAGTTGAACACGCAGCTGTTGGTCAGCAGGATCTTCAGCAGGCTGATGCAGCGACCATCGGGCGCATAGGCGTGACAGATGCCCGACCCCTCGGTCGAACCGAGCCCCTTCCCGCCCGCGCTGTTACGCTTGGACGTCCCGCTCGACGCGCAACTGGCGTCATATTTTGCGGCGTCCGCGAGGATCGCCAGCTTCTCGCGGGTGTCGAGTTGCGCCATGTGTTCGGTATATGTTCCCGGTCCGCGATTGCAAGCTTTTCCGGTCTTTCCTTGGGCTTAGGTCAGATTGGGAGCTTGGCGCGCGCCTTGTGCGCGAGGTCGCCGACGGGGACGTCGTTCAGCACCCGGAAGCGCGCCTCGATCAGGCAGTAAAGGCCGAACAGGAGAAGGCCCGCGGCGACGATCGTGTCCCAAGGCGAGGTCAGCCAGTCGAGCGCTTCGGCCATTCCGCCGGCTTCGGTCGAGCGCTCCTTCAGCCCGGCGCCGACCAGGAATCCGCCGGTGATGAGGAAGACGAGACCGCGTGCCGCAAACCCGCCCTGCCCGATCCAGCGCGCCCACGGCTGGCGGGCGACGCCGGGTTCGAGATGCTGGAGGAAGTCGGCCTTCCAGGCTTTCACCAGCTGCGCGACCCCGACCCCGAGCAGCACGAGGCCCGCGAGTTCGAGGGCGAATTGTCCCATGGGAAGCTGCAGCGCCGTCTTTGCGCCCTCTTCGGCGCCGCTGCCTCCGCTACCGGTCGACGAGCGCGTGCCCTGCAGCAAGCTGATCGCCTGCCAGGCGAGAAGCAGGTGGACGATGCCGCTTACCGCCGCGCCGATCCGCTCGCGCATCCCCCGCCCGTCGGACGAGTGACGCTCGATGTTGAACGCAGCGTCGCTCAACCGCCAAAGCCCGTAAGCGAGAAAGCCCGCGATCATCAGGATGAGAAGCATTCGGCCGCCACCCTCGGCGACCACCCCGAGCGCGCCGCTCGGATCCTCGGTCCGGCCGGTCTGCAGGACCAGTATCCCGATGACGAGGTAAAGGAGGCCACGCGCTGCGAACCCCAGGCGGGTCAGCAGGGTCATGGCAGCGCTGGGGTCGGTTCGCATCGGGTCAGGTCTCCTCGCGAGGCCTAACCCGTGTCGCGCCCGCCACGTTCCGCCGCTGTCACGGCGAATCGGCGCCGAGGTCTTACTGACCCGGCGCGGTGTCGGCGGCTTCCTGCTCGTTGCGCTCGGCGACGCCCTGCTGGATTTCCTTCAGCCCGCAACCGATGTTGCCGCCGGGGCCGACGCCCGAGCAGGTGCCGGGGCCGGTCTGGCCGATCGTGGCGAGCTGCTTGGAGCGGACCTGCCAGCTCTGGCTGAGCTGCGGCGGTCCGCTCGGCCGCAAGGCCTCGGGCAGGCGATAGCGATCCTTTTCGGGGCGGCGGGCGCAGACCACGACGCTGTCGTCGGTGGCGCGGGGGCAAGGGTCGTTGCCGTAGACGATGATTTCCCTGGTGCGCTGCTGGGCCTGCTGCGCGCCGGCGGGCAGTGCGGCGGCGAGACCGGCACCGGTAAGGGCGGTCAGGGCGATGAACATGCGGGTCTTCATTCTACTCGTCCTTTCAGGCGCTTCAGCGCTTGGGGCCGCGCGGCGTTCCGCGACTAGACCTTCTTGGAGACCGCAATGGCGGCCTTGCAGATGGCGCGAATGGCAAAGCTCAGCACCGGATAGGCGGGCGTTTCGAGCGCGCCATGCTCGCGCGCGGTGTCGCGGTGCTCGAGCTCCTCGGCCTGGAACTGACGGATGTCGGCGCTGAGCTCGGGGTCGCGGTCACGCAGTTCCTCGAGTTGCTCGGCGTAATGGAGGTCGATCTCGGTCTCGACGGCCTCGGTGCAGGCCATGGCGGCCTTTTCGCTGATCAGCGCGGTCACGGCGCCGAGCGCGAAGCCGCCGACGTGCCAGAGCGGTTGGAGCAGCGTCGGGCGGACCCGGCGCTCGGCCAGCAGCTGATTGAAGCGGGCGAGGTGGCGGTCTTCCTGCGCCGCCATGTGCGTCACCAGATGCGCCGCGCGCGAGCCGCCGCGAAGCACCGCCAGCTGTCCGGCATAGATACGGGTCGCGCCGTATTCGCCGGCATGGTCGACCCGAAGCATCGAGTGCAGGTCGGGCTGCCGGTCACCCGGCTTCGACCCCCGGTTCAGTGCTTGGTCGACGCCAGCCACGCAATCACTCCTGCGAAAGAAAGGGAAAGAAGGGCATTCCAACCCGCGAGCGAAATGCCAAGGAGCGACCACTGGACCTGGTCGCAGCGGACCAGGGGGGTGGCGAGGATCGACTTGAGAAGCTCGTCCCCGGTCGCGCCCAACGAGCCGGTGGAACAGGCCGTCAGCCCCTGCCACCAGCCATATTCCACGCCGGCGTGGAAGACACCGATCGCGCCGCTCGCCGCGATCGCCAAGGCGGCGATCAGCACCGCGGGGCGGGCCTGACGCGACGCGCCGAACGACAAGGCGGCAAAGCCCAACGCGACGAGGTGCGGCCAGCGTTGCCACATGCACATCTCGCACGGGATCAGGCCGCCGATCAGCTGCGACCCGAGCGCACCCAGCAGCAAGGCGCCCGGCACCGCGACCGCCAGCCATTGCGCAAGCCGAAGGCGCCCATCCGATCGCGCCATCGCCATCGAGCCCGTCCGCGCGTCCATCAGCCGGCCTTGCCGACCGCCGGACCGCTCGCGAGGCGGCGCAGCGCCTTCACCGCATAGTCGAGCTGGAAGTCCTTGATGCCCTTCTTCTCGAGCTCGGCGGCGGTCATGTCGAACCGCGGATCGACCGTGACGTCCTTCTCGAGGAGCTTGTCGTCGACCTTGTTCTGGCTGATCAAGTGACGCCGAAGGTCGGCCTCGCGGACAGTCGGGCGATCCTTGTAGTCGGGGTCGCTGAGCTGCGGCACGACGATGTCCGGATCGATCCCGCCCGCCTGCACCGAACGACCCGAGGGCGTGTAATAGCGCGCGGTGGTGAGCCGTAGCGCACTGGTCTGGTCGAGCTGGATGACGGTCTGGACCGAGCCCTTGCCGAAGCTGCGTTCACCCATGACGAGCGCCCGGCGCTGGTCCTGAAGCGCGCCGGCGACGATCTCGGCAGCGCTCGCCGAGCCTGCGTCGACCAGCACGATCAGCGGCTTGCCCCCGGTGAGATCGCCCGGACGGGCATAGAAGCGTTCGATGTCGCCCTTCGCCCGGCCGCGCTCGCTGACGATCTCGCCGCGCTCGAGGAAGGCGTCGCTGACGGCGACCGCCTGGTCGAGCAGGCCGCCCGGGTTACTGCGCAGGTCGATGATGTAGCCGACCGGCTTGGCCGCGCCGGCGGCCTTGTCCATCGCGGTCAGCGCGGCGGCGACCTGCTCGCCGACATTGGCCGAGAACTGATTGATGTTGAGGACGCCGACGCCGTCCTTGATCTCCCACTTGACCGGGCGAAGCTCGATCCGCTCGCGCTTCAGGGTCACGTCGAAGGGCTTGTCGCGGCCCGGGCGGACGATGGTCAGCTTGATCGCGCTCCCCGGAGGGCCGCGCATCTTCTCGACCGCCTGGTCGAGGTCGAGACCATAGAGCAGTTCGCCGTCGAGATGGGTGATGTAGTCGCCCGCCTTGATGCCCGCGCGGTCGGCCGGCGTGTCCTCGGTCGGGGAGATTACCTTGACGGTGCCGTCCTCCTGCGTGACCGAGAGGCCGAGGCCACCGTAATTTCCGTCGGTGGTCGTCTTCAGCTGCTGGAAGTCCGAGGCCTCGAGATAGCTGCTGTGCGGATCGAGGCTGGCGAGCATGCCGTCGATCGCACCCTTGATGAGCTGATGATCGTCGACCTTGTCGACGTAGTTCGCGCGCACCCGCTCGAACACCCCCATGAAGGTTTCGAGCTCCTTGTAGGTGTCGGCGTCGGCCGCAGCCACGGTGGCGGTGGTGAGCGGAACGAGGGCCAGGGCGCCGAGGAGGGCGACGGGCGGGAGGAGCTTGCGGATCATGGACTCGCTTCTAGCCATTTACCCGCCCACTTAACAGCTAGCCTGATGAACGGGCGATGAGGGCCGCGGGCTCCGCCTTACCGTCGCGGAACAGTTCGGCGGTGACGGGGCCGAGGGCCCGGCCGACGGGGTCGCCGGCGGCGATCCGGTCGCCGACGCGGAGGCTTGGACGGACGTTGCCGAGCAGCGTCACCCAGCCCCCGCCATGGTCGATGATGACCAGCCCCGGACGCCGACGGAAGGGTCCGGCGAAGACGATCCTGCCGGCGGCCGGCGCCACCACCTGCGTCCCAGTCACGGCGGCGATCGTCACGCCGCGGGCGCGGACACCGTTGCTCATCAGCTCGCCGAGACCGGCGGTCACGGCGCCGCCCGCGGGCACCTGCCAGGCGATCGGCGGAACAGGTGCGCCGCCTTCCGGCGCGGTCGGGCGCGGCGCCGACGGAGGCAGTTTGGCGAGCACGGCCGCCTGCTTGAGCGCCGCGCGGCGCTGCTCGGCTTCGCCCTGTAGCGAAGCGGTCCGCTCGCTGCGGTCAAGAACCTGGTCGGCGGCGACGAACGCCTGCGCGCCCTTTTGGCTTGCCAATGCGAGCGCGGCCTTTTCCTTGTCGGCGAAGCGCTGCTGCGCCTCCGCCGCCGCGAGCCGGTCGCGTCCGAGCTGGGCTTGGAGATCGCGCTGGCGCCGTTCGAGCGTGGCGAGGGTGGCGAGCTGGCCCTTGAGCGTCGACGAGCGTCGCTCGACCTCGGGTCCGACCGTCCGCGCCAGCGCCGCGAGCCGAACCTGCTGCTCGGCATTGCCCGCCCCGACCAGCGAAAGCCACGCCGGCTTGCGGCCCGCTTCGGCGAGGCCCGCGAGCAAGGCGCTCGCCGGGCGCCGCGCCGCCGCTAGCTGCGCGGCAAGGCCCTCTCGGCGGCGCTGCAAGGCCGCGAGCTCGGCTTCGCCCGCGGCAATCCTGGCCTCGGTCGCGATCAGCGCCTGACCGGCGGCCGCGCTGTCGGCCGCGGCGCGCTCGGCCTGCGACTTGGCGCCCTGCGCCTCACGCTCCAGCCGTTGCTGCTCGGCCACCGCTGCCTGCGCTTCACGGGCCGCGACCGCGACCGGGTCGCTCGCCGAGACGAGCCAGGGAGTGCAGGCGATCAGGAACAGCCGGCGGCGCATGGCCTAGCCTTGCCGATGGTAAGGGTGCCCGGCAAGCCAGCTCGTCGCGCGATACAATTGCTCGGCGAGCATGGCGCGGGCCATCATGTGCGGCCAGGTGGCGGGACCGAAGCTGAGGAGCAGGTCCGCGCGGCCGCGCTCCTCGTCCGAGTGGCCGTCGGCAGCGCCGATCAGGAAGCGGCACTCGCGCATACCCTGCTCGCGCCAGGCCTGCATCCGTTCGGCGAAGTCGGACGAGGCGAGCGCCTTGCCGCGCTCGTCGAGGAGCACGGTTACCGCCGGCGTGAGCGGCGCCGGCACCGTTCCGCCGCGATCAGGCAGTTCGGTGATCTTTGCCGGCCAGGTCAGCCGCTTCAGGTAACGGTCGGTGAGCTCCGCCTCGGGCGAACGGCCGATCTTGCCGCGCGCAATGATGTGCAGGAGCAACTCAGCCCGCCGCGGCCGCCTTCTCGTCCCCGAACGCCCACATGCGCTCGAGATTGTAGAAGCTGCGAACCTCGGGGCGGAAGAGGTGGACGATGACGTCGTCGGCGTCGATCAGCACCCAGTCGGCGGTCGGCAGGCCTTCGATCCGGACCAGCTTGCCGTGATCCTGCTTGAGGCGGTCGGCGAGCTTGGCCGCCATGCTCGCCACCTGCCGGGTCGACCGACCCGAGGCGATGACCATGTGGTCGGCGATGCTCGACTTGCCGGCAAGCGGGATGGAGACGATGTCGAGGGCCTGATCGTCGTCGAGGCTGCGCATCACCGCGGCGTGAATGTCATCGACGGAAGCCGGGGCGCGGGCGCCGGCCAGCTCAGGGGTGTCGGCCAAGGTCTCTCCTGTTTTCTTCATTTGGGTCAACGCACGACTGCCCGCTCGTGTGCCGAGCGAGGGATTCGTGCCAATGGGGGTTGGCGGCGCGGAGCTGCGTAGCGGACGTCCGGTCGGGCGGAAGCCTCAGGAAGACGATCGCAGGGGCACTCCAACGCGTCCAATGCTTCTGCTGGCTCCGGGGCCGGACGAAGCGCCTGAGCCAGCTCGCGACGCGGGCCGTGCGAGCATCGTCATCATACCCGGGACGGCTTAATACGGCAATCGGCACGATATGGGCCAGCCGCCGCCAGCCTTTCCACTGATGGAATTGCGCCACAGTGTCCTCGCCCATCAGCCAGATGAAGCGGTCGCGCGGGTAGCGCCGGACGATCGCGGCGAGGGTGTCGACGGTGTAGACCGTGCCGAGGCGGCGCTCGATGTCGCTGACCTCGATGATCGAGCGGCGCGCCATATTTTCGGCAGAGGCGAAGCGTGCCTCGAACGGTGCCATGCCCGCCTTGGGCTTGAGCGGATTGCCGGGCGAGACCAGCCACCATACGGCGTCGAGGTCGAGCGCCTTGGCGGCAGCAAGGCTCATCGCCCGGTGCGCGCGATGCGCCGGGTTGAAGCTTCCGCCGAGAAGACCGATGCGCCGTGTCACGCCGACGGGGCTAGCAGGGCCGCTCGGCCTCTGCCAATCTGGCGACGGCCAGGGGGAAGGCATGAACGCGTTCGAGCGCACATTGACGGGACAAGGCGGGGCGTCGTGCCTCAATTGCGGGGCAGCCCTGACCGGAGCTTTCTGCGCGTCGTGCGGGCAGAAGGCACGGGTCAATCGCTCGCTCGCCGCCTTCTTCAGCGATCTCGTCGCCGGCCTGTTCAACTTCGAAAGCCGTTTCTGGCGGACGCTGCCGATGCTCGCCTGGTGCCCGGGCGACCTTACCCGCCGCTATGTCGAGGGTCAGCGCGCCCGCTTCATCTCGCCGATCGCCCTTTACCTCTTCAGCGTCTTCCTGATGTTCGCGGCCCTGAGCGCGACGACCGGTTCGACCGGCGGCACCGCGGGGCCGATCCGAATCAACGGCGACGTCGATCGGTCGATCGCCAAGACGAAGACGAACATCGAAAATCTCGAGAAGCAGCGACAGGCCGCGGCCCAGGCCGGGACGGCAACGGCCTCACTCGATCGGAAGATCAGCGGCGAGAAGGAGGATCTTGCTCGGCTAGAGGGCTATAAGCGCGACGGCATTTCGGGCAGCATCACCACGAACAGCGAGGGGGCGCCCCCGTGGCTCGTCAAGGTGATCCGCAAGGTCGAGAGCAATCCGCGCGAAGCCATGAGCCATGTGCAGGAGGCAGCGTCCAAATACAGCTGGGCGCTCATTCCGCTGTCGCTTCCCTTCATGTTCCTGCTGTTTCCGCTCCGGCCCAAGCACGTGTTCGATCACGCCGTGTTCGTGACCTATTCGCTGTCCTTCATGATGCTCCTGATCCTTTCAGGGAGCTTGCTGGTGATGGCGGGGATGGGCGGGTGGGTCGCGTTGCTCGCGCTGCTGGTTCCGGTCCACATGTATCGCCAGTTGAAGGGCGCCTACCGGCTGCGCTGGTGGAGCGCTGCGCTGCGAACCTTCGTGCTCCTCAATTTCGCCTCACTCGCGCTTGGCCTGTTCGGAGTCATCGTCGCAGCGCTGGGCCTGATCGACTAGCTCAGGGACAGGGGTAATGCTTGCGCAGGTAGACGCGCATGCCGTCGGTGGTCGTGGCCGACTTCGGCTGGCCCGCGGAGATCACCCGCAATTCCTTGAGCAACTGCTGCGGATTGAGCTTCAGGTTCGATCCCGCCGGGGGGCAGTAGGTCGGTTTCTTCCCGACCTTCTGCGCCCGCAGCCGCTCCTCGCGCAGCTTGTTGACCGCCGCGGTGAGTTCGGTCTGGAGTTCCTTGATCTCACCCTGGTGCAACAGGGCAAGCGGCCCCAGCCCCTCGAGCTTGTTGCCGCGCTCGACGAACTGTTGAAGCGGCATCGTTTGCGCGCTTGCGGCGCTCGCCAGGAACAGGGCCGCAAGCAGCCCGCACGAATGCCTGATCATTCAAACCCCCAGTTTGTTCGGAAAGGAACGGTGCCTAGCGCTTGCAGGGATATTTGCGCTGCAGGACGACGAGCATCGCGGCCTTGAGGCTCATCCGCTCGCGCTGCGCCTGCGGAATCTGCCGAAGCGCCTTGATGAATTCCATGTTGCCGAGGTCGGCCCGCGGCTTCGGGCTGCAATAAAGGATCGGCCTGCCCCCCTTCTCGGCGGCGACACGATCGGCCTGGATGCTTTCGCCCGCGGCCGTGCCCTCGCGCTGCAGACGCTTGTAATCGCCGTCGACCAGCGCAAGCGGACCCTTGCCCATGAGCCGCTCGGCCCGCTGAAGGAAGTTCTGGGCGGTCCCGGGCGCCGCGGCGGCGGAAGGGACGGCGGCGGAAAGGGCAAGGAGCCCGAAAACGACAAAGGGACGCATACCCGAAGACATGCGCCCCTGCCGTGAACGATAAGTGAATGAGCGGATCAGGCGCCGGCTTGCGCGGCGCCCCCGATGGCGCCCGGGCGACGCGTCTTGGGAATACCGGCACCGGCCGACGGAAGCACCGGCTTGGTCGACGAGCCGCGATCGATGGTCCCGCCCGCGAGCAGCGTCTTGATCTCCTCGCCGGTCAGCGTCTCGAGTTCGAGCAGCGCCTTGGCGATCAGATGCAGCTGATCCGTGTGATTGGTCAGGATCTCGCGGGCCCGCTCGAGCCCGCCCTCGACGAAGCGCTTCACTTCCGAGTCGATCAGCTTGATCGTCTCGCCGCTCATGCGCTTCTGCTGCGGGGCGAAATAGCCGGTCGGAGTCTCGTCGCCCTCGGAGAAGTCGAGGGGTCCGAGTGCATCCGACATGCCCCACTTGGTGACCATCGCGCGCGCAAGGCGGGTCGCCTGCTGGATGTCGCTCTGCGCGCCCGACGACACCTTGTGGTGCCCGAAGATCAATTCTTCCGCCACGCGGCCGCCGAACGCCACCGCGAGGTCGGCGTGCATCTTGTCGCGATGGTAGCTGTAGCTGTCCCGCTCGGGCAGCGGCTGGACCATGCCAAGCGCGAAGCCGCGCGGGATGATCGTCGCCTTGTGGATCGGGTCGGCGGTCGGCTCGTGCGCGAAGACGAGGGCGTGGCCCGCTTCGTGATAGGCGGTCATCCGCTTCTCGTCCTCGGTCATGACCATCGAGCGGCGTTCGGCGCCCATCATCACCTTGTCGCGCGCGTCGTCGAACTCCTGCGCCGCCACCAGCCGCTTGCCGCGGCGGGCGGCGAGCAGCGCCGCCTCGTTGACGAGGTTGGCGAGATCGGCGCCCGAGAAACCGGGCGTGCCGCGGGCGATGACCCGGGCGTCGACGTCGGGCGCCAGCGGCACCTTCTTCATGTGCACGCCAAGGATCTGCTCGCGGCCCTCGATGTCGGGACGCGGAACCATGACCTGGCGGTCGAAGCGACCCGGTCGCAGCAGCGCGGGATCGAGCACGTCCGGCCGGTTGGTCGCAGCGATGATGATGATGCCTTCATTGGCCTCGAAGCCGTCCATCTCGACCAGCAGCTGGTTGAGCGTCTGCTCGCGCTCGTCGTTGCCGTTGCCGAGGCCGGCGCCGCGATGGCGGCCGACCGCGTCGATTTCATCGATGAAGACGATGCACGGCGCCGACTTCTTGGCCTGCTCGAACATGTCGCGGACGCGGCTCGCACCGACGCCGACGAACATCTCGACGAAGTCCGAGCCCGAAATGGTGAAGAAGGGCACGCCCGCCTCGCCCGCGATGGCGCGGGCGAGAAGGGTCTTGCCGGTACCGGGCGAGCCGACCAGCAGCGCACCCTTGGGGATCTTGCCGCCGAGACGCGCGAAGCGGCCCGGATCCTTGAGGAATTCGACAATTTCCTGAAGCTCCTCGCGGGCTTCGTCGATGCCGGCGACGTCGGCGAAGGTCACGCGACCTTCCTTGGGAGTCAGCACCTTGGCGCGACTCTTGCCGAAGCCCATCGCACCCGAGCCCGCATTCTTCTGCATCTGGCGCATGATGAAGAAGCTGATGCCGAGAATCAGCAGGAAGGGCAGCGACTGGTAGAGGAGGATCAGCCAGAAGCTCGACTGCTCGGCTTCCTTGACTTGCACCTGCACCCCGGCGTTCAGCAGCCGCTCGGTGACCTGCGCGTCGGCCGGCGCCATGGTGCGGAAATTCTCGCCGTTGGCGAGCTTGCCGGTGATCACCTGGTTGCCCGCCTGGTTGGTCGCGCTCACGACCTGCTTGACGTTGCCTTCGGAGACCTGCCGCACGAATTCGGAATAGGGGACCGCGTTGCCCGTGGCGGCGCGGCCGTTGCCGTCAAGCAACTGGGCGAAGAGCACCAGGGCGAACAGGACACCGACCCAGATCAGGAGGCTCTTGGTCCAGGGCGCGTTGGGCTTCTTGTTCTTCTCATCCATGCTTCGCAATGTAGGTGACCGCGCGGGCGCCCGCTAGGGGGCGCCTCTAGTCCGTATCGGACTCGATTCGGCGCGCATGGTGAACGGTTCGGCTCGGCCTGTGAGGGAACGCTTGTCGCCCCTCGGAACAACGCCCTAGCGTTAAGGAACCGTTGGGCTGATCGCCGCGATAAGGATCGCGGGACATTGGTCCTCCCCTTTCGATGGAGCCCAGATGCGCGTCCTTGCCTTGTTCGCCTCGTTTCTGGCCTTGCTCGCGGCGCAGCCCGCCGCGGCCGCGTCGAACCCTGCACTCCAGTCGGTCGAGCAGCAGCTCGCGTCCCTGCTGGCGGGCCGGTCGGGTGACGTCGGCGTCGCGGCACTCGATCTTGCGTCCGGCGAGATGGTCGCGGTCAACGGCGACAAGGCCTATCCGATGGCGAGCACGATGAAGGTGGCGGTCGCCGCCGCTTTTCTCGCGCAGGTGGATCATGGCCGCCGGTCGCTCGACGACCGGATCGCCGGCCAGTCGGCCCGCGGCCTCCTCGAGGCGATGCTGATCCATTCGAACAATGTCGCGACCGACCACCTGATCAACAATCTCGGCGGTCCGACCGCCGTGCAGAGCTGGTTGACCTTCAACAACGTCCGCGGCGTGCGCGTCGACCGGACCATCGCTCGGCTCCTCGCCGACAAGCGCGACCTGTGGGACCTGCGCGACAGCGCGACCCCCCTCGCAATGGTCTCGCTCCTGCGCACGATCGACAAGGGCAATGTCCTCAAGCCCGCGAGCCACGCCTATCTGCTGAGCGTCATGGCCCGCTGCGAGACCGGCAAGAACCGGATCCGCGGGCTGCTTGCCGGCGTTCCGATCGCGCACAAGACGGGCACGCTCAACAACTACAGCAGCGACGTTGGCTTCATCACCCTGCCCGACGGTCGCCGCCTGGCGATCGCCATCTTCGCGCGCGGCGGCACCGACCGCCCGACCACGATCGCGCAGACCGCACGGGCCGTTTACGACGGCTTCTCGACCTGGATCCGCGCGGCCATGTTCAACCCGGGCCTCGCCATCGCCAATTAAGCGCGGCGCGGCGGTTCGGGTTCGAGCCGCCAGATCTCACCGCCGCTAAGCCGCAGGCCGCCAAGCGTGCAGCTGCGCTCGTCCCGAATCGCGGCCAATGCTCGGTCGAGATCGGGTCCGCGGATCGCGTTCGCACCGAGCGACGCCATCGCCTTTGACAACAGTCGCCGCTGATATTCCGCCGGCAGGCCCCCGGCATCCACTTCGGCGCTTCGGCCTTCGATCCTCACCCGCGCTGCCGCCAGCTCCTCGGCCGTGAAGGCAAGCGCGTCTTCGGCCTCGCGCAGCGTGGCGGCGCTTCGGGCGAGGCGGTCGGAATCGAAGATGGAGTCTTCTGCCAGGAGCGCGCGGAAACGCGTCCGGTCGTGCCGCTCGTCGCGGTTGGCCGGATCGGACACCGGATCCAGCCCCGACTGTTCCACCAGGGCGACGAGCTCGGCCTTGCGCCAGTCGAGCAACGGCCGGATCAGCCGCACGCCCTCGCCGAGCGCGCGCGTCTCGCGCATGCCCGCGAGTCCGCCGACCCCGCTCCCCCGGGCGAGACGCATGAGCATGGTCTCGGCGACGTCGTCGCGGTGATGCGCCGTGGCGACCGCCGTCAGCCCCCGTTCCAGCGCCCAAGCCCGCAGCGCGGCGTAGCGCGCAGTGCGTGCCTGAGCCTGAAGGCTCGCGCCACCGGCCACCTCGACTTGGAGAATGGAATGCGGGACGGCGAGCTCGCCGCACAGCCGCGCCACAATCGTCGCTTCCGCCGCCGCCTCGGGGCGTAAACCATGATCGACCGTCGCGACTTCAAAAGCGCCGGCTCGGACTTGATGTGTCAGCCAGAGAAGCGCGAGACTATCGGGGCCGCCCGATACCGCGAGACCGATCGGGCCGTCCGGCGCCAGCCGGTCGAGCGCCGCCGTGATGCGCGCGTGGCGCGTTACTTGCACCCTGCCTTGGCCTTGGCCGGCCCGACCAGTGCCCGCAGGTCCGCCCGCATGCTGCTGCCGTAGACCTCCTCGAGCTCGGCGTAGGCCTTGCACGCCTGGGCCGGCTGCTTGAGCGCCATCAGCGACTGGCCGAGATAGTAAAGGCTGTCGGCCGCACGCTCGCCCTTGGGGTTGCTGCGGTAGTTGGCGAGGAGCGCCTCGGCGGCGGCACGCGGCTGGCCGCTGTCGAGCAAGGCGCGGCCCGCGAGATTGTTGGCCCAGCTCACCCGGCGATGTCCGGGGAAGCTCGATGCCATTGCCCGAAGGGCCGCGACCGACTGCGGATACTTCTTCTGGAGCCAGAGCTGGTAGCCGGTGTCGTAGGCCGCTTCGCCGTCGGCGGTCACGTCGCCGGTCTTCACGGGCTTCGGCGGCGTGACGCTGGCGGACGGACGCGGCTCGGGCTGCGCGACCGGCGCCGGCTCGTCGGCCACTGGCGCGGTCGTGTTCGCAGATTCGGCCGGCGCGCTGGTCTCGAGGCGGCGGAGACGCGCGTCATAATCGGTGCGAAGCCGCGCAAGCTCGGTCTCGAGAGTCGCGGCCCGGTTGCCATTCTCCTCGGCGAGGCGGGTCATTTCGGCCAGCTGCCGCTCGAGCGCGTCGATGCGGTTCGACTGGGCGACCACTACCACCTGGCTCGCTGCCGGGCTGTCGTCGAAGCCTGCGGTGTCGGCCGGCTGGCCCTTGGGGAACACCTGCCGCTGAAGCTGACGGGTCTGCCGTTCGAGGCGGTCGATCCGCTGCTCGGGCGTCGCTTGACGCTGCGCCGCGGCCGGCGTCGCGAAGATGAGCGCCGTGGCGCACAGGAGAATGGTCTTGGTCATGTTCGCTTCGTGTCGGCGGGCAGCTTGCCGGTCAATGAACTAGCGGGTCGCGGGAGCCGGCGCGGCGCCCGGCGTGGCCGTCGGGCCACGCATCAGGTCCGCCGGCAGGAGGCTGACGTTGCTGACCGTCCGGTCGGGCGCGCCAACGGCGGGTGCATCGGCCGTGCCGACGGAGATCCGGATCGACTGCGGACGACCGGTCCGGAGCACCGGTGCCTTGGCGGTGGCGGGAACCTCGAAGCTCTGCCCGGCGGCAAGTTCGCCCTGGAACAGCGCCCTGCCACCGCCACGCTCGCCGACCTGGATCCAGACCGGCTCGTTGGCGGTGATGACCACCGGACCGCTCGGCGTGGCGGCCGCGGCCGGCGCGGCCGACGTCGGCGCCGCCGAAGGCGCCGTGGCGGCGGGCGTGCTCTCGGCCTGCGGATCGGTTGCGGCCGGAGTCAGCTGCCGGTTGCGATAGGTGAGGAAGCCGATGACGACCGCCACCAGCGCCAGCAGAGCGACGACCACCAGCCAGCGCGGCATGACCCGGGCCGGATCGGCCGGTTCGAACACCAGTGCCTCGGGCCGCGGGGCTTGCGACCCGTGGCCCATCTCGGCCCGCAGCGCATCGCCGATCTCGTTACGGTCGAGGCCGACGATCCCGGCATAGGATTTGGCAAATCCGATGGTGTAGGTCGGCGCGGGGAGCCGGCTCCATTCGGACGTCTCGAGGCTTTCGAGATGCCGCGTCGGGATCCGGGTCCGGCCCGCGACGTCCTCGAGCGTGATGCCCTGCGCTTCGCGCGCGGCGCGCAACTGTTCGCCGACCGTCGTGGTTTCGTTCGTCATTTCATCCATCGCTCAGCGACCCGCCCCTACTCTGACGCAATGTGCCTTGTTGCGGTCTCAGGTCCCGCCGTCAACGTGGCAGGCTCAGTCGAGCGCGACGTTGTGCCGTCTCGCCCAATCGGTGAGCGTTTTGCGCATGTCCCGCGGTGGTTTTGCCAGCAACAATTCGACCTTGGCCCGGATCGCCGCCGCGTCGAGCGAGCGGATCATCGCCTTGACCGGCCCGACCGCCGCCGGCGTGATCGAAAAATTGGTGATGCCGAGCCCGATCAAGGCCATCGCCTCGAGCGGACGCCCGCCCATCTCGCCGCACACTCGCACTGGCACCCCGGCGGCATTGGCCTGGTTCGCGACGCGCTTGAGGAAGCGCAGGATCGCGGGGCTCAGCCAGTCGTAGCGCAGCGCCAGCCGCGGATCGGCGCGGTCGGCAGCGAACAGGAATTGCGTGAGGTCGTTGGTCCCGATCGACAGGAAATCGATCCGGGGGAGAAGCTGGTCGAGCATTTCGGCGAGGCTCGGCACCTCGAGCATCGCCCCGAACTCGATCCGGCTCGGCACGCCCTTGCGCTTGGCCACCCACTCGACCTGCGCTTCGAACAGGCTTCGCGCCTCTTCATATTCCCACGGCTCGGAGATCATCGGGAACATGACCCGGAGCGTGCGCCCCTCGGCGGCCTCGATCAGCGCCCGTGCCTGGGCCTTCATCAGCGCGGTCCGGTCGAGGCTGAGGCGAAGCGCGCGCCAGCCCATGGCCGGGTTCTCGGCCTCGTCGCGGGTGTCGGAGAGATAGGGCAGCGCCTTGTCGCCGCCGATGTCGACCGTGCGGAAGACGACCGGCCGCTCGCCCGCCGCCTCGAGCACCTGTCGATACAGGCGATATTGCGCGTCGCGGCCCGGAAGCGCGGCGGAGACGAGAAACTGGAACTCGGTCCGAAACAGGCCGATCCCGTCGGCACCGCTGAGATCGAGACCGGCGGCATCCTCGGCAAGCCCGGCATTGACCATCAGCGTGGTCCGCAAGCCGTCGCGGGTAGTCGGCGGCAGGTTGCGGATCGCGGCGAATTCGGCCCGCCGCTTCTGGCTCATCGCCATTCGCCCGTCGAAAGCATTGGCAGCCTGCCGGGTCGGGCGAACGACCAGGCTCCCCTGATTGCCGTCGACCAACACCTGGTCGCCCTCGCCGGCGATATGCGCGATGTCCTTGACCCGGCCGATCACCGGAACCCCGATCGCGCGGGCGACGATGGTCATGTGCGCGGTGAGCGAGCCCTCCTCGAGCACCACCGCCTTCAGCCGCCGCCGGTCATATTCGAGCAGTTCGGCGGGACCGAGGTTGCGCGCGATCAGCACCGCGTCACCCGTCAATCCGCTCTGCGCCGCCGTCCCGATCCGCCCGCTGACGATCCGCATCAGCCGGTTGGACAGATCCTCGAGGTCGTGCATCCGCTCCTTGAGCAGCGGATCGTCGATTTCCTGCATCCGCGCCCGCGTGCGCTGCTGGACCCGCTCGATCGCCGCCTCGGCGGTGAGGCCGCTGTCGATCGCGGCGTTGATCCGCCGAACCCAGCCCTCGTCATAGGCGAACATCTTGTAGGTCTCGAGGATCTCCTGATGCTCGCCAGCGGTCCCGAACTCGGCCTCGCGGGTCCATTGCTCGATCTGCTCGCGCATCTTGCGGAACGCCGAGACCACCCGCGCCCGCTCCATTTCGGGATCTTCGGAGACGGTATGCTCGACCACCACGCGCGGCTGGTGGAACACCGCGACGCCGCGCGCCATTCCGGCGACAAGCTTCAGCCCGGCGAGGCGCACCATCCCCTCGCGCTGCCCGCGCCGGCGATCGGCCCCGTCGACCAGCCGCGCCCCGGCGATCAGCTCGGACAGCACCATCGCCACCGTCTGCAGCGCCTCGATCTCGACGTCGGCATAAGCGCGCGGATCGGCATGTTGCACGGCAAGCACCCCGATCGCCCGCTCGCGAAAGATGATCGGAACACCGGCAAAGCTGTGAAAGGCGTCCTCGCCCGTCTCGGGACGATAGGCGAAGGCGGGATGCCGATTGGCCTCGGCGAGATTGAGGATCCGCTCCTCGGCCGCGATGGTCCCGACGAGGCCCTGACCGAGCGCCAGCCGGGTGACGTGGACCGCCTCCTTGTTGAGGCCGTGGGTCGCGAACAGTTCGAGGGCCGCTTCGCGCAGCAGGTAGATCGAGCAGACTTCGCTTCCCATCGCTTCGGCGATCAGGTCGACGACATGGTCGAGCTTGGCCTGTGCCGAGCCGCGGCGCGCCATGACGCCGTGCAATCCGGTAAGGATTTCCCGGGCGGACGTAGCGGCGGACATGGGCATGGAACCAGCGCTAACAGGAAGCCCGCCCGGCTCCAAGTCGCGCGGCAATCGCGAGGCACTCAGTTGCGCATGATCTCCGCCACTTCCTCGTTGCGGCGAAGGTAGGAATCCCGTCGGCAACTATCGGTGGCGCAAGCCTTGAGCTTCGCCGCGAAGGCATCGCCGGTGGCGACCAGCCGGGCGCGCTTGGCGGCGGTCCCGAAACGGAAGCTCTGATCGGTCAGCACGACCAGATGGCGGTCGAGTTCGGCGAGGTCAGAGGCCGGAGCAGGTGACGGTGCGGGCGCGACGGCTTTCGCCGGGATGGACCGGGCGGGTGTCCGGACCGGTGCGGGCGAAGGCACGGGGCGCGGCGTCGCCATCGCGACCGGGTGCCGGACCTCGGGCAGGGGCGGCAGTTCCATCTCGGGCTCGGACGGAAGCGGGACCTGGGCCGCCGCCACCGCGACCGGCGGTTCGTCGACCATCGGCTCCCTCTCGGGCACCGGCGACGGCGCGAGTTCGGGCTCGGGCGTCGCCGCTCTCTGGCGGGCCGCGACCGCACCTGAATGACCGGCCGGGACCGGCTGCGTCCGAACGATCATCTGCCAGGCGAGCACGCCCGTCCCCGCGGCGATCAGCAGGAAAAGGTTGCGTCCGAGATGCCCGCCCCGGACCCGCGGTCCTGCTCGTCCGGCCGCCACGGCAGGCGCGATGCTGACGGGCGCCCCGCGCTCGCGTGCCAACCGGCGGTCATGCGCCGCGCGCCGCTCGGAATCGCGCAGCACTTCATAGGCTGCGGTCACTTCCTGCGCCTTGACCGAATCGGCCTCCGCTCCCGAGCGGTCGGGGTGATAGCGGCGCATGAGCTCGATATAGGCCGCGCGGATCGTCGCCGGATCGGCGTCGGGCTCGAGGCCCAGCGTGGCATAATGGTCGGTCATCGCAGCGCGTCGCCGGTCCTTGTCGATGCGACGGGCTATAACGCCCGGCGACCCTCACGCAACCGCGACTGACGGCGCCCCTCGAGCGCGGCTTCGGCCTCGCCCACCAGTTCGGCGATGATCTCGGCGGTCGGTTGTTCCTTGGTCACCATGCCGACCGACTGGCCGGCCATGACGCTTCCCGTCTCGACGTCGCCGTCGATTACCGCGCGGCGCAGCGCACCCGCCCAGTAATGCTCGATCTGGAGCTGGGCCTCGGCCATCTCCAGCCGCTTGCCGTCGAGATGCTCGGCGATCTCGCGCTGCTTGGCGGCGAAGCGCTCGGTTTCCTTGTTCTTGAGCGCCCGCACCGGGATCACGGGAAGCCGCGGATCGATCTGCACGCTCGGCACCGCGTCGCGCGCCGAGGCGCGGATGAAGGCCTTCTTGAAATTGGCGTGGGCGATGCTCTCGGTCGCGCAGACGAAGCGGGTGCCGAGCTGGACGCCCGCCGCGCCCATTTCGAGATAAGCGGCGATCGCTTCGCCGCGCCCGATCCCGCCGGCCACGAACACCGGCACCTGGTCGGCGACGTGCGGCAGAATCTCCTGCGCCAGCACGGAGGTCGAGACCGGCCCGATGTGCCCGCCCGCTTCCATGCCTTCGATCACGATCGCGTCGGCGCCCGAACGGGTCAGCTTCTTGGCGAGGCTGAGCGCGGGCGCGAAGGCGATGAGCTTGGCGCCCGTGGCCTTGATCCGGTCGATCGCGCCGCCCGGAGGAAGGCCGCCCGCGAGCACCACATGCCCGACCTGGTGCCGACCGCAGACCTCGATCAGGTCGGTGAGTTGCGGGTGCATGGTGATGAGGTTGACGCCGAAGGGCTTGTCGGTGCGCGCCTTGGTCTCGGCGATTTCCTTGTCGAGGAGCTCGGGGGTCATCGCCCCGCAGGCGATCACGCCGAAGCCGCCGGCGTTGCTGATCGCCGCGACGAGGTTGCGCTCGGACACCCAGCTCATCGCCCCGCCGAGGATGGCGTAGCGCGCGCCGAGGAAGTCGGCGCCGCGTTGCATCAAGGCGTCGAGACGGCTCAAAAGCTACGCTCCTCGTCGAGCCCGAAGGCGCTGTGCAACACGCGTACGGCAAGCTCGAGATAGTCCTCGGGAATGAGCACGCTGACCTTGATCTCGCTGGTGGTGATGGCGAGGATGTTGATCCCCCGCTCGGCCAGCGTTTCGAACATCTTGGCGGCGATGCCGGCGTTGGAGCGCATGCCGACGCCGACCGCGCTGACCTTGACCACGTCGGTGTCGGTCAGGATTTCCTTGAAGCCGACCTGTTCGCGCACCTTTTCTATCTCGGCCACCGCATGGCTGAGGCTGGCGGTGGGCACGGTGAAGGTGAGATCGCTCGGGCTTCCCGGCCGCGGGACCGACTGGACGATCATGTCGACGATGATGTTCTCGGCCGCGAGCGGGGCGAACACCGCCGCGACTCCACCCGGCCGGTCGGGCATCTCCGACAGGGTGATCCGGGCTTCGTTGAGGTCGTGGGCGATGCCCGTCACGACATTGCGTTCCATATCCGTCCCTTCGAGCGCATCGTCGCTCACGATCATTGTTCCGGGCTTGTCCTCGAACGAGGACAGCACTTGCAGCGGCATGGCGAAGCGCATGGCAAGGCCGACCGAGCGGGTCTGCAGCACCTTGGCTCCGACCGAGGCCAGTTCGAGCATCTCTTCGTAGGTGACGAGATCGAGCTTGCGCGCCCTCGGCACGATCCTGGGATCGGTGGTGTAGACGCCCTCGACGTCGGTGTAGATGTCGCAGCGGTCGGCCTGCATCGCGATCGCCAGCGCCACCGCCGAGGTATCGCTTCCCCCACGACCGAGCGTCGCCAGCTCGTTGTCGCCGGTCACGCCCTGGAAGCCCGGGATGACGGCGATGCCGCCCTCGTCGAACACCCGGTCGAGCACCGCGACGTCGATGCCCTCGATCAGCGCCGAGACATGGCCCGAGGCACGGATCGGAAGCTGCCAGCCCATGTAGCTGCGCGCCTTAACCCCCATGCCCTGAAGCGTGATCGCGAGCAGCCCGCTGGTGACCTGCTCGCCGCTCGCCACCACCACGTCATATTCACGCGGGTCGTAAAGCGCCGCGGCTTCGCGGCAGAGCTGGACCAGCCGGTCGGTCTCGCCGGCCATGGCCGAGACCACCACTGCCACCTCGTTGCCGCGCTCGGCCTCGGCGCGGACGCGCTCGGCGACGCTCCGGATCCGTTCGATCCCGGCCATCGACGTGCCGCCGAATTTCATCACGATGCGGGCCATGGGCGGGGTGCGGCGATCCTTGGGTTGCGGGCGGCGCCCTGTTAGGGGGAGCCCATGGCAGAGACAAGTATCCGGCCCGAGGAAGCCGCGCACTTCGGCGCGATGGCGGGCGACTGGTGGGATCCCAAGGGATCGTCCGCCATGCTCCACCGGCTCAATCCCGTTCGCCTCGGCTTCGTCCGACAGGCGATCGACCGGCATTTCGGAACGAGCGAGCGCGACCTGCGGCCGCTCACCGGCAAGAGCGCGCTCGACGTCGGCTGCGGCGCGGGGCTCCTCGCCGAGCCGCTTGCCCGCCTCGGCGCCGCGGTCACCGGGATCGACGCCGCGCCCGAGCTGATCGAGGCCGCGCGCACCCATGCCGGCGAAAGCGGGCTCGCCATCCGTTATGTCGCGGGCGAAGTCGGGCGACTCGATGGCGCCTTCGACCTCGTCACCGCGCTCGAGGTCGTCGAGCATGTCGCCGATCCGGCGAGCTTCGTGCGCCAGCTGGCCGACCGACTCGCCCCCGACGGCCTCCTCGTCATGAGCACGCCCGCCCGAACCCCCTGGTCACGGCTCCTCACCATCACGCTCGCCGAAGGCACCGGGCAGATCCCGCGCGGCACGCATGACTACGACCAGTTCCTGTCGCCCGATCAGCTCGGCGAGACGCTGGCGCAGGCGGGCCTGACAGTGGTGGAGACACGCGGGATCGCTTTCGGTCCGGGCAAGGGCCTCCACCTCAGCGACGATCTCAGCCTCAATTACCTCGTCGCGGCGGTGCGCGCGGGCTGAGCAGTCAGTCGGCCGGGTTGCCCGGTCGCGACAGGAACTGCAGCCCGGCACGCCCGCCGATCGACCACCGCACCCGCGCTTCGACGGTCCCGACGGTCGGGATGGTCGCGACCATGATCTCACCGATCACATGGTCCCCCACGACCCGGCACCCGTTCTCGGACACGTTCTCGAACAGCGCCTTCTCGACCGGCTGGCCACCGCGCCGCAAATATCCCTGCAGGGAAGTATCGCGCCGCTCTTCGCTGCGCTGGGTTTCGTCGGCGCTCACGGCCATCCCCTGTTCTGCCGGACTGCCCGGCGGGCCGTCACGCTTCACGCCTTCGCCGTCAAAGACGGTAACCGGATAATGAATGAACCATAGTGGAGCAACCGCCCTTTTAACCATGTTGCTTTAACCGGCGCTCACATGTCGGCCTCATAACGTTACGCACTGAATGGCGGACAAGGGGAAACGAGTGCCATGGCCGATGCCTCGGTGGCAGCGGCGTCCTTCCCGTCTCGTGAAGAGCGGCGTACCTCGCATCTGAGCGGATGGCTGAAGCGCGTCGACGGACAATTTGCGGACTTCACCTTGGTGGATCTGTCGTACGGCGGCTGCCGGATTCGGACCGAGGCACCCCTGTGCCGCGGCGAGCGGGTCTCGCTGTCCTTTCCCGGCCGCGGCCTGATCGAGGCGGCGGTCCGGTGGTGGCGCGGCGACGAGTTCGGCATGACCTTCGCCGTCACGGGCGAGGACACGCAAACACCGCGCCAGGTCGAGCGCCTCCAGACGCGCCTGTCGGTGGCGGTTCGCCGTGCCGGCCGCCGGAGCCAGTGGATCGAGGCGCACGACATTTCGCCCCACGGCTGCTGTCTCGAATTCGTCGAGATGCCGCGGGTCGGCGACCTGTTGTTCGTCCAGCTCCCCGGCCTCGAGGCGATCGAAGCACGCGTGCGGTGGGTCGAAGGCTATCGCGCCGGCGTCGAGTTCGCCCGTCCCGTGCACCCGGCCGTCTTCGACCTGCTGCAGGAACGCTGGCGGGGCTAGGTCCTAGAAGTCGACCTTGTCGTAATGCTGCGGCGGGACGATCACTTCCATCCGCTCGCCGAGCAGCGGCCGGAACGCCGGCCGGCTCTTCATCACGCTGTACCAGTCCTTCGCCTGCTTGTGCCCGCGCCAATCGACCGCGCCGAGATAGTCGATCACGCTGAGGTGCGCGGCCGCCGTGAAGTCGGCGAGGCTCAATGCCGCTCCCGCCAGCCAGCGCCGGTGGTCGAGCAGATAGTCGAGATAGTCGAGGTGGTTGTTTCCCACCCGCATCGCCTCGCGCAACACGCGGGTGTCCGGGCTCTCCTTGCTGACGAGGCGCTTGCGCATCCGCTCGGCCATCAGCGGCTCGACCACCTCGCGGTAGAGCTTCTCGTCGAACCACTCGGTCAGCCGCCGGATCTCGGCCCGCTGCGCCGCGTCGCCGTGGATCATCGGGACCTTCTCGATGGTCTCCTCGAAATATTCGGCGATGGGCTGGCTGCCGATGAGCGTGATCCCGCGCTCGGTCTCGACCAGCACCGGGGTCTCGCCCGCGGGGTTGAGATCGAGGAATTCGTCACGTCGCTCCCACGGATTTTCACGCACCAGTTCGGCGGGCACGCCCTTCTCGGCCATGACCAGCCGGACCTTGCGGGAAAAGGGGCACAGGGGGAATTGCAGGAGCTGCCACATGCCGATGGGCTTTAACGCGGGTTCACCGAGGGGCAAGGCGAAGCTACAGCATTGTCCATGAGCCGCCGAAAGAAGTCGCACCAGTCCAGCCACGGAACCGCCAATCGTCCCCGTTTCTGGGGCAAGCATGCCGTTGCCGCCGCCCTCGACAATCCCGACCGCCGGGTGGTCAAGGCGTGGACCACGCGCGAAGCCGCCAGTTTCATGCAGTTTCCCGAGGGCCTGCCTGTCACCTTCGCCGAAGCCGCCGATCTCGGCCGCCTCGTCCCCAACGACGCGCCGCACCAGGGCGTGGTGATCGAGGTCGAGCCGCTCGAGGACATGTGGCTCGGCGACCTTCTCGCCGAGGCGGACGAGAAAGCCGTGCTGCTGGTGCTCGACCAAGTCACCGATCCGCACAATGTCGGCGCGATCCTGCGCTCGGCCGCGGCCTTCGGGGCGATCGGAATCGTCACGCAGGACCGCCATGCCCCGCCCGAAGGCGGCGCGCTCGCCAAGGCCGCCTCGGGCGCGCTCGAACGGGTGCCGTGGGTTCGTGTCGTCAACCTCGCCCGCGCCCTCGAGGAAATCGCCGAGGTCGGCTTCTGGCGGATCGGCCTCGCCGGCGAAGCCAGGTCGACGCTGTCCGAAGCGCTCGGGCCGCCGCGGGTCGCGCTGGTGCTGGGCGCCGAGGGTCCGGGCATGCGCCAGAACATCCGCGACCATTGCGACGCGCTCGCCAAGCTTCCGATCAGCGACGCGGTCGAGAGCCTCAACGTCTCGAACGCCGCCGCGATCAGCCTCTACGCCGCCGCCGAGGCGCGCCGCTGATGGTCCACACGCGCGAGTCGATCGACGAGGCGCTGGATCATCTCGAACGCGCCGATCCCGCGCTCGCGGCGGCGATCGCGCGGCATGGCCGGCCCGACCCGCGCAAGAGCGAGCGCGGCACCGCTGCCCTGCTCCGCACCATCGTCGGCCAGCAGGTCAGCGTCGCGGCGGCCGATTCGATGTGGCGCAAGCTGACCGAGGCCTATGGCGATCCGCCCGACCTCGAACGCCTGGTCGCCGCCAGCGACGAGGAGCTGCGCGCGCTCGGCCAGTCACGGCAGAAGTCCGGCTATCTGCGCAGCCTCGCCGGCCTCGTCCTGTCGGGCGAGCTCGACCTCGCCAACTTGCCCGACGACGACGAGGACGCCATCGCGCTCCTGACCAAGGTCAAGGGCATCGGCCGCTGGTCCGCGGAAATCTACCTGCTCTTCGCCGAGGGCCGGGCCGACGTCTTCCCGGCCGGCGACCTCGCGGTCCAGATCGAGCTCGGCCGCCTGCTCGGGTCCGGGGAGCGACCGTCCGAAAAGTGGCTGCGCGAGCGCGCGGCTAGCTGGTCGCCCTATCGCGGCGCGGCGGCGGTGCTCGCCTGGCACAGCTACAACACCAAGGTGATCTGAGATGAGCCGCCGAATTGTCGCCATCGGTGGCACCACCCGGCCCGGCAGCAGCACCGAGCGCGTGCTGACGGTCGCCGCCGACGCCGCCCGCGCGCTCGGCGCCGAGATCGGGCTGTTCGGGGGCGAGTATATCGCGAAGCTCCCCCATTATCGCGGGCCCGAATGGAGCGCGGACAAGGGCGCCGAGATGATCGAGGCGGTCCGTGCCGCCGACGGCATCCTGCTTGCCACACCCGGCTATCACGGCACCGTCTCGGGCATGGTCAAGAATGCCATCGACTATTTCGAGGAGCTGGCCGGCGACGCCCGCCCGTATCTCGAGGGCCGGCCGGTCGGGTTGATCGTCACCGCCTTCGGGCACCAGGCGGCCAATTCCTCGATGACCACGCTCCGGACCATCGCCCATGCGCTGCGCGGCTGGCCAACCCCGTTCGGCGCGGCCCTGCGCGTGTGCGCCGAGAGCTTCGCCCCTGACGGGAGCCTCGCCGACGAGGACATCGCCGAGCAGCTCCGCCGCGTCGGGAGCCAGGTAGCGCAGGCGGCCGGCCGACTCGGGTGAGCGACCCGCTGATCCTCGTTCTCGACGCCGGCACCAGCTCGGTCCGCGCCATCCTCTACGGCCTCGATGGCGCTATCCACGGCCACTGCAGCCGCGACCTTATGCAACATTACCCCGGGCCCGGCCTCGTCGAGCATGACGCGGGCGAGATCTGGGCGAGCAGCCGCTCGTGCCTCGCCGACATGGTCGCGGCGGCGGGCGGGGCCGAGCGGATCGCGGCGATCGGTATCACCAACCAGCGCGAGACCGTGGTCGCCTGGGACCGCTCGACCGGCGAACCGCTCGCCCGCGCCATCGTGTGGCAGGACCGTCGCACCGCCCAGGCCTGCAAGGCGCTCGCCGACGCCGGTCACGAGCGGCTCGTGCGCCAGCGCACCGGGCTCCGCCTCGACCCCTATTTTTCCGCGACCAAGATGGCCTGGATGCTGACGCACGAGCCCGCCGTCGCCTTGGCCGGGGCGACGCTCGCCTTCGGCACGGTCGAGAGCTGGCTCGCCTTCAAGCTGACGGGCGAGCATGTCACCGACGTCAGCAACGCCAGCCGGACCCTGCTCCTCGACCTTGCCGGCGACGACTGGGACGAGGAGTTGCTAGCCCTGTTCGGCGTGCCCCGGCGCGCCCTGCCCCGGATCGTCGCCACCGCCGGCCCGGTCGGCGCGACCCGCCTGTTCGGCCGCGCCATCCCGCTCACCGCGCTGGTCGGCGACCAGCAGTCGGCGACGATCGGGCAAGCCTGCCTCGCGCCCGGCCAGACCAAGCTGACGCTCGGCACCGGGGCGTTCGTCCTGACCAACATCGGCCCCGCCCGCCCCGCGCCGGCCGAGGGCCTGCTCGGCACCGTACTGGGCGAGGCCGGCGGCGAGCGCCACTATGCGCTCGAAGGCGCGATCTTCGTCGCGGGCAGCCTGATCAAGTGGCTGCGCGACGGACTAGGCCTGGTCCGCTCCGCCGCCGAGACCGAGGAACTCGCCAGATCGGTTCCCGACAATGGCGGCGTGGCCCTGCTGCCGGCACTGTCGGGCCTCGGCGCGCCCTATTGGAAGCCCGAGGCCAAGGCCGCGATCACCGGCCTCAGCTTCGCCGCCACCCGCGCCCATGTCGCCCGCGCCGCGCTCGAGACGGTCAGCCACCAGCTGGTTGACCTCGCCGCCGCCTTCGCCGCTGCGGGCGCGCCGTGGCACGACCTCAGGATCGACGGGGGCATGGCGGCCAACGACTGGCTCGCGCAGGACATCGCCGACATGGTCGGGCTCCCCGTCACGCGCCCCGCCGATGTGGAGACCACCGCAAGGGGCGCCGCGATCCTTGCCGCGGTCGGCGCCGGACTCCACCCCGACCTTCCAACGGCCGCCGCCGCGATGATCCCGCCGAGCCGGACCTTCGAGCCGCGCGACATCGGCGCCGAGCGGACCCGCCGCCTCGCCGCCTGGCGCGACCTGCTCGAGCGAAGCTGAACAAGGTCTCGAAGGTCCAGGGGTCCGCGAGTCGTTTGCCCGGAACTTCACGATCATCGCGCATATCGCGACTGGTGCCTCGGACGATGCAAAGAGCCGTGCGGACGAACCGCTGGGGTGAGTGAAGCAGGCCAAATCCTACTTTGCAAGCACGATCCGGGCCACCGCCCGGACCTCCCCTTGGCGCGTCGGGCCTGATGAATTAGCCTGTCGCCGTGTTCCGGAGATTGGGGGATCTCGACGATGGCACCGACCGACCGCGCCGGCCTCGCCCGCTACCGCGATCTCTACCTGTGGATGCTGATCCCGATGGCGGTGATGCAGCTCGGCATCCTGCGCGATTACTGGGGCGACTTCAGCGACAATGCCTGGCCGGTGCACGTACATTACTGGACGGCGACGCTCTGGTATCTGCTGCTGATCGTCCAGCCGCGGCTCGCGACGACGGGGCGGATGGCGCAGCACCGGACGTGGGGGATGATCGGTTTCTTCCTCGCCGGCGGGGTCGCCTTCACGGCGCTGGCCGCGCTCAACCGCGACATCGTCAACGCCGGGCGCGCGGCGGCGTCCCCCGACCAGTTCGGCCCGTTCAAGCCCTGGTTCTTCTACGGCATCGCGGCGGTCGAATTCGTGATGATGAGCGCCTTCATCGTCGCGATCGTGCAGGCGATCCGCCACCGCAAGCGGCTCGAGGACCATGCCTGGTGGCTGGTCTCGAGCGTGTTCATCATCATGATGCCGACGCTCGGCCGCGGGATGCAGTTCCTCTGGTTCATGATCGGCCGGCCCGAGGATGCGGTGACATTGCCGCTCTATGTTAGCACCGCGGCGATCGTGGCGCTCCTCGCTTGGGCGGCCAGGCGCTACGGCCGGTTCAATCACCCGGCGACCTGGCTGGCGCTGGGGGCGAATCTGTTCAACCTGCTGTTCGAGCCGCTGGGCAAGTGGGTGTGGCTGCAGGGCGTGCTGCGGATGATCATCAAGGACTGAGCGAGGGGGGGCGCAAGGCCGAGCGCCCGCTTTGGGTGGAAAGCGGACCCTGCCGTCGTCACTCGAGAGCGATGTTGTCAGCGCCCGAGAAGGATGTCGGCCAAATCGCCAGCTGGTCCTAGTAGGCGTCCGTTCCATCTGATCACAGTTCGGCCGAATGGCGTTACGATGCCCATCACATGACTGGGGGCGCCGACGCCATGGCTCCCATCAGTTTCAACGATGCCGTTGTAGAGAGCAGGATTTCGGATCAGATCTTCGACAGACTTGGCCTCCAAGTCCGTAAGCGACCTGACCTTGTTGGAATTCAGCTCTTGCTTGGCCGGAAGAAGTCCGCCCGGCCCACGCTCGCTTACCTGGCTCCACTCCCAGCGACCATGTTTGTCTCGCCACGCGATCGTGCTCGCCTCGGCATAGTCGAAGTGGCGAGCAACACTGTCGATGTAGATTGCCGTGCCGCCGACATGTCTGGGTATGCCGTATCGATCTCTTATTCCGAAGCTTCGTGTCAGCTCAGGGGCGTTTAGGGGATCGGTCGCCGCAATGGTGCGCGAAGTCGGCGCAGTCGCGCAGCCTCCTAGGCCCGCCAGCAAAACTGTCATCGAAAGCAAATATTTCATGAAGCGTTGTCGCGCGAATTAGCCAGAGTCCGCAATGGGTCGGGAGCGGACACTCGCCGATCACGACACTTTCGCCGAGAAGGCATTGCGCGTGAGGCTGGAGCGGGTGAAGGGAATCGAACCCTCGTCGTAAGCTTGGAAGGCTTCTGCTCTACCATTGAGCTACACCCGCGGTTCGCGGCGGTGGCCGCTGGTCGCTGATCGCCGGCGGGCCGTGCCGCGACGATGGCGGGCGATTGCCACGAGTGACGCCCCGCGGTCAACTCGGACGATGCGGGGAAGCTCGGCGCGCGATCTCGCCCGGCGGGGCATCGAGTCGCCTCAATAGCCCGGCGACCCGTTTTCCGTCCGGCCCAATGATCAAGCCGGCAACTTCCGCACTGTGTCAAAACTGCACGCTCGACGCGCGACAAATGCGCGAGGCTTTTCATTCAAAACGATAACGCGCATTAAACCCTTGTTAACTGATTCGCTTTGGCGGGAAGTTGGCGAGTATCCTTAGCGCGACGCTAAGGAAGAGAGGGGGCTTGCTGTTCATGCGTCTTGTTGCGTCCAGCGTTACTCCCCTGCTTTTTCTGGCATTTGCGTCTCCGGCACTGGCCGCGAGCAATGTCGTCATTCCGACAAACCTGGTCCCGTCCTTGCGCTACGAAGTGCAGGGGACGATCGTGCCGGCCTGCACCTTTGCGCAAGGCGCGCGCGACAACGAGATCGTCGGGCTCGCCAATCCCGCCAACGACACGGTCGATGCGGTGCGCATCGACCTGCCCTTCACCGTCCAGTGCAACTCGCCCGTGCGGGTCGCGATGGTGTCGAACAATGGCGGGCTGAAGCATGTCGGCCCGGGCACCAGCGACCCGGCCTTCACCGCGCTCGTGCCTTATGATGCGGTGGTGAGCATGCCGAGCGGCCAGGCGGCGCTGCGCTGCACCAGCGGCGCGATGGCGAGCGACCAGGCCGCCTGCTCGGCACGCACCGCCGAGCCGGTCTCGGCCGGCCGCGGGCGGATCGCGGTCTCGGTGCCCGCGCAGGACCGGCTGCTGCTCGCCGGCCAGTATCAAGATCGAGTCACGCTGACCCTCACGCCGATCCTCGGCGGGGAGGGCGGTAGCTGACACCACGCAATGCACGGGGGCGCCGCGCGTGCGGCCCGCTCGGCATGACCTCCGTCCGGTCTCCACGTTCCACCAGACGGTTTGACTGAAGGCGTCCCCCGGGCGCTCCCACGAAAGGGGAATATCCATGAAGAAGTTCCTGATGATCGCCACCGCCGCCGCCACCCTCGCCACCCCGGCGATGGCTGCCGACTGGCAGGGCCAGACCTACGGCCAGGACGCGGTCGGCCTCTATGACCTGGGCGCCAACGTCCAGACCTTCTGCAAGTTCGGCACCGTCAGCAGCGGCCAGAACGTCACCGGCACCACCGTGACACCGGGCGCGCCGGGCACCGCCGCCGAAGGCGACGGCTCGTTCGAGTTCGACATCCAGAACACTAGCGACGACACCGTCAAGGGTGCGTTCGGCCGCTACAAGATCGCCAATGCGGTCTGCAACACCAGCCACGACCTGACCGTCCAGTCGTCGAACGGTGGCCTCAGGAACACCGCCACCACGTCGGACTCGGCCTTCACCAGCCTCGTCCCCTATGACGTCGCGCTGCTGTTCGACGGCAACGGCTCGACCACCTCGTCGGACCGCGTCACCACCGAAACCGCCATCTCGACCATCCGCGAAGCCCGCGCCGGTGCGTTCGAAGTCGGTGTCGAGGTGAAGGCCCAGGACAAGCTCCTGATCAAGGGCCGCTACACCGATCGCCTGGTCGCCAAGATCCGTCCGATCGTCTGAGCCATCGGCTAGTCGGAGAAGGGGGGCTCCCAAGCGGAGCTCCCCTTCTTCAACCTTCCGGTAAGGCTGAGCGGCTAAGCCCGGGGCCTTCGGTTCTCTCGCGAATCCACCACGAAAGTATGCGTCCATGATGAAGTCCCGCCCGCGCGTGCTGCTTGCCCTGGCCGCGCTCCTGATGGGGATCTTCGCGCTGGCGACACCGAGCCTCGCGCTGCTGGTGCGCCCGATCATCATCGACCTCAATGCCAGCGGCACCGGCGTCAACGGCCAGATCGAAGTGGTCAACGACCGCAACAAGCCGATGGCGATCGAGATCAAGACCAACAGCTTCACGTTGCCCGAGCGCGGCGAGCTGGTGCTCGGCGCCGATGCCGGCAAAGACTTCCTGATCTTCCCAGCGATCGCGCAGCTTCCGCCCGGCGGCCGGCAGGTGTTCCGGATCCGCTACGTCGGCGATCCCGCGATCGCGCAGAGCAAGCTCTACATGTTCTCCTCGTCCGAGCTGCCGGTCAGCGACGCGCCCGACAACGGCAAGGCGCGGATCGACGTCCTCTATTCGATCAGCTCGGTGGTCGCGGTGCGCCCGCCCAAATCGAAAGCCGCCATCTCGATCGCCTCGGTCGAGCGCTCGGTCGGCCCCGACAAGCAGCCGGGTATCCGGATCCTGTTCCAGAACAAGGGCGCGGCGCACGGCTATGTCGGAAGCACCGTGCTCGACCTCCATTCGGGCGCGTGGCGCAAGTCGGTCAGCGCCGACGACACCGGCAAGGCCTTCGGGCTCGGGCTGGTCCCGGCCGGCGCCCGGCGATCGCTGTTCATTCCGGTGGCGAACGTCCCCGCGAGCGGCGCCATCGACGTGACGATCAAGGCCGCCGGCGAAGTCTGACCCCACCATGCCCGGCCCCGCCCCTTCCCGCGCGCGCCGCGCCGCCGGCCTGCTGCTCGCCGGAAGCGCGTTACTCGGCGTGCCGGGGGGAGCACTTGCGCAGGACGCCGCCGCGCCGATCGGGCCGAACCCCGCCGCCATCGCCTCCACCACCGGCAAGCTCAACACGACGGGTCGGCCGATCGACCTCGTCGTCCCCTTGCGCGAGCGCGTGCCGCTCGGCCAGGTCGCGATCCGGATCGCGCCGGACGACAGCGTCACCGTCTCGGTCGCCGACCTCGCCGCCGCGCTCGGCCGCGCCGCGACCCCGGCCTTCCTCGACAAGATCCGCGCCGTTCCCGCGAGCGACGGCTATGCGACGCTCGGTGCCGTCGAAGCGGCTGGGCTCAAGCTGGCGTTCGATCCGGCGGCGCTCGACCTTGCGGCGAGCTTCGACGCGTCGGGCCGGCCCGACCGGACGCTCGGCCTCGGCTTCGCCCGCGACGGCGTCGGGGTCCTTCCCGACACCTCGCCCAGTTTCGCGGCCTATCTCTCCTACCAGGGCAGCCTCGACTGGATCACCCGCGGCAGCGATCGCGGGCTTCGCCGGCCGATCGCCAATTTCGACCTCAATGGCCGGCTGTTCAATCTCGTCAGCTTCGAGAACCAGTTCACCTACGACGGCAATCGCGCGCCCAGTTTCAGCCGGTTCGCCTCGCGGCTGATCTACGACCGGCCCGACAGCTCGCTGCGCTTCCAGGGCGGCGACCTGTTCTCGATCCCGCAGGTGTTTCAGGACCAGCCCGAGCTCGCGGGCATCGGCGTCACCAAGCTGCTGCGCGAGTTCCGGCCCGACCGGGTCTATACCGCGAGCGCGGGGCGGCGGATCACGCTCAACGATCCCGCCACGGTGACGGTGATCGTCAACGGCGCGCCGAGCCAGACGCTGCGGCTCGATCCGGGCAATTACAATCTCGAGGACCTGCCGCTGACCGGCGGAGCGAACAACGTCCAGCTGCTGATCGAGGACCCCGCGGGCGGGCGGCGGCTGGTGACGTTCGACTTCTTCCTCGACAGTGAGCTCCTCGCCAAGGGCATCGACGAATATGATGCGAAGCTCGGCATCCGCAGCGATTACGACAACGGCCGCCGCCGCTATTTCGGGAACCAGCCGCTGGTCACCGGTTTCTACCGCCGCGGCCTGTCCGAACAGCTGACCGCGGGCGCGAACATCCAGGCGACGCAGCGGCGCCAGCAGGTCGGTGCGGAGGCGATCCTGGGCACGCCGGTCGGGCTGTTCACCGCCAACGCCTCGGTCAGCCATTTGCGCGACTTCGGCAGCGGCTATGCGGCGCGGCTCCAGTATCGCTATTCCTCGCCGCTCGCGCAGGAGCTGGGCGCGCGCCGGATCGACCTCTTCGCCGAGCATCGCAGCGTCAATTTCGGCGGGGTCGAGACCGAGCGGCCGGGCAATAGCACCGCCTGGTTCTTCTCGGGACGCTACAGCCAGCCGGTCAGCCGGCGGCTCTCCTTCGGGCTCGGCGCCGACTATCAGATCGGCCGGCGGGGCGCGCCCAACCGCTATGCCGTGCGCGGCAGCGCGGGCTATTCCTTCGCGAACGGCATGCAGATCAACGCCTCGGCCGGGTTCGAGCAGCGCGCCGGCGCGGTGTTCGGCGCAACCTTCTTCTGGCGGCGGACCCGCAACACGCTGGTCACCGCGCAATATGACAGCCGCCTCGACGACGCGCGGGTGGGCTATTTCTATTCGCCGCAGCGGGCGATCGACGCCATCGCCTGGAACATCGAGGCGAGCCGCACCAATGGCATCTCGGGACTGAACGGGACCGCGGTGTGGCGGACCAATCGCGGCGACCTCGAGCTGTCGCAGCGCACCGCCCTGTTCGGCGGCGTCAGCCAGAATCGGACGGTACAGACCTCCGCCCGGGCCCGCGGCACCATCGCGTTCGCCGACGGGCAGTTCGCGCTCGGCCGTTATCTGACCGACAGCTTCGCGATCATCGCGCCCCACCGCAGCCTCAAGGGTGCGCAAGTGGTGGTCGGGAGCCGGGTCAGCGAGCAGGTCGAGGCGCGCAGCGGAACGCTCGGTCCGGCGCTGGTCGCCATCTCGAGCTATTCGCCGCGCGCGGTCTATTTCAACGTGCCCGACGCGCCCGACGGCTATTCGATCGGCGAGGGCAACGAGTCGATCTACGCCTGGCTGCACAGCGGCCACCGGGTCGTCGTCGGCTCGGACTATAACGTGACGGTGATCGGGACCCTCGTCGATGCGCGCGGCGACCCGGTCGCGCTGGCCGCAGGGAGCGCGCGCCGGACCGACATCGCCGACGGGCCCACGGTCCCGATCTTCACCAATCGCGAGGGCAAGCTCGGCGCGTCGGGCCTGTCGCCGGGCCGGTGGCAGATTGCCGCCGGGGCCAACCTCTACGACCTCGTCATTCCCGAGAAGGCGGATTCCTTCGTCGACCTTGCAACGCTCCGCCCGACCGGGCGCCGGGAGAAGCGACCATGACCCAATGGACCATCCTCGCGGGCGCCGCGCTCATTGCCGCGCTGCCGGTGACGCCCGCTGCGGCCGACAATGGCTGCGCGGTCGCGGCGCCATCGATCCAGCCGCAGACCGTGGTCGTGACCTACGACCCGTTCGACGCGGCGACCGCCAACTCGGACTTCCAGATCCGGCTCGAGACGAGCGGCTGCCCGCTCAACCGCAACCTCTTTCTCGAGATCGATCCGGTGGACGCGACGCAGAGCGACGGCACCTCGATCCGCTTCGCGGGCACCGGCGGAAACAGCCTGCTCGCGGCGATCAGCGACCAGCGCGGCGGGCAAGGCCATGGCCGCGACGACTTCTTCAACGTCATCGCCGGGACCGCGACCTATTATCTGGTGGTCCCGCGCGGGCAGGTGGTGCCGCCGGGCGACTATCGCGCGCAGGTCCGCGCCGCGGTGCGGCTCAACAACGGCAAGGGCGAACCCGAAGCCCAGACCCCGTTCGAAATCGTGATCCGGGTCGGCGCGGCGATCGGGCTCGTCCCGGCGATCGGACGCGGGCTCGACCTTGGCGAACTGCGCGACGGCGACCGCGCCGATGCGCCCGTCACCTTCGACGCTTATGCCAACGTCCCCTACCGGCTGACCGTGCGCTCGGACTTCGGCTATGTGCTGCGCCGCGGCGGGGTCGCGACCAGCAACGGACCGGCCTATCTGCCGCAGCTCGACAGCGACGTGCTGGCGACCGGCACGCCGCAGCGCGACTATCCGATCCCGCCCTCGGGCATGTACCGCCGGCGCCATAGCCTCGACGTGCAGGTGCCGAGCATCGCCGGGCAGCAGGCCGGGGTCTATCGCGATTATCTGACGGTGGAGATCGGCGCCCGCCTCGGCGAGTGATGCGCTCCGGCCGTGCCTAGAGCGGCATGACCGACAGGTGGACCCGAACGGGCTGCGACCGGTCGACCTGGCGCGCGGCCTCGAGCGCCCAGAAACGCTGGAGCCGGCGCGGGCCGCTGGCGGTGAAGATCGCGACGCCATCATCGCCGATCGCGGCGCGCTCGGTCCCGGCGCGAACGGTGCCCGCGGCAAGGTTGGTGAAGCTCGCGCTGACGCGGTAGACGCCGGGCATGTTGCAGGTCTCGGCGACGAGGCCGATCGCGCCATCCTCACCGACGTCCCCGGCGGGCGCGTCGATCTTGCAGAAGGACCTGACCTCTGCGCCGAGCGAGAGGTCGGCCTCGGTCGGCTCGGCCGATGCCGCGGTGGCGAAGAAGGCCGCGCCGGCCAGCGCCATCATGTATCCGATTGAACGCAACGCGACCTCCTGACGATCCCAAGGCGTCCGGGCATAAGGGCGCAACCTCTCGATTTGGTTAAGCAGGGGCGAGGAGTGGACCTTGTTGCGCGGCGCGCCGGGCGGTAGCGCGTCGGCGATGCCCGCCACTCCCGCCTGGCCGCCCCGCGCACTTCCCCGGCTGTTCGTCGAGCAGCCGCTGGCCGACGGCGCGGCGGTGCTGCTCGAGGGCAAGCCCGCGCATTACCTCGCCAATGTCCTCCGCCTGGGCGAGGGCGCGGAGGTGCTGCTGTTCGATGGGGCGAGCGGCGAGTGGCGCGCGGCGATCCGCGGGGCGACGAAGAAGCGGCTGGTTCTCGAGGTGGTCGAGCGCACGCGCGAGGCCGAGGTGCTGCCGCCGCTCACGCTCGCCTTCGCGCCGGTCAAGCGCGCGCCGCTCGAATGGCTGGTCGAGAAAGCGACCGAGCTCGGCGTCGCGCGGCTGCAGCCGGTGGTGACGCAGCGCACCGTGGTCGAGCGGATGAACCCGGCGCGGCTCGCGCTGATCGCGGTCGAGGCGGCCGAGCAATGCGGGCGGACCCGGTTGCCCGAGATCGCGGAGTCGATGCCGCTCGCGAAACTGCTCAGCGACCCGCCCGCGCCGATCCTGTTCGCCGACGAGACCGGCGGGAGGCCCTTGGGCGAAGCGGTGACACCCGGCGCGGCGGCCTGCATCCTGATCGGGCCCGAGGGCGGGTTCACGCCCGACGAGCGCGACGCGATCCTCGCGGCCGGCGCGAGCGGGATCGGGCTGGGACCTCGGATCCTGCGCGCCGAAACTGCCGCTTTGGCAGCCGTAAGCCTGTATATGGCGAGCGCCGGCGATTGGCGCTAACGCGGCGACCATGACCACGCGCACCGACCTGTCCGACAGTCCCCTCATCGAAGGGCGCGACGATCTCCTGTCGGTCTTTTCCGGCGGTGAGAAGCCGCCCGAACGCTGGCGCATCGGGACCGAGCACGAGAAGTTCGTCTATCGCACCGCCGACCACCGCGCGCCCTCCTGGGACGAGCCCGGCGGGATCCGCGACCTCCTGATGGGGCTGACCGACTATGGCTGGGTCCCGGTCGAGGAAGGCGGCAAGGTCATCGCGCTGACCGGACGCGACGGGACGATCAGCCTCGAGCCCGCGGGCCAGCTCGAATTGTCGGGCGCGCCGCTCGTCAACCTGCACGAGACCTGCGCCGAGGCCGGGCGGCATCTCGAGCAGGTGAAGGCGGTCGGCGACAAGCTGGGGCTCGGCTTCCTCGGGCTCGGCATGTGGCCCGACAAGAGCCGCGCCGAGCTGCCGATCATGCCCAAGGGCCGCTACGCGATCATGCTCCGGCACATGCCGCGGGTGGGCAGCCTCGGGCTCGACATGATGCTCCGGACCTGTACCATTCAGGTCAATCTCGACTATAGTTCCGAAGCCGACATGGTGAAGAAGTTCCGGGTCGGGCTGGCGCTGCAACCGGTCGCGACCGCGCTCTTCGCCAATTCGCCGCTGACCGAGGGCAAGCCCAACGGCTTCAAGAGTTTCCGCAGCCACATCTGGACCGACACCGATCCGCACCGCACCGGCATGATCCCGTTCGTGTTCGACGAGGGGTTCGGCTACGAGCGCTACTGCGACTACGCGCTCGACGTGCCGATGTATTTCGTGATGCGCGACGGCAAGTATATCGATTGCGCAGGCGAGAGCTTCCGCGCCTTCCTCGAGGGCAGGCTCCCGCAGCTGCCGGGCGAGAAGCCGACCGTCGCCGACTGGACCGACCATCTGTCGACCGCCTTCCCCGAGGTGCGGCTGAAGAGCTTTCTCGAAATGCGCGGTGCCGACGGCGGACGCTGGGGCCGCATCTGCGCGCTGCCGGCGCTGTGGGTGGGCCTCCTCTACGACGCCGGCGCGCTCGACGCGGCCTGGGACCTCGTCAAGCACTGGAACATCGCGGAGCGCGAGCAGCTTCGCTCGGACGTGCCGGCGATGGCGCTCGAGGCGCCGGTGCCCGGCGGCGGCACGATGCGCGAGCTCGCGGCCAAGGTCGTCGACATCGCCTCGGCCGGCCTCTCCGCCCGAGCGCAGCTCGACGCCGGTGGCACCAACGAGGTGGGTTTCCTCGATCCGTTGCGTGACGTCGTGGCGAGCGGGATCACCCCGGCCGACCGCCTGCTCGCCTGGTACAATGGCGATTGGGCGGGCGACGTTTCGAAGGTCTACGACGAGCTGAGTTTCTGACGATGGATGAGCGCCGCACCCTTTATCCGCCGATCGAACCCTATCGCACCGGCATGCTCGACGTCGGCGACGGGCACCGGCTCTACTGGGAATTGTGCGGCAATCCGCAAGGCAAGCCGGTCGTCTTCCTTCACGGCGGTCCGGGGGGCGGGGCGAGCCCGTCGCACCGGCGGCAGTTCGATCCGGCGCGCTACCACGTCCTCGTCTTCGACCAGCGCGGCTGCGGGCGCTCGACGCCCTTTGCGAGCCTCGAGGCGAACACGACGTGGCATCTCGTCGAGGATATCGAGAAGCTGCGGACGCAGGTGATGGGCTGCGAGCGCTGGCAGGTGTTTGGTGGCAGCTGGGGCTCGACGCTCTCCCTCGCCTACGCCCAGGCCTATCCGGAGCGGGTGACCGAGCTGGTCCTTCGCGGCATCTTCCTGTTCGACCAATGTGAGGTCGACTGGCTCTACGAGGAAGGCGGCGCGTCGCAGGTCTATCCCGACGGGTGGGACGACTTCGCCGCGCCGATCCCCGAGGACGAGCGCGGGGACATGATGGCGGCCTATCATCGCCGGCTGACCAGCGAGGACGAGACGGTCCAGCTCGAAGCGGCCAAGGCGTGGAGCAAGTGGGAGGGCGTGACCGTCACCCTGCTCCCCGATCCGTCGGTGATCGAGGAGTTCACCGAGCCCGCCAAGGCGATCGCGGTGGCGAGGATCGAGAACCATTATATGCGTGCGGGCGGCTGGCTCGAGGAAGGGCAGCTGCTGCGCGGGGTCGAGAAGATCCGGCACATCCCGGGCGTCATCGTCCAGGGGCGGCATGACAGCTGCACCCCGCCCAAAGCGGCATGGGAGCTGCACAAGGCGTGGCCCGAGGCGAGGCTGCACATCATCGCCGACGGCGGGCACCTCTACAGCGAGCCGGGCGTGCTCGACCAGCTGATCCGCGCGACCGACGGGTTCGCCGACCGCTAGAAGTCGGGAAGGGCCTGCTTGGCCTGGCCCCAGCCCCGCAAGGCTTTCGAACCGGCCCGGTCGAGCAATTCGCCAGCGTCGCGGATCGACCAGGCGTTCGCGGCCTTGAGGTCCGGCAGTTCGTCCCAGGCGACCGGCACCGCAACGGGCGCGCCTTCGCGGGCGCGGGCGCTGTAGGGCAGGACGGCCGTGCTCCCCCGCTGGTTGCGGAGCCAGTCGAGGAAGATCCGGCCGGTGCGCTGGTTCTTGCGGATGTTGGCGGTGAAGGTCTCGGGCTCGGCCTCGGCGATGGCGCGGCTGAAGCGTTCGGCGAAGCTCTTCACCGTCGGCCAGTCGCGGCTCTGGTCCAAGGGCGCGATGACGTGGATGCCCTTGCCGCCCGACAGCAGCGGGAAGGTCTCGAGCCCGAGGTCGGCCAGGAGGTCGCGCAGGCGCAGCGCGGCGGCCTTCACCTTGTCGAAGCCGAGCCCCTCGTCGGGATCGAGGTCGAACACCAGCCGGTCGGGCATCTCGAGCGGATCGATCCGGCTGCCCCAGCCGTGGAACTCGATGGTGTTCATCTGCACGCATTCGAGCGCGCCGATGGCTTCGTCGACGTAGAGATAGTCCTCGGTCTTACCGTCGCCTTCCTTGACGGGGACATGCAGCACGTGCGCGCCCATCGCGCCGCTGTCATGTTTCTGGAAGAAACACTTCTTCGCGCGGCCCGAGGGGCAGCGGATGAGGGTCATCGGGCGGTCGCGAAGGTCGACCATGAGGAGCTCGGCGATCGCGGCATAATAATTGGCGAGGTCGCCCTTGGTGAGCCCGTCCTCGGGGAAGATGACGCGGTCGGCGGAGGTCAGGCGAAGGTCGAAGTCGGCGGCGGTGCGGAGGGTTTTCGCCTTCTTCGCGGCTTTGGCCTTGGGCCTGGGTTCGTCGGCGACCGGCGTTTCGAGGACGACGTCCTTGGCCTTCTTGTCCTCGCGCAGCCCGAGAAAGCTCGGGTGGCGGAGCACGCCGTCGGCGGTGAATTCGGTGTAGGCGATCTCGGCCACAAGGCTCGGCTCGATCCAGGTCGAGCTGCGGCGGGCGGCGCGGGGCACGTCGAGCGCGGGTTCGTCGCGCGCAATGCTTACCATCCGCCCCGACAGGTCTTCGATGGTCGCGGTGTCGAAGCCGGTGCCGACCTTGCCGACGTAGCGCAGCGTGCCGGCGTCATTGACGGCAAGGTGGAGGGAGCGGAAGCCGCGGCGCTTGTCGCTCGCCTGCCAGCCGACGATCACGAACTCCTGCCGCGCGATGCACTTGATCTTGAGCCAGTCGCGCGTGCGCTTGCCCGCATAAGCGGCGTCGGCGCGCTTGGAGATGATCCCCTCGCCGCCCTCCTTGCAGATCGCCTCGAACAGTTGCTCGCCCTTGCCGACGACATGGTCGCCGAACATCAGCGGCGGGCCGGCGGTCTTGAGCAAAGCGGCGAGCCGCTCCTTGCGCTCGAGCAGCGGCAGCTTGCGGATATCCTCGCCGCGATCGATCAGCAGGTCGAAGGCGTAGTAGGCGATGGTCGGCCCGGCCTTGCCGTGACCGCGCTTCACCGTCGCCTGCATCAGCTGGAAGTCGGGCTTGCCCTTCTCGTTCAGCGCCACCGCCTCGCCGTCGATCAGGCAGCCGGGGGGAAGCGCAGCGGCCGCCTCGACCAGCGGCGCAAACTGCTCGCTCCAGTCCTTGCCATTGCGGGTGAAGGCCAGCGCCCCGCCGCCGCCGACGCTCAGGAGCAGGCGATAGCCGTCATATTTATATTCGTGGACCCAGCCGCTCCCGGTCGGGACATGGTCGGCGAGCGTGGCGAGCTGGGGCGCTTCGAACGCCGGTGGCATCTCGACCTTGCGGGTGGTCCGGCCACCCTTCTTTCCGGTCTTGTTCGATTCCCAGACATCCTCTCCGGCGGCGATCTCGGCCATGCTCCGGCCGGTGTCCACGCTGGTCAGGCAGGCTTCGACCAGTGCGTCGCCCTCGTCCGGCCTGGCCTCCGCGTCGGTGACCTTCTTGAGCATCCACGCCTCGCCCTTCTCGCCGGGCTTGGGCTTCATCCGGAACATCACCCACTCGCCCTTCATCCGCTCGCCTTCGAGGGTGAAGTGGAGGTGGCCTTCCTCGAGCGTCTTCCTCGGGTCCTTGTCGGGATGCGGGATCCAGCGGCCGCGGTCCCACAGCATGACCGTGCCGCCGCCATATTCGCCTTCCGGGATGATGCCCTCGAAGCTGCCATAGTCGAGCGGATGGTCCTCGGTCCGCATCGCGAGGCGATTGGTCCTGGGATCGAGCGAGGGCCCGCGCGGGACCGCCCAGCTTTTCAGCACGCCGTCGAGTTCGAGGCGGAAATCGTAGTGAAGACGGGTCGCGTCATGTTTCTGGACGACGAAGCTGTCGCCCTTGCCCTTGCGCTTGCGGCCCCTGGGCTCGCCGGTCTTCGCGAAGTCACGCTTGGCGTTGTAGGTCTCGATGCCGAGGCCGGTCGGGCGAGGGGCACGCGCCATCGGGCCCTACCTCTTTCCTCCAGCGGTCTTCTTCGCCGGCGCGGATTTCTTCGTCGCGGCGGGTTTCTTCGCGGCAGGCTTCGCGGCGCTTTCCCCGCCGTCGCCGAGGCTCTTCTTGAGGGCCGCCATCAGGTCGATGACGTTGCTCTTCGCGGGTTTGTCGGAGTCCTTGTCCTGGATGACGAGACCCCCGCCCTTCTTCTTGCGCTTCTCCTCGATCAGGCCCTTCAACGCATCGACGTAGCGATTGTGGAATTCGCCCGCGTCGAACTTGCCGCTCTTCTTGTCGATCAAGGTGGTGGCGAGTTCGAGGAGGTCGGCGTCGGGCTCGGCGTCCTCGATGTCGCGGAAATAGCTCGACGCCTTGTTGAGTTCGTCGGCGTAGCGGAGCGTTTCCATCAGCATGCCGCGCCCGCACGGCTTGATCGCGACGACATATTCCTGCCCGCGCATGGCGAGTTGGCCGACCCCGACCTTGCGCGCCCGGCGCAGCGCCTCGCGCAGGACGATGAATGCTTCCTCGGCGAGGTCGTCGGCGGGCACGACGAAATAGGGCTTTTCGTAATACAGCGGGTCGATGTCGTCGACGTCGACGAAATGCGCGAGTTCGAGCGTCTTGCGGCTCTCGAGCTTCACGCTCTCGATCTCCTCGGGTTCGAGAAGGACATACTCGCCCTTCGAAATCTCGAAGCCCTTGACGATGTCGTCGGTGCTGACCGGGCCGACGCCCGGCACGACCTTCTCATATTTGATCCTTTTGCCCGAAGGCTCGTGGATCTGGTGGAAGGCGATTCCCGCGCCCGACTTGGACGCCGGGTAGATTTCGACCGGGATCGAGACGAGGGCGAGGCGGATCTGTCCGCGCCAGCTGGGACGAGCGGCCATGGTGCAAGCTCCACGAGAAAATCGTTACGCAAGGGAATCGCTTGGGGAGGCGCGACGGTTCCGATAGATTGGCGGGCATGGCCAATCCGATCCTCACCACCGCCATCATCAACGCGGCGAACGCGGGCCAGGCGAGCAGCAGCGGCGTGCTGGCCGACCTGAAGAAGAAGGGGGCGGTCAACGCCAAGACCGCCGCCGCGCCCGACCTCAGCCTCAAGGGCGCGGACAAGGTGGTGCGGGCACTGGCCGACAAGGGCCTGCTGCGGAGCGCAGGCGAGGGCCGCTACTGGATCGACCAGGACGCCGTCGCGGCGGCCAATTCGCGTGCCACCTACATGGCGCTGATCGTAGTCGCCTTCCTGCTCAGCGCCGGGGCGAGTCTCGTCGCGATCCTCAGCCGGCTGAGCTGAGCCTCAGGCGTTGCCGTCGCCGTCGAGCGCATAGCCCGCGCTGCGGACAGTGCGGATGAGATCAGGCTCGCCGAGCGCGAGGCGCAGGCGGCGGATGTGGACGTCGACGGTCCTGAGCTCGATCTCCTCGCTGTGCGGCCAGACGGTCTCGAGCAATTGCTGGCGCGAGAAGACCCGGCCGGGATGCTCGAGGAAGTGGCGCAGGAGGCGGTATTCGGTGGGCCCGAGCGACAGCGTCTTGCCGTCGCGCTTCACCCGGTGCGCGCCGATGTCCATCTCGAGCCCGGCATAGTCGAGCGTCTGGGCGGCGAGCGCGGGACGGACCCGGCGGAGCACGGCGGCGGCGCGGGCGACCAGCTCCTTCGGGCTGAACGGCTTGGTGATATAGTCGTCGGCCCCGGTCTCGAGCCCGCGGATCCGGTCGTCCTCCTCGCCGCGCGCGGTGAGCATGAGGATCGGGAGGTTCGAGGTGGCCGGGCGGCGGCGGAGGCGGCGGCAGACCTCGATCCCGCTGATCCCCTCGATCATCCAGTCGAGGACCATGAGGTCGGGGCGCACTTCCTCGGCGAGGATCAGCGCTTCCTCGCCGTCACCGGTGCGGGTGACGGCATAGCCCTCGCGCTCGAAGTGGAAGGTGATGAGCTCGGCGAGCGAGCGATCGTCCTCGACGAGGAGAAGGCGCCCTTGCGCGGCCATCAGAGACCGATCCCTTCCGAGCCCTTGACCCGGTCGGCCATGGTCTGGCCGGTCGCCGCATAATAGACCATCTCGGCGATGTTGGTGGCGTGATCGCCGACCCGCTCGAGGTTCTTGGCGACGAACAGGAGGTGCGCCGACTGCCCGATGTTGTGCGGGTTCTCCATCATGTGGGTGAGGAGCGTGCGGAAGACGCTGTCGTAGAAATCGTCCACCGCCTTGTCGCGGGCGCAGACCCGGAGCGCGGCCTCGGCGTCGCGCTGGACGAACGCGTTCAGCACGTCATGGACCATGCCGGTCGCGATCCGCGCCATCTCGGGGAGCAGCGACAAGGGTTCGATCTTGGCGGCATTCTCGAGCACCGCGACGCGCTTGGCGATGTTCTTGGCATAGTCGCCGATCCGCTCGACCACGCCCGAGATCTTGAGCGCGGCGACCACGTCGCGCAGGTCCCCGGCCATCGGCGCCCGGAGCGCGATGAGCTGGATCACGCGGCGCTCGGTCTCGGTCTCGAGTTCGTCGATCCGCTTGTCGGCGGCGATGACCTCGCGGGCGCCGTCGAGGTCGCGCTCCGAAAGGCAGCGCATTGCCTCGATGATCGCATGCTCGGCGCGTCCGCCCATCTCGGTGATGAGCGCGCGCAGCCGGTCGAGATCCTCGTCGAACGCCTTGAGCGTGTGTCCGTTGGTAGCCACGTGGTCAGTCCCCCTCAGCCGTAGCGGCCGGTGATGTAATCTTGGGTGCGCTGCTCGCGCGGATTGGTGAAGATGTCGCTCGTCTTGCCGTATTCGATCAGCTCGCCGAGGTGGAAGAAGGCGGTCCGCTGGCTGACGCGCGCGGCCTGCTGCATGTTGTGGGTGACGATGGCGATCGCATAGCGGCCGCGAAGCTCGTGGATCAGCTCCTCGATCTTGGCGGTGGCGATGGGATCAAGCGCCGAGCAGGGCTCGTCCATCAGGATGACCTCGGGATCGACCGCGATGGCGCGCGCGATGCACAGGCGCTGCTGCTGGCCGCCCGACAGCGCGGTGCCGCTCTCGGCGAGGCGGTCCTTGACCTCCTCCCACAGGCCGGCACGGCGAAGGCTCTTCTCGACGATGGCCTCGAGCTCGTCCTTGCCCTGGGCCAGACCGTGGATGCGCGGACCGTAGGCGACGTTCTCGAAGATCGACTTGGGGAACGGGTTGGGCTTCTGGAACACCATGCCGACGCGGGCGCGGAGCTGGACGACGTCCATCTCGGGCGCGGTGATGTCCTCGCCGTCGAGGAGGATCGTGCCGGTCACCCGCGCGCCCGCGATCGTGTCGTTCATCCGGTTGAGGCAGCGCAGGAAGGTCGACTTGCCGCAGCCCGACGGGCCGATGAAGGCGGTGACCTTGTCGTCGTGGACCTCGATCGAGACGCCCTTGAGCGCCTCCTTCTGGCCGTAGAATACGCGCACGTCGGTGGCCCGCATCTTGGGCTCGGGGCCGCCGACCTGATCGGGCTGGCGCGCGGGCGCATCCCCCGAGGCGAGGGCGTCGGGCTCGGTGCCGGTAACGGCCCCGTCGCGCGCCGCCTCGGCGGCCACCGCGACCGAGGGGAAGGGCACCGTCGAATTGGTGAGGATCGGCTGTTTTTCGTCGGTCATGGGTGCGGCCTTACCAGCGGCGCTCGAAGCGATTGCGAAGATAGATGGCGAGGCCATTCATGAGGAGCATGAACAGCATCAGCACGATGATGGCGGCGCTGGTCTTCTCGACGAAGGCGCGGTCGACCTCGTCCGACCAGAGGAAGATCTGGACCGGAAGAACCGTGGCGGGATCGGTGAAGCCTTGCGGGGGCGAGGCGATGAAGGCGCGCATCCCGATCATCAGCAGCGGCGCGGTCTCGCCCAGCGCGCGGGCCATGCCGATGATCGTGCCGGTGAGGATGCCGGGGAGCGCCAGCGGCAGGACGTGGTGGAAGACCACCTGCATCTTGGACGCGCCGACGCCCAATGCCGCGTCGCGGATCGAGGGCGGCACCGCCTTGATCGCGTTGCGCCCGGCGATGACGATCACGGGCATGGTCATGAGCGCGAGCGTCAGTCCGCCGACCAGCGCGGCCGAGCGCGGCAGGTGCATGAAGTTGAGGAACACCGCGAGGCCGAGGAGGCCGAAGATGATCGACGGGACCGCGGCGAGGTTGTTGATCGACACCTCGATGAAGTCGTTCCACCGGTTCCGGCGGGCGAACTCCTCGAGGTAGATGGCGGCGAGCACGCCGACCGGAAAGGCGAGCGCCATCGTCACGACGATGGTCAGGAACGAGCCCTTGAGCGCCCCCCACACGCCCGCCGCGGCCGGGTCGGTCGCGTCGCTGGCGGACAGGAAGCCGGCGCTGAACCCGCCGATCCCGCGCACCGTCATGGTGACCAGCAGGAAGACGAGGAACGCGAGGCTGATGCCGATGGCGAGGAGCCCAAGCGCCTTGAAGCGGCGCTCGGCGGCATAACGGCGGGCGACGCGCTTGTTCATCGCCTCGCTCGACCAGCGACGGGTGGCGCTATTCATAAGCTTCCCGATACTTGCGCACGACCCGGAGCGCGATGAGGTTGAGGAGCAGGGTGACGAGGAACAGCACCAGGCCGAGCGCGAAGGCGGCGAGGGTCTTGGGGCTGTCGAATTCCTGGTCGCCGGTGAGCAGCTGCACGATCTGGGTGGTGACCGTGGTGACGCTGCCGAAAGGGTTGGCGGTGAGATTGGCGGCAAGCCCCGCGGCCATGACCACGATCATCGTCTCGCCGATCGCGCGGCTGACCGCGAGGAGCACGCCGCCGACGACGCCCGGGAGCGCGGCCGGGAGGATGACCTTGCGGATGGTCTCGGAGCGGGTGGCGCCCATGGCGAGGCTGCCGTCGCGCATCGACTGGGGCACGGCGGCGATGCTGTCGTCGGCCATCGAGCTGACGAAGGGGATGATCATCACGCCCATGACGAGGCCGGCGGCGAGCGCGCTCTCGCTCGACGCACTCTCGATCCCGATCGCGAGGCCGAGGTCGCGGACCAGCGGCGCGACGGTCAGCGCGGCGAAATAGCCATAGACCACGGTCGGCACGCCCGCGAGGATCTCGAGCAGCGGCTTCAGGACCTTGCGGACCTTCTCATGCGCATATTGCGTGAGGTAGATGGCGCTCATCAGCCCGAGCGGAATGGCGACGATCATGGCGATGATCGCGCCGATGAAGATCGTGCCCCAGAACAGCGGGATCGAGCCGAACGCGCCCGACGAGCCCGCCTGGTCGGCGCGGATCGCGACCTGCGGCGACCAGCTGGTTCCGAACAGGAAGTCGCCCGCGGGCACCATCGAGAAGAAGCGCAAGGTCTCGAACAGAAGCGAGAGCACGATCCCGAAGGTCGTCAGGATGGCGATCAGCGAGGCGGCGACGAGGAGGCCCATCAACCAGCGCTCGACCCCGGTGCGGGCACGCAGGTCGACGCTGACCCGCGACAGGGCCCAGCCCCCGCCGGCCAGCGCGAGCAGCAGGGCGAACCCGCCGCCGATCAGTCCGTATTTGCCGAGCGCCGACTGGTAGACCGGCACCAGCGCATTGGCGGCGGGATTGAAGGCAAGGTCGCTCGCGCCGGTCGCGACCGCGCGGGCTTCCTGGAGGATGCTGTCGCGGGCGAGGTCGAAGTCGGGGAGGGTCTGGCCGGCCGGGCTGGCGATCACCGACTGCTCGACGAGCCGGCTCTGGATCGGGGTCCAGACGGCGAGAAAGATGAGCGCGGGGACAATCGCCCATAGGAAGGCGTAGCTGCCGTGATAGCCCGGCAGGCTGTTGAGCCGCCGCCGGCCCGGCCCGGCCGTCCGCAGCGCGGCCGCGCGTCCCCGTGCCACCACGAAGACCGCGCCCGCGACGCAGAGAACCAGGAGAAGGCCGACGAGCAGGCTCACGTGATGAGGCTTACTTGAGGTTCTTGGCGTCGAGCGGCGTCATCTCGGTCGCCGCCTTGGTCGCGCCCTGCGCATCCGCGCCGGTGAACGGCACCAGCCCGCGCTTCTCGAGCAGACCGCCGGTCGCCCATTCCTTGGCATATTGCGCGAGGAAGGCCTTGATCGACGGCTTCACCGCCGCATGCTCGCCCTTGACGTAGATGTAGAGCTTGCGGGCGCCCGGATAGGACAGGTTCTGGATGGTCGCCTCGGTCGGCGCGACGCCGTCGATCTCGACCGGGCGGATCTTGTCGGCATTCTCGGCGAGGAAGCTATAGCCCAGCACGCCGATGGTGCCCGGATCGCTCTCGACCTTCTGGACGAGAAGATTGTCGTTCTCGCCCGCCTCGACGAACACGCCGTCCTCGCGAACCTTGGTGCACAGGTCCTTGTGCTTGGCCTCGTCGCTCTTCTTGAGCGCCTTCATCGCGGGGTCGCTCTCGCAGCCCTTGGTGAGCATCAGCTCGGCGAAGCTGTCGCGGGTGCCGCTGGTCGGCGGCGGGCCGAGGACGCGGATCTTGATCGCGGGAAGCGCCGGATTGACGTCCTTCCAGGTCTGCGCCTTGTTCGGGCCCTTGCCATAAGGGTTGGCGGCGACCGCGGCGTAGATGTCGGCGAGGCTGACCTTGAGCGGCTCGGCCTTGTTCGATTCGATCAGAGTCAGGCCGTCGATCCCGATCGGCACTTCGATGATCTGCTTGGCGCCGGCCGCGACGCAATTGTCATATTCGCTCTTCTTCATCGGCCGCGACGCGTTGACCATGTCCGGGAACTTGGAGCCGACGCCCTCGCAGAAGAGCTTGATGCCCGCGCCGGTGCCGGTCGATTCGACGATCACGCTGGTGCCCGGATTCGCCTTCTGGAACGCCTCGGCGACCGCGGTGGTGAACGGATAGACCGTCGACGAACCGACGATCTTGATCTGCTGGGCGGCATTGTTGCCACCACCGCCGCAAGCGGTGAGCGCGGCGGCAAGCGGAAGCGCGAGCCAGATCCTGGCCATGGTCGAATCCCTTTTCATCATGTCGGGCATTACGCCCCCCGCGCCGCCCTTAGCGCCGCGTGCGCGGCTGCCATGTGACGCGGGAATGACAGAACCGTGACAGTGGCCGGCTCGTCAGAGCGCGGGCAGCCTCACCGCGACCTCGGTACCCTCGCCCGGCGTGCTCCGGATATCGAGCAGGCCGCGGTGACGCTCGACGATCTGGGCGACGATGGCGAGGCCTAGCCCGGTTCCGCCGCCGTCGCGGCTGCGCGCCGAATCGACCCGGTAGAAACGCTCGGTGAGGCGGGGGAGATGCTCGGCGGCGATGCCCTCTCCATGGTCGCGGACACTGAGGCGGAGCCATTGCCCTGCCTGTCCGACGCGCACCGCGATCGGCGGGGTGTCGGGCCGGCAACCGTAGCGGATGGCGTTGGCGACGAGGTTGTCGGCGAGCTGGCGAAGCTGTCCATGGTCGCCGCGCACGAGCGCGCTGGCGGTCTCGACGGTGACACTGATCGCGCAGCCGCGCTCCTCGGCGAGATGCGCCGCCGCGGTGACGCTCTCGCGAACGAGGGCAGCCAGGTCGACCTGCTGGCGCGGCTCGCTGAAGCGATCGGCCTCGATCCGCGACAGGCTCATCAGGTCGCGGATGATGTGCATCATGCGGCCGGCCTGGTCGTGGATCTGCTGGCCGAAGCGGCGGCGCAGGGGCTCGGGCAGTTCGCCTTCCTCGGCGAGCGTTTCGGAAAAGCCGAGCACGGCGGCGAGCGGGGTGCGCAGCTCGTGGCTCGCATTCGCGACGAAATCGACCTGCGCCTTTTCCGCCGCGCGCCGGGCCGAGCGGTCGATCAGCCGGACCAGCAGGAGCTCGCCCGACAGCGGCGTCAGCGCGACTTCCCAGATCCGGTCGACCCCGCCGATCCCGCGCACCTCGAAGGCGCCTGCCCGGCGCGCGCGGATCGCGTCGAGGGCCTGGGGCTGGCGGATGGCGAAGCGGACGTCCTGGTCGACGAGGTCGCGGCCGAGGAGTGCCTCGGCCGCCGCATTGGCCGCCCGGGTCCGCTGGCCAGCGACGAGCAGCGCCGGCTCTTCCAGCGCGTCGAGAATGGCGAGGACCAGCGGCGTTTCGGACATGGCCGCGACAGCGCTAGGGGCTCAGCGCGCCTCAGGCAATCAGGTCGCGGCGCCAGCCCTCGACCAGCCGCGTCCGAAAGGCCCCGACCGCGATCAGCGCGAGGATCGGATAGGACCAGAAGGCGAGCGCCGCGCCGAACACGAAGCGCATCAGGTCGGGATTGATGAGCTTGAGCAGGTGGACGCTGGTCGCGGTGAGCTGCAGCCCTGCCACCCAGATCGGCCAGAAGCGCTCGGTCCTCAGCGCGATGGCCAGGAATGAAACGAAGACGCCGAGGTCGGCAAGGAAGAGGAGGCTGTTGAAGTCGGCGAAGCGATGCGACATCGCGCCCGCGCCAAGCGCGGTGACGAGCGTGCCGACGAGGCAGGTGACGGCGGCGACGCGCTCCTCCCGGCGGCCGCGCCAGAAGGCGATGGCGACCACCGCGAACAGGAAGGAATAATAGAAGATCAGGCGCATCGGCGTGTCGCACCCATGCGGAAGCACCGCCGCCCGGAGGACGACGGCGCTTTGACCGGAAGAGGGTTGCTCGCTGTCAAGCCACCACTCGAAGCGGGCCGAGCGCTCCCGGCGGCGGGCATTCGACGCCGTCGCCGAATGCGACCGTCCGCAGGCCGGGGACACGCTGCTTCGCCTCGACCAGCTGCGAATGGCAGTTGGCCATGCCCCCACGGGCATGGACCAGCGCCTGGAGCGACACGGCGACCTGCTCGAGCGCGCCATGGCCGGTCGAGATGCCGACACCGGCGACGGAGCGGGCGCGGATCATGCGGTTCTGGAGTTCGGCGAGTTCGATCAATGCGGCCTCGATGCTGTCCTCGACCGCGCGGACCTGGTTGGCGACTTCAAGAGCGGTTTGTTCAAGAATCTGCCTGCGCATGACCTCTCCTCTTCGCAACCCGCGGGCTGCCGAATTTGGTGTCCGTCCGCTTGGAGGACGCGAGGGGATCGTCAGGGACTTACCAGGCGAGCCAGACTCTCGAGGCCCGCGAGGAGCATCCCGGCCGAAAAGCTGGCGGCGATCGCAACGGAGACGATCGCGGCCAACCGTTGTCCCACGCTCCACCCGTTGCGGGGGTGATGTGGTGTCGACCACGGAAGTAACAGAAGGGGCCGGTGCGTTGACCTCTGCTCGGTTTCGAGGCGTTCCGCCCCGACCCCCCCTGTGCGATCAGCGTGCCGAATCTGAAAACTGACCGCCTCATCGATTTGCGGTCGGACCGGATCGGGGTCGATATCCGGCGCTTGATGTATCAATCGCTGATATGCCGCGTCGGAGGGGGTGATGATGCCCAGCGCGCGGTCGTAGGCGGCGACCAAGCGCGCGGCTTCGCTCCGGCGGGTGACGCCAAGGGTGCGGATCGCACCACGAACGCGTTGGTCGACGGTGTGGCTGGAGATCCCGAGCGCGCCGGCGATCTCCTTCGAATTGAGATGGTTGTTGACGAGACGAAGCACTTCAAGCTGACCGCTGCTCAGTCTCGAGCAGCGATCGATCCCGGCCTCCCCGACCGGACCTGAAGAGCCTTGGCCCCCGACCAGCTCATTCACCCCTGTCGACCTGCACAGTGCCGAAGCATGAGAGGTCATGCTGTTTTATTACCAGAAAAGACAAACTTGAGTTAGTCCGTAATCGAGCTGGAAATCACACCGGAAATCTGCCGTTTTCTGCCAATAGTTAGGAAACCGGTCTCAAGGTGCTCATGGCAATGATTCGCGAGCGCACCAAAGCGATTCGCGATCTTCATGAGAATTACCTGATTTTCGGCAACAACCTAGATCAAAACGCACCGATATTGGTGGTTGATGGTGGAGAGGGCTGGATTCGAACCAGCGTACGCTTGCGCGGGCAGATTTACAGTCTGCTGCCTTTAACCACTCGGCCACCTCTCCACGAGGTCAGGCCGGGCGCCAATGCCGCCCGGCAGCCACCCTGTCAACGCCTTGATGGCTTCAGCGGCGCACCGAATCCTCGAGGCGGCGCACGCCGAGACCGAGCAGCCGGCTGCTTCCCTCGCCCAGGAGAAGCGGCGCGAGGCGCTCCGAACCAGGCATTTCGCGGCCCAGGAGCCAGGCGGCGCTGGTCCGCCCGGTGGTCGCCCCGGCGCGGTAGCTGGCGTTGAAGGCGATGATCGGCACAAACAGGGTTCGGCCTTGCGCCTCGTAGGCGCGGATCGCGGCACGCGGCATGCGGATCTCGTGGCTGACCACGGCCGAGCCCATCGGCGCCATTTCGGGGATGCCGTCGGTGCTGCCGGCGCGCTGGGCGAAGAATTTCTGCAGTTCCTCGCTCTGCTGCTCACCCGCGTTGAATGCGAGCGCCTCGACGATCACGTCGCGCGCCGCCGCGGCGCCGCCGTTGATGATGGCGAGATCGAAGCGAAGGATCGCCTCGCTGCTGTCGATCACGATCTCGCGCATCGCGAGGTCGAGGTCGATCCACGAGCGAAGGCGCGTGCTGACCACCGCACCGACGGGCACGGCCGGCTCCGGCGCCGTGGGCGCGGCTACCGGTGCGGCGGGCGCCGCGCGGAGGCGGGTGGAGACGATGCCAGTCGGCGCGGGCGCCGGCGCGGGTGCCGGAGCCGGCGAAGGCGCAGGCGCTGGCGCTGGTTGCAGGGCGGCGCGCTCGAGCGGGCGAACCGGCTGGACGGGCTCGGGCGCCGGCTCCGCATAAGGCGCGACCGGCTCCTCGTAGCCGCCCGCAGTACTCCGCCGGCGCCGCTGGTGGAACAGCAGGGCGATGGCGCCGCCGGCGAGTGCGGCGGCGATCAGCCAGGCCCACCAGTTCGACGATGGCGCCTCGGTTGCGGTCGGCGTCGGCAGGGGTGTCGAGACCGGCAGGCTCGTCGACGGTGCGCCAAGATCGGTCGAGGGCAGTGCGGGCGTCGGACGGATCGTCCCCTGGTCGACCGGCACGGGGCTCGGAACGGCAACAGGGGCGCTGCGCTCGACCGTCGGCGAAGCCGTCGTCTCGGCCGGGCGCGCAGTCGGCGCGGGAGCGCGACTGGTCTCGGTCGGGCTGGCGGTAGTCGCGGGTCGCTCGGTCGGGGCCGGCCGCGGCGTGGGGCTCGTCGCGGGCGCCGTCGCGCGGGGCGTCGGAGCCGGCGTATTGTCGTTGGTCGCCGGCGCGGTGGTGGTGCGCGTGCCGGGCAGCGAGAAGTCGCGCAGTTGCTCGGGCCCGACCGTCCCCTCGCGCGGCGTCGGCGTGGGCACGACGACATTCGAGGGGGTGGTCGTGGTCTGCGCGTTGGCGGCGGCGCCGAAGCTCAGCAGCAGGCAGGCGAGGAAAGGCAGGGTCCGCGGCACGGGGGCGTCAGCGTTTCACATGAAAAGGAAAGGGATTTCCTCGCCCTAATGAACCACCCGCCGCGCCGCGGCAAGCCGCCGCCCGGTCAGCGGGCGTCAACCAGCACCAACTCGGCGTCGGCGTCGCCCTCGATCCGGATGCTGGCCTCGCCGGTGATCGCGATTCCGTCGCGCGGCCCCGCCTCCACCCCATTGACGCGCACCGGCGCGGACGGGACGAGATAGAGGTGCCGCGTGGGATCGGCTTCGAGCTCGATGTGCCCGCCGGCCGGCAGGGTCGCGCCGAGGATCCGCGCGTCGGCGTTGATCGTGAGCGCGCCGTCGTCGGCATTGCCGCTGGCGAGGAGCTGGAAGGCGCCGTTGCGGGCCTCGCGCGGGAAGGGCATCGCCCCCCAGCTCGGGGTCGCATTCGGACGGTCGGTCTCGATCCAGATCTGGAACAGGGTCGTTTCCTCGTCCTCGAGATTATATTCGGCATGGGTGACGCCGCGGCCCGCGCTCATCACCTGAACGTCGCCGGCGCCGGTCCGGCCCTTGTTGCCCATGCTGTCCTGGTGCGTGATCGCGCCGGTCCGGACATAGGTGACGATTTCCATGTCGCGGTGGGGATGCGGCGGGAAGCCAGACTTGGCCGCGATCCGGTCGTCGTTCCAGACGCGGATGCTCCCCCAGCCCATGCGGGCCGGATCGTAATAGTTGGCGAAGGAGAAGTGGTGACGCGCGTCGAGCCAACCGTGATCGGCGTGGCCGAGCGATGCGAAGGGGCGAATCTCGATCATGGAGGGCAATCTGGCGTGGCCCCGGCCGCCCCTCAAGTGTCAGCGCTGTAACCGCAACTCGCTGGCGTAGAGCCGGGCTTTCTCGACATAGTGAAGCGCGCCCGCCGCGAGCATCTGCTGCTCCTCCTCGCTGAGCGCGCGGACGATCCGCCCGGGCGCGCCGACGATGAGATGGCCGGGCTCGTAGGTCTTGCCTTCAGGGATGAGCGCGCCGGCGCCGACGATGCAGCGCTCGCCGATGAAGGCGCCGTTCAAGACCCGCGCGCCCATGCCGATCAGCGCTCCGTCAGCGACGGTGCAGCCGTGGAGGATCGCCTGGTGGCCGACCGTGACCTCGCGGCCGATGGTCAGCGGCGCGTGGGGGTCGCTGTGAAGGACCGCCCCGTCCTGGATGTTGCTGCCATCGCCGATGAGGATCGGCGTGTTGTCGGCCCGAACGATCGCACCGAACCAGACGCTCGCGCCCGCGCCGAGGCGGACGTCGCCGATGAGGTCGGCCGAGGGCGCGACCCAGCTCCCCTCGCCGAAAGAGGGGCCGATCCCGTTGAGCGCGTAGCAAGGCATGACCGACACCTAGCCTTTCTGCCTTGCCGTGCAACGTCGGCCTTTCCGTCGGCCTTGTGCTTCGCTAGCGCATGACAATGCCTGCGTTTCTCGATGGCGGCGGCGAATGTGGCGCCCTGATCATGGCCCGCGACTGGTCCGACAGTTTGGGGCCGGTCGAGAATTGGCCACTCAGCCTCAAGGCGGCGACGGGACTTCTGCTCCGCTCGCCCGTGCCGATGGCGATGCTGTGGGGCAGCGACGGCATCATGCTCTACAACGACGCTTATTCGGTGATCGCCGCCAGCCGTCATCCGCAACTGCTGGGCAGGCCCGTCCGCGAAGGCTGGCCCGAAGTCGCCGACTTCAACGACCACGTGATGAAAGTCGGCCTCGCCAACGAGACCCTTTCCTTCCGCGACCAGGAGATGGTGCTCCATCGCCACGGGCGACCCGAGACGGTATTCTTCGACCTCGACTATTCGCCGGTGCTCGGCGACGACGGCCGCCCTGCGGGCGTGCTCGCGGTCGTCATGGAGACCACCGGCCGGGTCGAGGCCGCCCGCGCCCAAGCCGCCCGCGTGGAGCGGCTCGCCTTCTTCGACCGCCTGTCCGAGGCGATCCGGGACCATCGCGAGCCAGGCGGCATCTTGCAGGAGACCGCGCGCCTGCTCGGGCAGCACCTCGGTGTCTCGATCGTGACCTTCGCCGACTTGGAGGCCGACGAGGACACCTTCAATATTCGCGGCGACTGGGCCGCGCCCGGGATCCGCAGCATTGTCGGCCGCTACAGCCTCGACGCCTTCGGAGGGACTGCCACCGGCGCTCTTCGCAACGGCCGCCCGCTCATTGTGCGCGACGCAAACGCCGACCTTTCGCCCGTCGAAGCCGGGGCGCTCGCCGAGCTCGGAATCGCTGCGGCGGTCTGCATGCCCTACATGCAGGGCGGGCGGCTGGCCGCTTTGATGGCGGTCAACCACGACCAACCGCGCGATTGGTCGCCCGACGAATTGTCGCTCATCTCCGAGGTCACCGAGCGGAGCTGGGCGCATGTCATCGGCTTCCGCTCGGCCGTCATCCTGAGCGAAAGCGAGGACCGCTTCCGCAACATCGCCGATCATACGCCGGTGATGCTGTGGATGACCGACGAGAGCGGCTATTGCATTTACCTCAACCGCACCTGGTACGAATTCACCGGCCAGGAGCAAGGCAAGGGCGAGGGCTTCGGCTGGCTCGACGCGATCCACGAGGACGACCGGCCCGGCACCGAGCGCGCCTTTCTCGCCGCCAACGAATCGCAGGCACGCTACGAGGCCGACTTCCGCCTCCGCCGCGCCGACGGCACGTATCGCTGGTGCATCGACGCGGCCGCACCGCGCTTCGACGGCACGGGCCGCTACCTTGGTTATGTCGGTTCCCTGATCGACGTCGACGAGCGCCGCGAGGCCGTCGAGCGCGTCCGGCAGAGCGAGGAGCAGCTTCGCGCCGTGATCGACCAGATGCCCGTCGGGGTCTCGATCGCCCGGGTCTCGGACGGCGAGATTGTGAACTACAACCAGGCGATGGAGGAGATACTCGGCCACAAGGCGCTGCCTGTCGGCACGACGGAGTATGACCAATACGGCGGGATCGATGAAACGGGCGCGCCGCTCGCCCTTGAATCCTATCCGCTCTATCGCGCGGTGCAGGGCGAAACGGTGACCGATCAGGAACTGCGTTATCGCCGTCCCGACGGCCACGTCGTCAACCTGCTGGCCAATGCCGCGCCCATCATCGACCACGACCGTCAGGCCAAGATCGCGGTGGTGGCGATCCAGGACATCACCCAGCGCAAGGCCGCCGACGCGCACCAGCAGCTTCTCATCAACGAGCTCAGCCACCGCGCCAAGAACCTTCTCGCGATCATCCAGAGCATCGCGCAGCAGAGCTTCAGGGGCGACGATCCCACGCCCGCGCAGCTTGCCCGTTTCGAAGGCCGGCTGGGGGCGTTGTCGGCCGCGCACGGAATCCTGACGCAGGAGAAGTGGGAAGCGGTGCCGCTACGCCGGCTGATCTGCGACACCTTCACCGCGGTTCGCTCGGACGACGAACGATTCCGGATGGACGGGCCCGACCTCCTCCTCCCGCCCAAGGTCGCGGTCAGCCTTGCCATGGCGGTCCACGAGCTCGCCACCAACGCGCTCAAATATGGCAGCCTCAGCAGCGAGACGGGGACGGTCGACATCCGCTGGCGCAAGGACGATGGCCGGCTTCATCTCGACTGGAAGGAGCATGGCGGTCCGCCCGTCACCGCGCCCAGCCGCCGCGGCTTCGGCAGCCGGATGATCGAGCGCGGCCTGTCCGCCGAACTCGGCGGAAGCGTCGTCATCCGTTTCGAGCCGAGCGGCGTGCGCTGCATCGTCGACGCCCCCATGCCCGCTTATGGCTGAGCCCCGCCGCCTCCTGCTGGTCGAGGACGAGCCCGTCATCGCCTTCGCCCTCGAGGACATCGTTCTCGACATGGGGTTCGAGGTGGTCGGCCCCGTCTATCGCCTCGCCGAGGGGCTGGTTGCCGCGGCTGGCGAGGAGTTCGAGGGCGCGATCCTCGACGTCAATCTCAACGAACAGACGAGCTATCCCATCGCGGCGGTTTTGGCCGAACGCGGCATCCCCTTCCTCTTCGCGACCGGATATGCCGAGGGCGGGATCGACTGGCCGGGCGACGCGCCGGTGATCGCCAAGCCCTATAGCCGCGAGCAGCTGGCCGCGGCCCTGCGGCTCCTGTTTCCCGCCTGACGCGGCATGGTCCTGAGGCGGGGTAACGCCCTGCCCCCCGCCACCTATATCGGCCCCATGACAATCGTCTGGTTCGACGGGGCCTGCCCCCTTTGCCGGCGCGAGATCGCGCTGATGCGGCGGCTCGACCGGCGCGGGCGGATCCGCTTCGTCGACGTCGCCGATCCGGCAGCGGGCGACAATTGCCCGATCGACCGCGGCGCGCTCCTTGCCCGTTTCCATGCGGAGGAAGATGGTCGGCTGCTGAGCGGTGCGGCAGCTTTCGCGGCGATGTGGCGGGCGATTCCCTGGCTCCGGCCCCTCGGCCTCGCCGCCCGCAACCCGCGCGTCCTCGCCCTGCTCGAGCGCGCCTACGTCCGCTTCCTGCGCGTCCGCCCGCAGCTTCAGCGCTGGTTCGCGGCATGAGCGAGGAAAAGGGCCGCGCGGTCCCCCGCTCGCGCTTCGCCCGCGCGGGCCAGTTCGGTCGGCTGGCGGGCGGGATCGCGGGCGGGATGCTGGCCGAGGGCGCGCGGCGCCTTGCCGACGGCCAGCGCCCCAAGGCCCGCGACCTCCTGCTGACGCCGGGTAACCTCACCCGTGTCGCCGACCGCCTCGCCCACCTGCGCGGCGCGGCGATGAAATTGGGGCAGATGATCAGCCTCGACAGCGGCGACTTCCTGCCGCCCGAGCTGACCGACATCCTCGCCCGGCTGCGCAGCAACGCCTTCCACATGCCGCCCGCGCAATTGTCGCAGGTGCTGACCGAGGAATGGGGCGCCGACTGGCGCCGCCGGTTCAAGCGCTTCCAGGCGCATCCGGTGGCCGCCGCCTCGATCGGCCAGGTCCACCGCGCCGAGACGCTCGACGGCCGCACGCTGGCGATCAAGGTCCAGTATCCCGGCGTCGCCGAGAGCATCGACGCCGACGTCGACAATGTCGCCGCGCTGCTCCGTGTCTCGGGCCTGCTCCCGGCCGAGCTCGACATCGCCCCACTGCTCGCCGAGGCCAAGGCGCAACTCGCCCGCGAGGCCGATTACCGCCGCGAGGGCGTCCAGCTCGAACGCTATCGCGCGCTCCTTGCCGACCGCCCCGAGTTCGTCGTGCCGACGCTCGACCCCGAGTTCACCACCGGCCGCGCGCTGGCGATGAGCTTTGTCGAGAGCCGCCCGATCGAATCCCTTGACGACGCCCCGCAGGAGGAGCGCGACCTGGCGATGGGCCGCATCGTCGATCTCGTGCTGCGCGAATTGTTCGAGTTCGGGGTGATGCAGACCGACCCCAATTTCGCCAATTACCGGTTGCTCGAGGACGGGCGGATCGCGCTCCTCGACTTCGGTGCCGCGCAGGACGTGCCGGCGTCCATTGCCGAGGGCTACCGCACCCTGCTTTCCGCCGCGCTGGCGAACCATGCCGAAGCGGTGAAGGCCGGCGCGGTCGCCGCGGGCTTCATCAACGCGGCGGTGGCCGAGCGCCACGGCCCCGCCCTCGACCGGATGGTCGCGGTGGTGCTCGCCGAGCTCCACAAGCCCGGCCCCTTCGACTTCGGCGACCGCGCCTTTCTCGACATCCTGCGCCAGGAAGGGATGGGCATCGCCGCCGACAAGGCAAGCTGGCACCTGCCGCCCGCCGACCTGCTGTTCGTCCAGCGCAAGATCAGCGGCACCGCGCTCCTCGGCGCCCGCTTCCGCGCCCGCGTCGACGTGCGCGCCCTTGTCGCGAGCGCGCTCGCCGGCTGATTGTCTGAGCGAAGCGCCGTGCTAGAGGCGTCGATCACATCGCCGGATACCGGAGCTTAACGTTGAAATTGCTGGTTCCGAGCACGGCGAAATACCGCGCCGACATCGATGGCTTGCGCAGCGTCGCCGTTCTCGCCGTCCTCGTCTTCCACGCCTTCCCGGAACGGCTGCCCGGCGGCTTCGTCGGCGTCGACGTCTTCTTCGTCATCTCGGGCTATCTCATCACCGCGATCCTGCTTCGGTCGGAAGCGAGCGGCCTTGCGCTGCTGGGCGAATTCTACCGGCGACGGATCCGACGGATCTTCCCCGCCCTCCTCGTCGTGCTTCTGGCCTGCATCGCGGCCGGTTTCCTCACCTTGCTCGCGGCCGATTTCGCGCGCCTCGGCAAGCATGTCGCGGGCGGCGCGGGCTTCGTCGCCAACCTCGTCTTCTGGTCGGAGGCGAGCTATTTCGACACGCAGGCGATCACCAAGCCGCTTCTCCACCTCTGGTCGCTCGGGGTCGAGGAGCAATTCTACTTCCTCTGGCCGCTGGTCATCATCGCCGCGCGCCGCACGCGCCACGGGATCGGCGCCGCGCTTGCCGTCATCTTCCTCCTCTCGCTCGGCTATTGCGTGGCGATCGCGCCGACCGATCCGACCGCGGCCTTCTATTCGCCGCTGACCCGCTTCTGGGAATTGCTCGCCGGCGCGGGGCTGGTCCATCTCGAGCGGCAGGGCTTTCGCCTCAACGCCGTCGCCGCCCACGCCGCGTCGATGGCGGGGCTCGTCCTCATCGCGGCCGCGCTGCTCCTGATCGACGAGCGGACCCTGTTCCCCGGCTGGTGGGCGCTGCTCCCGGTCGGCGGCGCGACGCTGGTGATCGCCGCCGGTCCTTTAGCGGTCGGCAACCGCTATCTCCTGTCGCTGCAGCCGGCCGTGTGGATCGGATTGATCAGCTACCCGCTCTACCTGTGGCACTGGCCGCTGCTGTCCTTCGGCTATCTCGCCAATTATCAGGAGGTGCTCCCCGGGCCCGTGCGGGCGGGTCTCTTGTTGCTGAGCGTCTTTCTCGCCTGGGCGACCTGGCGCTTCGTCGAGCGGCCGCCGGCGCTCCGCCGCCACTACACGCCCTTGAAGCTCCTCGCCGCGATGGGGCTCGTCTTCGCCGCCGGGCTCGCGGTGTTTCACGCCGGCGGCCTCCCCTCCCGCTCCGCCGCCCGGGACCCGCGCCGGCTGTTCGTCGCCCGCTACCAGGACATGCACCTCCACGGGATCGCGCGCGCCTATCGCTCGGAATGCGACTTCGCCGAATGGGGAACGCTCAAGGCGAGGAGCGCGATCGCCCCTTCCTGCTGGAAGCGTGAGCCCGGTCCTTATGTTCTTCTGTGGGGCGATTCCCACGCGCAGTCGCTGTCGCTCGGTCTCTCCGGATTGCTGGGCGAGGTCCCGCTTCACCAAGTCGCGACGAGCGGTTGCCGGCCCGATCTAGAGATCGGCAGTCAGCCTTCTTCCAACCCGGCGCTGGCGCAGTCGTGCGCCGCGAGCAACCGCTTCGCCGCGCGCCTGATCGCGGCCGAAAAACCCGACCTCCTGATCATCGCGCAGGCGGACGATCACCTCGCGCGGGATTGGCCGGCGCTGGCGCGCCGCCTGAAGGCGCTGGGCGTGAAGCGGATCCTGCTGGTCGGCCCGCTACCGCAGTGGAAGCCCTCGCTTCCCCTCGTCATCGCCGCGCATCATTGGCCGTACCGGGGCGAGCGGATCGCCGACGGGCTCGACGGGCACATCCTCGACGCCGACCGCGCGCTCCGGGCGCAACGCCGCCGCTGGACCGCGCTCGAATATGTGTCGGTGATCGATCGCCTCTGCAACGCCAGCGGCTGCATCGCCCATGTGCCCGGACGCCCGACCGAGGACATCCTGACCCTCGACTACGGCCACCTGACACCGATGGGATCGCGCTACGTCGCCGAGACCGCGCTCCGGCCGGCGCTGCGGGGCACCACGAACTGAGCGCGCCGTGCCTGGGGCGAAGTGGGGAAAGTGGTGCCGCTTACAGGACTCGAACCTGTGACCCCCTCATTACGAATGAGGTGCTCTACCAACTGAGCTAAAGCGGCAGCGGTGGGCGCCCTAACAGGGTGGAGGCGGCGGCTCAAGCGCCCTGTGGCGGCGGCTCAATATTCCCAGCCGAGCCGAAGGGTGCCGACGAGGGCCGGCCGGGCCTCGGCAAGACCGCCGGGGTGGCGGATGAGCTGCACGCTCGGCTGCACCGCGACGAAATCGAAAAAGCGCTCGCGGTAGGTGAGTTCCGCCCCATGCTCGCTGTGGGCGCGCCGCAGGCCATCGTCGGCGACGGCCGAGCGCTCGCCCCGCGACAGAAAGGCCTGGTGAAGCCCGAGCGCGAGCGCGCTGTCCTTCCCGCCGAGCGGAGCCGGGGCCACGGTAAATCCCGCTTGCCAGCCGCCACGGAATGAGGAGGTCCGCCCGTCCGAGATGCCGAGCCGGGCGAAGCCGGTCAGCCGCTCGCCGAAGGGCCGCTCGGCGAGGACATAGGCGCCGAGGCTTCGCGCCTGGCCTTCTTTTCCGAGGCGGTCGTGACGGTGCGACCAGGCCCAGCCCCCGACCATGAGCTTGCCGCCCGGCCCCTCGCTCCCCGCCTCGGCGATTCCGAGAACGCCTTCGCGAAAGCCGAGGCCAAGCCCGCCGCGATCGGTCAGCGTTCCCGCGTCGGCGTTGACCACCGCCGCACGGACGAGCCCCGAGCGCCCGACCTTCGCTTCCCCCCGCAGCGCGAGCGCCGAATAAGGAAAGATGGCGGGACCGCGCGGGCCCGTGCCCGACAATTCGCCGCCGATCCCGAACGAGGGACCGAGCAACAGCGCGCTGCTGTCGGTGAAATAGAATTCGCTGTTGACGTCATAGGCCCCCAGCCGGACCGAGCCGCGCCCCAGGTCCTGCTCGACCCACGCTTCGAACAGGCGCAGCCCGTCCTTGTCGACCTCGATATTGTCGACGCCCTGGAGGGTGCCGGCATCCTCGTTTGGACGCGTTCCGCTGTTGCCGAGCAGCCGCACGAACAGCCGTCCGCCGCTCCACCCGAACCGCTCGGACGCGAGCGCGCCGGTGAGGTCGAGCCGGTCGAGCCGGTGAAGGCGGTTGGACCCGCGGCCGGCGACCGCGAGGTCGATCGTATAGCTCGCGCCGAGCGTCAGCGCCTTTTCGCTCTTGGCCTTGGGCGGCGGTGCCGGCGGCATCGTCTCGGTCGCGGCCGCGGGCACCGCCAGCGCGGCGGCGAGGAGCAGGCAGGGCAAGCGCATCGGAAGACCCCCTTCGCGAAAAACAGGAAATATCTCGTCGATTTCTAGAGGGCCCCGGCGGCGGCGGGCGCGGGCCACCTATAAAGATGCGTGGCACGCTGCGGGGTGGCGCGTGCCTTTGCCCGGGGAGGATCGTTTGAACGCTGCAACGTCGCTGGTGGAACTCACCCGCAAGGTCCAGATGCTGATGTTCGCGCTGCTGTTGATGTGCGGCGGGCTCGGCGCCGCTTCGGCCTTCCTGCTCCGGCAGGCGATCCACCAGCAGGAGGATGCCGCCTTGCTGCTGCGCAGCCACATGACCGCCGACATGATGCACGACGCCGTTCGCGGCGACGTTCTCGAGATCATCGCCGCGCGTGACCCTGCGCTGAAGCTCGACGCGGCCAAGGCGCGCGACAGCCTGAAGGAGCGGCTCGCGACCCTGCGCGCCTCGATCGAGAAGAGCCGGACCTACCGGCACAGCCGCGAAGTCACCGCGGCGCTCGACGCAGTGGCCGCGCCGCTCGCCGACTACCAGCGCGCCGCGCTGGCGATCTCGGACCGTTCGGCCACCGACCCCGCCGCCGCCGGGGCTGCGCTGCCGCAATTTTTCACCCGATTCGAGCAGCTTGAGGGCGGGATGGAGAAAGTGACCGAGGCGATCGAAGCGCATACGGCGGCGCAGAGTCGCTGGGCCTCGGGGCTCGGCCTGGCCGCGGTCCTGTGCGTGCTCGCCGCCATGGCCTGCGCCTTGCTGGTCGCGGCCCGGGTCGCGGCCGCGATGCGGACCCGCCTCATCCAGCCACTCACCGGGCTTGCCGACACGATCCTGCGCATGGCCGAAGGAGAGCGCGGCACCGCGGTCGCCGGCACCGACCGAAGCGACGAGCTCGGCGCGCTCGCCCGCGGAATGGAAGCGTTCCGCGCCCAGCTCGCCGCCGCCGAGGAAGCCAAGGCCGCACAGTCGGCACTGATCGTCGCCAGCATCGGCGAAGGCCTGTCAGCGCTCGCCCGAGGCGACCTAGGCCGGACGGTCGACAATGTCCTCGACCCGCCCTTCGCGGCGCTGCGCACCGACTTCAACCAAGCCCTTCACAGCCTCGCGGAGATCGTCGGCGAGGTCCGCGACAGCGCCACCGTGCTGCGGCTCGGCGCGCGCGAGATCTCGGGCGCGAGCGGCGAGATCGCGCGGCGGATCGAGAGCAATGCTGCGGCGCTCGAGGAGACCTCGGCCGCCTTGAGCGAAATCGACGGCGAAGTGAAACGCACCGCCGCTGCCGCGATCGAGACCGAGAGCGTCGCCAAGGGCGGGCTCGCGATCGTCAGCAAGGGCCGCGAGACCGCCGACGGTGCGGTCGCCGCCATGGGCCGGGTCAGCGACAGCGCGCAGGGCATCGACGCGGTGATCGAGGGCCTCGACAAGATCGCCTTCCAGACCCGCGTGCTGGCCATGAACGCCGCGGTCGAGGCCGGCCGGGCGGGCGAGGCGGGCCGCGGCTTCGCGGTCGTCGCCGACCTCGTCAGCGCGCTCGCCATGCGGGCCGAGGAAGAAGCCAAGCTCGCCCGCGACCAGCTCACCACCACCCGCGCCGAGATCGGCGAAGCGGTGGAAGCGGTCCGCTCGGTCGACCAGGCGCTCGACGCGATCGCCGGCAATGTCGAGACGGTGAACGGCCGGATCAGCGGCATCGCCGAGGCCAACGACCGGCAGGCCGGCCTAATCAGCCAGATCCGCGACGCGATCGAGAGCATGAACCAGACGACCCAGCACAATGCCGCGATGGTCGAGGAAAGCGCCGCGGCCGCCGCCAAGCTGACCAGCGAGGCCGAGCGGCTGGCGCAGTCTTCGGGCCGCTTCGTCCTCCCGGGCGCGGTGCCCGAAGGCCGCCTCGCCGCCTAGCTGGCGAAGGCCGGATCGAGCCGGTAGGCCTTCCGCAGCAGCGCGGGCCAGGCGAGGAACTGCGCGGCGAGCTTCAGCCCCTGCGCGCCCTGCTGAGCAGCGATCTCGGGCGTTCCCTGCGGCGGATTGTTGATCCGGTCGCCGGCCGACAGCGCATAGATCTGTGCCTCGCACGCCCGCTCGAGGAAGTAGATCCGGATGAACGCCTCCCCGACCGTCTCGCCGACGCTGAGCGTCCCGTGATTGCGCAGCAGCATCGCGTTCTTGGTGCCGAGGTCGGCGACGATCCGCTCGCGCTCCTCATGATCGGTCGCGACGCCTTCGTAGTCGTGGAAGGCAAGGTCGCCGCGGATCAGCATGGCGGTCTGGGTCAGCGGGAGCAGCCCCTCCTCGTGCGCTGCGACCGCCTGGCCGTGGGGCGTGTGGAGATGGATCACCGCATGCGCGTCCTCGCGGGCCATGTGCACCGCCGAATGGATGGTGAAGCCCGCGGGATTGGTGATGAAGGGCGAGGGCTCGACCGGATTGCCCTGGAGGTCGACCTTCACCAGCGAGCTTGCGGTCACTTCCTCGAACATGAGGTTGTAGGGGTTGAGGAGGAAGTGATGCTCGGGCCCCGGCACCCGCACGCTCATGTGGGTGAAGATGAGGTCGTCCCAGCCGTGATGCGCGACCAGGCGATAGGCGGCGGCGAGGTCGACGCGCAGCTTCCATTCCTCGTCGCTGACCTTCCCCTCGAGGCTCGGGATCTCGACTTCCGACAGGGCGCGAAGCTTGCCCATGTCGCCCATCATATTGTCCACGCGGTTCATGCCTGTGCCTCCTGACGATCGGGGTGCGCGGCCTCGAAGGCCTCGAGCTGGAGCGCCGCGGCCTCGGCGCGGAGCAGGGTCGGATAAGCGTCCATCGGCACGTCGAAGCGGCGGCCGTTGTAGAGCTGGGGGACGAGGCAGATATCGGCCATGCCGACCTCGTCGCCGTAGAGGAATTTGCCCGCGGTCGGCTTCGCCAGTTCCTCGAGCGCGGCCAGCCCCTCGGCGACCCAGTGGCGATACCAGGCATCGACCGCCTCCTGGTCCTGTCCGAGCTCGCCCTTCAAATATTTCAGCACCCGCAGGTTGTTGAGCGGGTGGATGTCGCAGGCGATCGTCAGCGCCAGCGCCAGCACGTGCGCGCGGCCCTCGGGATCGTGGGGGACGAAGTGCGGCTCCTTCACCTGTGCGTCGAGCCAGTCGAAGATGGCGAGGCTCTGGGTGAAGCGCTTGTCGTCCCACTCGAGCATGGGAACGAAGCCCTGCGGGTTGATCGCCCTGTAGGCGGCTTCCTTCTGCTCACCCTTGGCGAGGCTGACATTGTGCTGCTCGTAGCGGACGCCCTTGAGGTTGAGCGCGATCCGCACCCGGTAGCTGGCCGAGGAGCGGAAGTAATCGTGAAGGACGACTCTGGGCATGGGTTCCTCCTACGCCGCCGAGAGAAACGGCGCCACGATCTCGGTCGTGATCCGCTGCGGCCGGCCGGTCGCCTTGTCGAGCATCGCCCAGGTGGTCTTGGCGCGGACCAGCAATTTCCCGTCGGCGCCGGTGAATTCCATGAACCGGTCGAAGCGGGCGCCCTTGGGCGCGTCGGCAACCCAGGTACGGCCGGTCACGATGTCGCCGACCAGTGCGGGCCGGAGATAGTCGATCTCGTGCCGGATCACGACCCAGACGAAAGCATCGCGATATTGCTCGGGCGCGGCGGCATACCAGTGGCCGGTCGCGACCGCCTGGATCCACTGCACCCAGACCGCATTGTTGACGTGGCCGAGCTCGTCGATGTGCCCGGGCTCGGCGGTCAGTTGAAGCGTATAATCTGGCGTCGTCACAACAGCTCCGGGGCAAGATCGGACCCCGGCCGGGTGCGGACCCCGGCGGCGGTCAGGAGGTCGGTCCAACCCTGCCCGTCCGCCTGCGCTCCGGCAAGGAGCGGGCGGATGCGGGCGCCGAGACCACGCCCTGCCGGGTAGTTCTCGAGCAGCGCGATCCAGTCCTCGGTCGAGACGCTGCGGTCGGCGGCATTGGCGGCGATCAGGCGGCGGACGAAGGCATGGAAATCGCCCCCGGCCACCCGTTCGGCGACCAGCGACAGCACCGCGCCGCAATCATATTTGGCCTGGAAGTCCTGCCGGTCCGACGCGGTCGCAAGGCCGCCCTTGCGCGACGCGGCGACGCACTGGCTGAGCGACTTCTGCAAGGACGCGCGCGTGTCGTAAGCGGGATCGGAGGCGCCCAGCGCGCGGATCGCGAGAAGGTCGGCGCCGCCTTCCATGATCCAGTTGTCGGCGACCCGGTCATAGTCGAGCAATTGCCCGAGCCAGAAATGCGCGCTCTCGTGCGCGACATAGCGATAGGCGAGCGCGCGCAATGGCGGCGAGGGCTGGAGCGCGGCGCGGCCCGACATGCGCATCAGGACGAGGCCCTTGAGTACCCCGCCATTGAGGCTCGCGCCGGGCTGGTCGGCCCCGGCCCAACTCGCGAGCACGGTCGGGTCGAGGTCGCCCGGCGAGCCGAGCAGCCGCCGGTAGCGGTCGAGAAGGCGAGGCGTGAACGTACGGATGTCGGTCGCGAGCCAGGCCGGCATGCCGGGATCGACCACGGTCGCCATCCCGCCATGGTCGACCGCACCGGGGACATTGTAGAGCCCGTAGGTGCCCGCGCTGGTGCCGCGTGCATAGCCGCGCACGTCGCCGGCGAGCCGGAGCGTGGAGGGGTCGCCCCGGAAGCGGACCTTCGTCCCGCCGTCGCCGACCCCGGCGTCCTGCGGATCGAGCCCGAGGCTGTCGAGCCGCGCGGCCGAGCTCACCGAGAAGACCGAGAATTGCCCGTCGAACAGCGCGATCCCGTCCTGCCCGAGGCGAAGCGCCGGGACGTAGTCGCTCAGCACCTCGCGGGTGTAGGGCGCGACCCAGACGCGGATCTTGCGTGGCACGTCGCGCCCGCCCTCCCCGACGAAGGCATCGTAATTGCCGCGCCGCTCGAGCCGCACACCGGGCGTCAGGATCGTCCAGCTCCGCGCCCGCCACGGCTGGCGGTCGTCGGCGGCGAGCGAGGAGCGGAAGAAGCCCCATGCGGGCGCGGCGCGCGGCAGCGTGAAGTCGGCCTCGAAGCTGTCGCCCCGGCGCGTCACGCTGACCTCGGCCGGTGCCGCCGCGACCGGCGCGGGAGCCGCCACGGCCAGAGCGGCCACCAACGCTAGAATCACTCGGCGACCTTCAGCTGGGTCAGGACGAAGGCATAATCCTCGGCCGTCTCCTTGAGGCTGTCCCACCGGCCCGACTTGCCGCCATGGCCCGCGCCCATGTTGGTCTTGAGAAGGAGCAAGTTCCGGTCGGTTTTGGTCGCGCGCAGTTTCGCGACCCACTTGGCCGGTTCCCAATAGGTGACGCGCGGGTCGTTGAGGCCCGCCGTGACGAGCATCGGCGGATAGGCCTTGGCCGCGACATTGTCGTAGGGGCTGTAGCTCCGGAGGAGCTTGAACGCCTCGGGATCGGTGATCGGATTGCCCCACACCGGCCATTCGCCCGGAGTCAGCGGCAGCGTGTCGTCGACCATGGTGTTGACCACGTCGACGAAGGGCACGTCGGCGATCACCGCGCCCCATAGCTGGGGATCGGTGTTGACGACGACGCCCATCAGCTTGCCGCCCGCCGAGCCGCCCTGGATGGCGATCCGCCCCGGCTTGGCGAAGCCCGCGGCATTCAGCCCCTTCGCGACGTCGACGAAGTCGTGGAAGGTGTTCCAGCGGTTCTTGGCGGTGCCGTCCAGATACCAGCCGTAGCCAAGGTCGTCGCCGCCGCGGATGTGCGCGATGGCATAGGCGAAACCGCGATCGAGGAGGCTCAGCCGCGCCGAGGAGAAGCTCGGCGGAATGGCATAGCCGTAGGCGCCATAGGCGTAGAGGAAGAGCGGCTGGCTGCCGTCCTTCCTGTAGCCCTTCTTGTAGACCACGCTGACCGGCACCTTCTTGCCGTCGCGCGCGGTCACCATCAGCCGCTCGGTCGCATATTGCGAGGGATCGTAGCCCGAGGGGATCTCCTGGACCTTGAGCGCCGTCAGCGTCTTCCCGTCGCGATGATAGTCATAGACCGTCGCGGGCGTGACCATCGAGGAATAGCTCAGCCGATAGGTCGGGTGGTCGAATTCGGGGTTGCTGCCGAGCGATACGGTGTAGCTCGCCTCGGTGAACGGAATGGGCTCGATCGTGCCGGTGGCGTAGTCGCGCAGAAGGATCTGGTCGAGGCCGTCGACCCGCGCCGACAGCACCAGATGCCTGGCGAAGGACGTCGCGCCGCGAAGATAGGTCCGGTCCGATCCGGCCACGACCTCCTGCCACTCGCCGGGCCGCGCCGGATCGGCCGAGACGACCCGGAAATTGATGTGCTTGTCATTGGTGAGGATCCACAATTTGCCGTGCGCGGCATCGGCTTCGTAGAGCCTGTTCTCCTGCCGCGGGCTGATCAGCACCTGCGCGCCGAGCGGATCGGCGGCCGACACGAAGCGGACCTCGCTGGTCCGGTTGTCCCCGGCCGTGATGAAGATCAGGCTGTCGTCCTGGCTCTTCGACAGCCCGACCGAGAACCCCTTGTCCTGCGTTTCCTCGTAGAGCGTCCGGTCGTTCTTCGGATCGTCGCCGAGGCGATGATGGCGCGCACGGTAGCTGCGCCATTCCTTGTTGGTTTCGGTGAACAGGATGGCCTTGCCGTCGGCGCTCCAGATCGGGGTCCCGCTGGCGACCTCGGACACGGTCTCGAGCGTCTTGCCGGTGGCAAGCTCGCGGATTTCGAGGCGGAAGCGCTCGGAGCCGTTGACGTCGGCCGAAACCGCGGCGAGCCGCCCGTCGGGGCTGACCTCGAGCGCGCCGAGGCGATAATATTCCTTGCCCGCCGCTTCCTTGACCTCGTCGAGGATCAGCTGGCGGGGCGGCAGCTCGTTGATGACCACCGGTCCGCTGCCGAGCGGCGCGCCGCCGGCCGGGACACCGCCCTTCATCAGCGGCCGGCGATACCATTGCCGATATTGCGCGCCCGGCTCGAACGCCCACCAATAGACGAACTCGCCGTCCTTGACCGGAACCGAGGCATCGTCCTGCTTCTGCCGGCCCTTCAATTCCTCGAACAGCGTTTCGACCAGCGGCTCGTGCGGCTTCTTCCACGCCTCGAAATAGGCGTTCTCGGCCTTGAGATAGTCGAGCACGTCCTTGTCATCGACGGTCGGATAGCCGGGATCGCGCAGCCACGCCCAGGGGTCGGACAGCGTCTCCCCGTGCCAGGTGGTGCTGTGGGGGCGCTGGTCGGCCTTGGGCGGAGTGGGCAGATCGGTCATCGCGGCTTTCTGGGCAGTGGCAGGAACGGCCGCGGCGAGCAGCGCGGCCAGCAGGAAGAGGTGCATCGTCTCGGCCCCCCAAGTGAGTGCGGGCATGGGATGGCGCAAGAGAGCGGCTTTCGTCCAGCCCCCGTCCCACGCTAGAGAGTGCCCATGTCCAGCCATGCCGACCGCCTCGCCGCCCTTCGCGCCCAGCTTGCCGCCGACCGCCTCGACGGCTTCGTCGTCCCCCTCACCGACGAACATATGAGCGAATATGTCGGAAGCTACGCCCAGCGCCTCGCCTGGCTGACCGGGTTCGAGGGCTCGGCCGGCTCCGCGGTGGTGCTTCCGCAAGAAGCCGCCATCTTCACCGACGGGCGCTACACGCTCCAGGTCCGCCAGCAGGTCGACGGGAGCCACTGGTCCTACCAGTCGGTCCCCGAGACGAGCATCGCCGGCTGGCTCAAGGACCATGCGCCGCAAGGCGGGCGCATCGGCTACGACCCTTGGCTCCATCGCGCCGACTGGGTGAAGGCGGCGACCAAGGCGCTGGCCGACCGCGGCGCGACCCTCGTCCCCGTCGAGACCAACCCGATCGACCGGATCTGGCACGACCGCGAACAGCCGAGCAAGGCGGCGCTGGTCGTCCACCCCGAAAGCTTCGCGGGCCGTTCGAGCGCCGACAAGCGCCAGGCGATCGGCGACTGGCTCACCGCCCAGAACGCCGACGCCGCGGTCCTCGCCGCGCTCGATTCGATCGCCTGGACCTTCAACGTCCGCGGCACTGACGTCGCCCGCACGCCGGTCGCGCTCGCCTATGCCCTCGTCCACGCCGACGGCACCGCCGACCTGTTCGTCGCCGGCGAAAAGGTGACGGCCGAGCTTCGCCAGCACCTCGGCAACGGCGTTCGCCTCCACGAGCGCGCCGCCTTCGAAACCGCGCTCGGCGAGCTTGGGGGCAAAACCGTCGCGGTCGATCCAGAGCGCTCGGTCGCCGCCATCTTCGAAGCACTCGACAAGGCCGGCGCCAAGGTCGTCGAGCTGCGCGATCCGACGGTGCTTCCGCGCGCGATCAAGAACGAGACCGAGCTCGCCGGCCAGCGCGCCGCGCAGACCCGCGACGGCGCCTACATCAGCCGCTTCCTCAAATGGGTCGAGGAGACGGGCGACCTCGACGAGTTGAAGGCCGCGGCGAAGCTCGAGGAGATCCGCCGCGCGGACCCGGCGCTCAAGGACCTCAGTTTCGACAGCATCTCGGCCTTCGGCGCCAATGCCGCGAGCCCGCATTATCATTCGACCGAGAAGAGCAACGTCCCCTTTGCGCCCGGCTCGCTCTACCTGATCGATTCGGGCGGCCAGTATCAGGATGGGACCACCGACATTACCCGCACCGTCGCGATCGGCGAGCCGACGCAAGAAATGCGCGACCGCTTCACCCGCGTCCTCCAGGGCCATATCGCGCTTGCGACCGCGGTCTTCCCCAGGGGCACGCGCGGCGGCCAGCTCGACAGCTTCGCCCGCCGGCCGCTGTGGGAAGCGGGCGTCGACTATGCCCATGGCACCGGCCACGGCGTCGGCAGCTTCCTCTCGGTCCACGAGGGCCCGCAGCGGATCGCGCCGATGGGCAGCAGCCAGTCGGGCTCCGACGAGCCGCTGGCGCCGGGGATGATCCTCTCGAACGAGCCCGGCTATTACAAGGCGGCTGGCCGATCGAGATGTAGATGTTGAGCCGGCTCTCGCCCGGCTTGCGACCGACCGGGGTCGCGACGTCGATCCGCATCGGCCCGAAGCTGGTGTAATAGCGGGCGCCGACGCCGACCCCGGCGCGCAGGTTCCGGAAGGTCGGGACCTTGCGATCGTAGACCTGGCCCGCGTCGACGAACGCGACCGCGCCGAAGTCGCCGAACCGGTAGCGCGCCTCGGCCGCACCCTCGACAAGGCTCAGGCCCCCGAGCGGATTGCCGAGCGGATCCTTGGGCCCGAGCTGCTGGTATCCGAAGCCGCGGACCGAGCCGCCGCCGCCGGCATAGAAGCGGCGCGAGGGCGCGAGGTCGAAGCGGTTGGTGCCGAGGATCGTCCCCAGGCGCCCGCGCGCGGCAAGCACCAGGCTGTCGCCGATCGGGTAATAGCCGCTGCCGTCGAGCTGTGAGCGGAAATAGGGATTGAAGCCGCCGCCGATCGCCGCCTCGGGCTGGGCGAGGATCTGCGCCCGGAACCCCTTGGTCGGGTCGAGCAGGCTGTCGCTCTTGTCGAGGCCGAGCTGGCCGACGAGGCTGCCGATGCCGAACTTGCGATTGTCGCGGCGACCCAGCGCGAAATTATAGTCTCGTTCGACGGTGCCGAGGATCTCGGCGCCGATCCCCCAGGTGATCGTCTTGCGCCAGATCGGGGTCGAATCGTAGCTCAGTCGCGCGAACAGCCGGCCGGTGGTGGCGTCGAAGGCGTCGTAGCGGCTGCGCAGCGCTTCGAGGCCGGCCTGGAAGGTGCGGTCGCGCTTGCCCGCGTTCGAGCGGCGGAAGATGGCGCTGACTCCCTGCTCCTGCGTGCCGGCGACGATCGAGGCGACGACCGCGCCCTCGGGCTTGAACAGGTTGCGGTGGGTCCAGCTGCCCTCGACCCGGAAGCCCTGGCCGGTGCCATAGCCGGCGGTGGCGGCGAGCGTCCGCGGCGGGCCGGCGTCCTGGGTCACGAGCAGGGTGACGTTCTCGGTCCCGTCGGCATTGACCTGGCCCGAGCGCTCGGGCTGCACTGCGACGGTCGAGAAGAGGCCGGTCGCGACCAGCGCCTGGCGCAGGTCGTCGATGTCGCGGCTGTCGTAGAGCGCGCCCTGCTTGAAGCGCGCGAGGACGCCGATGTGTCGGGTGTCGAAGGCGAGGTCGCCGGTGGTGCGGAAAGCGCCGTAGCGGGCGCGGGGGCCAACGGTGACCGGCAGCGTATAGTCGCCCTGTTGGGTCTCGGGATCGAGCAGCACGTCGCGCTGGCCGACGGTGGCGAAGGGATAGCCCTTCTGCGGAAGGACGATCGCGACATTGGCCTCGGCGCCCTGGATCCGCTGGGCGACGATCGGTTCGCCGACGATAAGCGCGAGATTGTCGCTGATGAGGTTGGGCGGGACCGTCGGATCGGCGGTCACCGCGATGCTGCCGATCTTGTAGCGTTCGCCGGGCGCCACGGTGAGGACGGCGGTGGTCGGCTGGTTCGCGCCGGCGGCGCCGCGGTCGATCCGCGTCTGGACCGTCGCGTCGTACCAGCCTTCGGACTGAAGGAGGCGTTCGACGAGCTTGCTGTCCTCGCTAATCCGGGCCGACAATTGCGCCTCGTTGGCGGCCTTGCCCTTGCCGTCGCGCAGCGTCGACAGCCGGTCGAATTCGTCCTGGAGCGCGGCGTCTGTGGCACCATCGGCCTGATCGAGGCCCTCGACGCGGACGGTGTAGCGGAGCTCGGCCGCCGGCGCGTCGGCTTCGGGCTGGGCCAGTTCGACCTCGGTGACGTCGAACTGGTTCAAGGGCGGCAGCGGACGGGCGATTTCGGGATCGGCGGTCGGGGCGACATCGCCGGGGGTCTGCTCGGCAGCGCGCAGCTTGGCTTCGAACTCGGCGACGCTCTCGAGCGGCTGCGACAGTGCGGGATCGTCAGGACCGAGCGGCGGCGCGGCCTTTTCGATTTCTTCCTGGCAGACGATGGTCGGGACCTGCGGCAGGTTCGCGCTGGCCGGCGGGGTGGGGGCGATCGTCTGCGCTTCGGGTGGGCAGAGTGGCCGCTCGCGCGCCGGCGGGCGGATCTGCGCCTCGGCGGTTGCGGTCAGTCCGACCAGCAGGAATGCGGCGGTCGCCAGCAGCCGCGCCGGGCGGTGACCCGGGCGGACGAGAACGCGACCTTGCGGCGGAAAGTGCACGAACGAAACGATAATGGGAAAAAGGCCTCTGATTGCCGTCGGTTCCGCTCGGGCGGAAAGTCGGCGAGAGTGTGGCATTGGGGGCACGGGTCCGGTCAGGCGGCGGCCTGGTTCTTGGACTCGCGCTTGCGACCGAAGATCATGCCCTGCTCGAGCCGGGCGCAAAGCGCGGCGTAGAAGTCCGACAGGAAGCCGTAATCGTCACGGTCGTCGGGAATGCCGAACTTGTCGCGGATGGTGCGCGCGACCGCGGCGACCGCCACCGGTTGCTCGGCCCTGAGCACCTGCTCGAGCCGCTGCAGCTCGTAGATGCCGTAGGCGCCAAGCGCCTCCTCGGGGAAATGGCGCGACACGCGGCGCGTTTCGCCGACGAGGTCATAGGACAAGGCGGCCTTGCGTACCTCCACGACCCACGTTCCCGCGACGAGGTCGCCGACCCGCAGCCGGTCTCGGTTGAAGAGAGGAAAGAAGAGGAAGATCCCGCTCCACGCCAGGGCGAAGACGGTCAGGAAGGTGTTGGCGAGCCCCTGCGCGGACTGGGCGAAGAGGAAGGAGAGGGGGAGGAACACCTCGATCTCGCGCATGGCGTTGCGTGCCACCACGGCCGCTCCGGTCAGGCGGTTGCCGTCGCGCGCCACGACCCGAAGCCCGACCAGCCGCTTGCCCGGGGTCGCGCCGCGCCGGCCCATCTCGAACAGGCTGAACCAGAAGTTCCGGAGGAGGAAGAAGCCGACCAGCCAGATGATGCCCACGCCCTGCAACATGCCACTGCCAGCCGCCAGAAAGGCGAGCAGGGCGGTCGCGAGCCCGAGGATTACTAAAAGCAGGATCGCGTCGATCGCGAAGGCCGTGGCCCGGGCGCCGGCCGAGGCGAGCTCGAGCCGGAGGTCGACGCCCTCGGGCGTGACGAAGGGGCGGTGGAGGTCGCGGGGTTTGCGGCTCCTCGCCATCACTCGGCCCCGCGCCGCCGCCGGGCGGACCAGAAGAAGTAGATCAGCCATCCGGCGAGCGCGACGCCGCCGATCAGGGCGCGGAGCCAGTCGTCGTTGATCGTCTGCCGGCCGATCCCCTCTAGCAGGCCGGCGACCGCCAGCATCACCACCGCACCGAGCATGGCGGTGGCGGCGACGCGGCCTGCGGCGATGGTCGCGTCCATGCGGGTGAGCGCGCCGGGAAAAGCGAGCGCCATTCCGATCTTCATTCCCGCCGCGCCCGCGACGCAGATGGCGAGCAGTTCGGTGGTGCCGTGGATCATCAGCCAGGCCGCGAAATTGGGGCCGAGGCCCTTGGCTTCGAACACCGCGAAGATCGCGCCGAGCATCAGCCCGTTGTAGCCGATCAGAAGGATGGTCGGCACCGCCAGCGCGAAGCCCAGCGCGAAGGAGAAGATCGCGATCTGCGCATTGTGCGTGAAGAGGAAGGTCGCGAACAGGGCGAGCGGCCCGTCGCCGCCGTCGTAGAGCGTGGCGCGCAATGCACCCACGCTCGCCGACGGATCGCGGCCCTGCGCGAGACCGGCCGGGATGATCCCATAGAACCATTCGGGATCGCCGCGCACGAGGAAGAAGGCGGCAATTCCGGCGGCGATGGTCAGCGCCGCGCAGAAGGCGAGTTCGCGCCACAGCGCACGGATTGCGGCCGGCCAGCCGACGGCGAAGAAATGCGTGACCTGCCGCCATGGCGAAGTCTGCACCCCGTAGATCTGGAAATAGGCGCGCGTGCTCAACTGCTCGAGATAGGAGAGAAGCGCACGGTCGAGCGAGGTGTCGCGCGCCATGGCCAGCGAGGAGAGCGTCGTCCGGTAGAGCCGCGGCAGTTCGAGCATGTCGTCGTCGCTGAGCGCCCGAAGCGATTTCTTTTCGAGCCGCTCGACGAGCGAGTCGAGCTTCTCCCAGTCGGCCGAATGTTCGACCCGGAAGCGGGTGGCGTTGACCAGCGCGCCGCTCACAGCCGGTCCCGCCGCTTGATCTGGAGATAGGCCTCGGCGATCCGCGGGGCGACCTCGTCATAAGGAGTCTCGAGCACGTCGACCCCGAGGCGCCGAAGTTCGGCGACAACTTCCTGCCGCTCGCGCAGCAGCGAAGCGGCGGTGATCGCGCGGGTGACGGCATCGGCGTCGGCGGGCTCGGCCGTCGCCATGCTTTCGAGTTCCTCGTCGCGAAGCATGACGACGAGCACGAGGTGCGTTCTGATCAGGAGCCGGAGCGTCGTCAGCAGGAAGCGCGCGGCAATCCGGTCGGTGACCTCGGTGAAGAGGATGATCAGCGAGCGGCGATGGAGCCGGGCGTTCAGCTCGGTCAGCGCGAAGGTGTAGTTGGTCTCGTCGGTGCCATAGTCGACCCCGGCGGCGAGGCGCTGGAGGTTGGCGAAGGCGCTGGCGCCGGCGAAGAAGCCGCTGCTCACTCGCGGGCGGCTGTCGAAGGCGCTGACCGAGACCCGGTCGCCGACGCGCAGCGCCAGCCAGCCGGTCAGCAGCACCGCCGAGATCATCCGGTCGATCCTGGCGACGCCCGCGACCGGCTCCGACATCTGGCGGCCGCAGTCGAGCGCGAAGCAGATCTGGTTATTTTTCTCGCCGTGATAGACCCGGGCGAGGAGCTTTGTCGCCCGGGCGCTGCTCTTCCAGTCGATCGAGCGACGGTCCATGCCGGTGCGGAATTCGACCATCGCGTCGAAATCGCTGCCCTCGCCGCGCAGCAATTGCTTGAGCGCGCCCTCGGTCGCGAAGCGCTCGAACAGGCGGACGCCGTGCCGCTCGGTGGGGCGCAGGTCGGGCAGGATGTGGACGGTGTCGCCGCGCGCGATCTCGCGCTGGCGCCAGACCAGCCCGAGCGGCCCTGGCCAGCGCAGCCACAGCGTCTCGAACCGCGCCGCCCCGCGCCGCAGCATGGTCATGGCGAGGGTCGTGCGGCCACCTTCGGGCGAGAGCGTCACGCCGGCCCGGCCCTCATTGGCCATGTCGACCAGCGGCGACCGGTCGAAGGCCACTTCGGCATTCGGCGCCCCCGAGCTGAGCTGGAGGGCAATGGTCGCATCGCGGGTCTCGCCGACGAAAGCGCTCCGCGGCACCGCGACGTCGAGCGCGGCCTTGCTGCCGGCACGGCGGGCATCGACCGCGATGAGGATGGCGATGGCGAGCGGCCAGGCGAGCGCCAGGTACCAGCGCTCGGCGGCCAGCGCGGCGACGAGCAGCGCCGCCAGCGCACCTCCCGCCGCGAGCAGGACCGCCCGGCGCGTCGGATAGATCAACGCGGCGCCTCGATCTCGTCGATGATCCCCGTGACCACGTCCTCGACCCGGCGGCCGTTGATCTCGGCCGAGGGCGACAGCAGCACGCGGTGGCGGAGCACCGAGGGGGCGAGCACCTTGACGTCGTCGGGGATGACAAAGTCGCGGCCGTCGAGCGCGGCGCGGGCGCGGGCCGCCCCGGCGAGCATCGCGCCGGCGCGCGGCGAGGCGCCCGACTGGAGGTCCGGCGCCTGGCGCGTCCCGCGGATCAGCGCCGCGACATAATCGACCACCTCGTCGACCAGCCGGACATTCGCCACCGCCTCGGTCGCGGCCAGGAGCTGCGCCTTGTCGGCGACCGCGGCCACGCCCCAATCGGCGGGCTCCATCGCCCGCGGGCGGCTGCCGTGGCTGGCGATGATCCGCCGCTCTTCCTCGGCACTCGGATAATCAACCAGATGCTTGAACAGGAAGCGGTCGAGCTGCGCCTCGGGGAGCGGATAGACGCCCTGCTGCTCGATCGGGTTCTGGGTCGCGACGACGAGGAAATGATCGCCGAGCGAATGGGTCTCGCCGTCGATCGTGACCTGCCGCTCCTGCATCGCCTCGAGCAATGCGGCCTGGGTCTTGGGCGGGGTGCGGTTGATCTCGTCCGCGAGCAGCAGGTCGGTGAAGATCGCACCGCGGGTCAGTGTGAAGGTCGAGGTCTGGAAGTTGAACAGGTTCGCGCCGACGATGTCGCTCGGCATCAGGTCGGGCGTGAACTGGATGCGGCCGTAATCGACCCCGATGGCGCGGGCGAAGCACTGCGCGATCAGCGTCTTGGCGGTGCCCGGCGGCCCCTCGAGGAGGATGTGCCCGCGGGCGAAGAGCGCGACCAGCATGAGGTCGACCGTCGCCTCCTGGCCCACGACCGCCTTGCCGATTTCTCGGCGGATGGCCTCGGCCAGATTCTGTACATCGGCGAAATTCACGTCCTTGCCTCCTGGAGCCAGCGGTTGAGCGCGCGCGCTGCCGCGGTGAGTTCATGTCGGGTTCGGGCCGAGGCGATGGCCCCGGCGAGCGACGAAAAGGGTCGTTCGGGCCGCAGCCGGTCGAGCGTCTCGTCGATTTCGTGGGGCGTGAGCTGGCCCGGCAGGTGGAACAGCGCGGCCGCCTGCTCGCGGATGAGGTCGGCGTAGCGCGGGCCAAGCCCCGCCTCGCGTCCGGCCTTGCGGATCAACGCAGCGCTGTTCTCGACCAGCGCGGCCTTGCCGAAGCCGATCGCCCGGACCGGCAGCCGCGGCGCACCGAAGCGGACGAGCGCCTGCCACCCGGCCAGCACCAGCGCGGCGAGGATCACGAGGGTCACGCCCAGGAACGGCGGGCCGAACAGAAGCTGCAGCGGATTGCGGGTGCCGCCGAAGCCGTTGGCGGTCAGGTCGAACAGAATGGCCTCGGCATCGGTGCTGTTGAGCTGGTCGAGCAGGCGCAGCGCCGCGGCCGCCTGATCGCGATCGGCGAGGCCGTGATTGTTGAGGAGGTCGGGATCAGCGAGGAGATAGAGGCTGCCCTTGCCCATCTTGCCGAGCACGGTCTCACCCTGACCGTCAACGAGGATCGGCGTGATCTTGGGCCCCTTCATCGACTGAACGATCGCCGGCTCCCGCAGACCTTTGACCGCCTGCACCAGCGGCGAACGGCTCTGAAGCGGAAGGCGCTGTCCCTTTCGCCGGGCGATCTCAACCTTGAAGGTCGGTTCGAGGACATTCTCGATCCGGTCCGCTTCCATCAGTTCGTCGACCGAAACCCAGCCCTTGGGGGCCTCCCGGGGCTTCGCCTCCCACTTGGGGAGAATGATCAGTGTCGCGCGCGGGCCCCGGACCTTGAGAATGTCGCCGAGCGGCACCGCGCCGTCGGGCGGCGAGACCACGACCAGATCCTCGCCCCGCAGCTGTCCCACGTCGCGGACGAGGCGCGGCTCGCGGCCGGTCGCGCTCGCCAGCTCGAACAGCCCGCCGAAGCCGACCGCGGCATTGGACATGGCGTGGGGACCGCCGTCCTTGCCGCTGCGCATGGTGGGCGCATAGGCGCCGAGCACGAGGCTCAGCAGGAAGGCGACGATCCCGAGGCCGGCGAGCAGCAGCATCGCCCGTTGCCGGAACGGCCCGTGGTCGCCCTTCTCGAGCCGCGCACTCATCGCCGCCACGTCTCGGGAAGGGCGAAGCTCGCATAAGCGTCGCGCGCTTCGATCCAGCCGTTCTCCGCGACCGGTCGGCCACCGAACAGGCTCGCCTCGACCGTCCGCGCCAGTCGCGCGAACAGGCCGCGGGCTCGCTCGGGCAGCAGGGCGCTTCCCGCCAGTTCGCGGCTGGTGAGGCCGGGACGGACCGTGTCGGGGCGCCGCCGTGCCATGTCCTCGACCGAGCGCAGCAGCAGGCAGTGCACCGCTTCGGCGAACCGGCCCTGCCGGGCGAGGACATCGGCTTCCTCGAGCCAGCTTCGCACAGGCTGTTCGTCGGGCAGCCAGGCGAGTTCGGCGTTCGCCATGTCGGGCGCGTCTTCGGCCTCGTGCCGCCATGGCAGGTGCCAGTGGCCAGCCCGCACCCGCTCGACGATCAGCCAGATGATGATGAGCAGCCCGGCGACGAGCAGCGCGCCGAGCAGGATCCGGGCGTAAGGCGCGTCGGGCAGGAAATCGAACAGCCAGCGCAGGAAGCGACCGACCGGCCGCATCACCGCCTGCACGAAGCGACCGAATGCCTCGATCCATTCGGGCGGCTTGGGTTCGGGCGGCGCGGGCGTGAGGTCGAACTGGACGGAGCGGTCGGCCTTCAGGGCCTCCCACGCCTTGTCGAACGGCTGCGCCGCACCTTGCCGCCCTGCACTAATGACGCTCACCCCCGAACGAGCCCAAGCATGGCGCGGGCAAACGGCGCATGCAAGCCGTTATGACTGGACAGTGGCCGAACTTCCTCGCAAGTTTACCAGACAACAGGGGGCAGTTACTGGCATGGCAACCATGACGCGTGATCTCGGCGGGGACGGAACAGTCTCCATCGGGCGTATTTTCTCGCGAGCATTTTCGTTCGCGTTCCGCTATCCGGCGATTACGTTCGGATCGGCATTTCTGTTCGGTGCGCTGCCATCGATCTTGTCGCAGTTCCTGACGTTCATGCGGATGTCGAGCGCCGAGACCGTCGACAATTCCGTCGCGACGGGAGTTGTCGCGCTTCAGTTCATCCTCGGCGTCGTAAGCCTCGTCTTCAGCGGACTGATGCAGGCGACCATAACCAGGGGCCTGGTCGTGGCGCACGAAGGTGGGCGACCGACCTTCGGCCAATGCCTGTCGCAGGGGTTGCGCTTTGCCCTTTGGATCCTGCTCTTCTACATCCTCTGGACCATCGCCGTGGCCGTCGGCTTCATGCTGCTGATCATCCCGGGGATCATGCTGGTCTGCATGTGGGCCGTCGCCATCCCGGCGCTGGTCGAGGAACGCACCGGCATCATCGGCGCTTTCGGTCGCAGCCGCGAGCTGACGCGCGGTCATCGCTGGAAGGTGTTCGGCCTCCTCGCCGTCATCATCGTCAGCTTCTATCTCGCCATCATCCTGATGGCGGTGGTCGGTCTCGCAGGCGTCGGCGTGAGCTCGATGGTTGATTCCGCGAACGGACCTCCCATCACCTTGATCGTCTATTCGGCGATCAGCGGCCTGCTCTTCGGCCTGCTCTGGGCAACGATCCAGCCCGCTTTGTTCGTCGAACTGCGCGACGCCAAGGAAGGCGGCGGCGCGGGCGAGCTCGAGCAGGTCTTCAGCTGAGCCCGACGCGCGGCGTGCCGGGCGGAGTTCCTAGCTCCGCTCGCGCACCGCGCTGAAGGTGATCCCCGGCCACTCCTCCTGGAGTCGGCCAAATTCCCAGCCGTTGCGCATCAGCAGCACGGGCACCTCGTCCTGGTCCTCGGCCATGCTCGAGCGATGGGTCTCCATCAGCTTCTTGAGCAGGGCGGGATCGTCCGACTTGATCCAGCGCGCGACTTCGTAGGGCGAGGGCTCGAATTCGAGCGCGACCCCATATTCCTGGTCGAGCCGCGTCTGCAGCACGTCGAGCTGCAGCTCGCCGATCACTCCCACGATCCATTGCGAGCCGAGCGCCGGCTTGAACAGGCGAATGACGCCTTCCTCGGCAAGGTCGGACAGGCCGCGGCGCATCTGCTTGACCTTGAGCGGGTCGCCGAGGCGGACGCGGCGGAGGATTTCGGGCGCGAAGTCGGGCAGGCCGGTGAAGGTAACGTCGCCCTTTTCGGTCAGCGTGTCGCCGACCCGGAGCGTGCCGTGGTTGGGAATGCCGACGATGTCCCCGGCGACCGCGCCGTGCGCGAGTTCGCGGTCACGCGCGAAGAAGGTGATCGGATTGTGCAGCGCCATCGGCTTGCCGATCCGGGTATTGGTGACCTTCATGCCGCGTTCGAGCTTGCCCGAGCAGATGCGGACGAAGGCGACGCGGTCGCGGTGGTTCGGGTCCATGTTGGCCTGGACCTTGAACACGAAGCCGGTGAGCCGCGACTCGCCCGGGTCCACGGGGGCGGGGCGGGCGGGCTGCGGCTGGGGTGGCGGGCCGTCGTCGGCAAGGACGTCGAGGAGTTGCTCGACCCCGAAGCCGCGGAGCGCGCTGCCGAAGATGACGGGCGTCAGGTCGCCCTGGCGGAACGCCTCGAGGTCGAACGTCGGATAGGAAGCGAGCGCGAGCCCGCCGTCCTCGCGCAGGCTCTCGGCCGCATCGACGGGAATGGCGGTGTCGATCGCGGGGTCCTCGATGCTCTCGGTCGCAATCCAGCGGCCCGGCACCACGCCGTCGCTCCGGTCGGCGACGAGTAGCCCCGAACGGCGCAGGTCGTAGAGGCCGTGGAACAGCCCGCCGATGCCGGTCGGCCAATTCTGCGGGCTGACATCGAGCTGGAGCACTTCGGCGATCTCGTCGAGGAGTGCGAAGGGGCTCAAACCCTCGCGGTCGACCTTGTTGACGAAGGTGACGATCGGGACGTTGCGAAGGCGGCAAACCTCGAACAGCTTGCGGGTCTGCGGCTCGATGCCCTTGGCCGCGTCGATCACCATGATCGCGCAGTCGACCGCGGTCAGCGTCCGGTAGGTGTCTTCGGAGAAGTCCTGGTGCCCGGGCGTGTCGAGCAGGTTGAACAGGATGTCCCCGCGCTGGAAGGTCATCACCGAGCTTGTCACCGAGATGCCGCGCTGCTGCTCGATCTTCATCCAGTCCGAGCGGGCCCGACGGCGGTCGCCGCGTGCCTTGACCTCGCCCGCCTCGTGCACCGCGCCGGCGGCCTGCAGCAGGCTTTCGGTCAGCGTGGTCTTGCCGGCGTCGGGGTGCGAGATGATCGCGAAGGTGCGCCGCTCCATCCGGCTGAACGGGACGGTGCCGGCGGGGTCGCTCTCGCGGACGGACGAATCGAGGGTCAACATCGGCTCCTGCGCGGCGCGGGACACGCCGGATGGGTGATCGGCATCCGCGGGGCGCGGGGCCGTTCCTGGGACATGCGAGGGGCCGCCAGCGCTGCGGAGGATGGATGCCCGACGTGGATTCGAACCACGATTGACGGAGTCAGAGTCCGTAGTCTTACCATTAGACGATCGGGCAATCGCATGCGCCCGGCACGGAGCCGTTGGCTGCGCGCCACCTAGAAAGGGCGCTTGCCGCTGTCAATGGCACGGGTCCGAACTTGCGCTTGTTTGGCAAAGTGGCGTAGTCCGGTGGCAAGTCAGCCGGTCGGTATCGCCCGCACCGGTGCAGTAATTGGAAGAAGTGATGGCGTCGCACCAGCCGAGCGCGCCGATGCCGGGACATCCGGCCGGACAACGAAATTCGAGGCCCCGCGCCGACGCGGGCGCCGCTCCTTCGCACCAGAGCTATGCGGCGATCGACCTCGGCACCAACAACTGCCGGCTCCTGATCGCGCGCCCGACCGGCGAGGGCTTCACCGTGGTCGACGCGTTCAGCCGGATCGTGCGGCTGGGCGAGGGACTGGCGACGAGCGGACGGCTGACCGACGCGGCGATGGACCGCGCGGTCGAGGCGCTTGGGGTCTGCGCCGACAAGCTGCGGCGGCGGCGGGTGGGCATCGCGCGCTCGGTCGCGACCGAGGCCTGCCGCCGCGCCGCCAATGGCCGCCACTTCATCGAGCGGGTCCGCAAGGAAACCGGGATCGTGCTCGAGATCATCGCCCCGCAGGAAGAAGCGCGGTTGGCGGTCTTGGGCTGCCACAAGCTGCTCGAGCCGGGCGACGGGCCGGCGCTGATTTTCGACATCGGCGGTGGGTCGACCGAGCTGGTGCTGGTGGAGCCCGGCGAAGGGGACGCGGCGCCGCGGATCAAGGCCTGGTGGAGCGCGCCATGGGGCGTCGTCTCGCTGACCGAAAGCGAAGGCCGCGAGGCGCTCGAGGGGCCGGACCGGGTCGCCGCCTACAGCCGGATGCGCGAGCGGGCGCGGCATGCCTTTGCCCGGTTCACCGAGATGCTCCCCGAGAACAAGGAGAATATCCGGCTGCTCGGGACCAGTGGCACGGTGACGACGCTCGCCTCGGTCCATCTCGCGCTGCCGAGCTACGACCGGCGGGCGGTCGACGGGTTGCACGTGCCGATCGGGGCGATGCGCGACATTTCGACCATGATCGCCGAAATGGACTTCACCGAGCGCTCAGGCCTGCCCTGCATCGGGGCGGAGCGGGCTGACCTCGTGGTCGCGGGCTGCGCGATCCTCGAGGCGATCCTCGACATCTGGCCGGCCGAACAGCTCGGCATCGCCGACCGCGGGATCCGCGAAGGGATCTTGCGCAGCCTCATGGCCAAGGATGGGCACGTCATTTGAATACCCGAGTCAAAACCGCCAAGGGCCGCAAGGTGGGGTCGACCAAGTGGCTGCAGCGGCAGCTCAACGACCCCTATGTCAAGAAGGCCAAGGCCGAAGGCTATCGCAGCCGCGCCGCCTACAAGCTCATCGAGCTGGACGAGAAGTTCAGCCTGCTGCGCGGGGTGACCGCGGTCGTCGACCTCGGAATCGCGCCCGGCGGGTGGAGCCAGGTGGTACGCAAGAAGGCGCCCAAGGCGAAGGTCGCGGGGATCGATTTCCTCGAGGTGGCCCCGCTCGACGGGGTGACGATCCTCCAGATGGACTTCACCGACGAGGACGCCGACGCGAGGCTCAAGGAAGCGCTCGGCGGGCCGGCGGACCTCGTGCTCTCGGACATGGCGGCGAACACCGTCGGCCATCCGCAGACCGACCACCTGCGCACCATGGGGCTGGTCGAGCTGGGGCTCGAATTCGCCAAGGACGTGCTGAGGCCCGGCGGCGCCTATGTCGCCAAGGTGCTGGCCGGCGGGACCGACAACCAGCTGCTGGCCGAGCTCAAGAAGCATTTCTCGACGGTGAAGCATGCCAAGCCGCCCGCGAGCCGCAAGGACTCGAGCGAGTGGTATGTCGTCGCGCAGGGCTTCAAGGGACGCACCTCAGACGCGGCCTGAAACCTGAACAAGGTCTCGAAGGTCCAAGGGTAAGCGAGTCGTTTTTCGACCGCCTTCACCCCCGCTGAGAAAGAGCCAGAACAAACCTATCGGGTTAGTTCAGCATCTTTTCTCCTACAGCGCAAGCCTCAGGCGGGCGCGCGTCCGCTGAGGCGGCGGCCGAGTTCCGCGAGACCCGGGCGCTGGCCGGTGGCGAGCAGGCTGGCGCGGAACAGGCGACCGAGGAGGACCAGCTCGAGCGCGACGAAGGCGGCGAGCAGAATCCCCGAGCCGATCACCTCCCAGGCCGCGATCCCCGAGCCCAGGCGGGCGAGCACCGCGAAGGGGGTCCAGATCGGGATCCAGGTGAGGACGGTAATGCCGATGCCGGTGCCGCCGCTGATGACGCCTTGGATGAGGACGGTGATCGGCAGGATGATCATCAGGATCACGGGCATGAGATAGCCCTGCGCGTCGTTCATCGAATCGCTGATCGCGCCGATCGCGAGGAAGAAGATGGCGATGCAGATATAGCCCATGATGAAGAAGTAGATCATCGCCGCGATCGTGCCGGGCGAGGTCAGGGGCGCAAGCGCGGGCCGGATGAAGTCGGCGATCGCGCCTTGCGTCGCGGTGGCGGCGACGATCCCGCAGCCGATCCAGGCGGCAAGCATGGTCAGGCCGACCGCGACGACGCCGAATAGCTTGCCGTACATGAGCTGCTCGGGGCTGACGGTCGCGAGCACGGTCTCGAGCAGCTTGTTCGACCGCTCCTCGACCATGCTCTGGAGCATCCAGCTGCCCGACAGCATCAGCGCCATCATCAGCATGTAGGAGGCGGCGAGCGGCAGGATCGAGCGGACCAGCATCGCTTCCTTGGCGCCGCCGCCGGGCTTGGGCTGGGTGACGGCGATGGCCGGGGTGACGGTCGCGGCGGCCGCGGCGACGTCGGGCGCGACCCCGCGATCGGTGAGCAGCCGCTGGCGGAGGGTGCGGGTGAGAACGTCCTGGACGCTCGCGACCAGTTGCGGCGAGGGCTGGCCTCCGGTCCATAGCCGAACCGCGCCGGTCGCGGTGAAGTCGGCCGGAATGTAAAGAACGTAAGCCGCGCGGTCGGCCTTCTTGTCGGCCGGGTTGAGGAGCCGGTCGACCCCGGCGTCGAGCGCGGGGCCGGTCGCGCGGGCAAGGCCGGCGGGGGGAGCGACGAGCGCGTAATTGGGCTCCGGCGGGTCGAAGTCGGGGACGCCGCTCGGCTTGGCGGCGGCGAGGCGAGCAATCGCCGCGTCCTTGCCGCCGTCCGCCACGAAGCGCGCGACCTCGGCGTCGGTGAACCAGCGGTCGCCCTGCGCATAGATCGCCGACGGATCGACCGCGATCTTGTGGCGCTGGACGTAGCGCACGAGCGCGTTGAGCACCCGGCGCTGGTCGTCGATCTGCAGACGCTGCGTGACCGCCGCGGCCGAGCTTCCGTCGCCGGCGTCAAGGAGCACGACGCGGTCGGTCCGGTCGGGGCTCATGAACTTCTGCGTGAGCGGCGCAATTCCGAACGCGAGGGGCAGGATCAGCAGCGTCAGCCAGAAGCTGCGCATCCGGGTGATCTGGCGATATTCGCGCGCCGCGACGAGCAGGATCTGGTTCACGAATGCGCTCCTTGCGCGCCGACGATGTGGAGGAAGACGTCGTGGAGGCTGGGCTGGCGCTCGTCGAAGCGGCGCAGGCGGCGGCCCGCGCCGGAGACTCGGTCGAGGACGTCGCCGGGTTCGACCCCGGGCGCGAGGGTGAGCCTGTATTCGTGCCAGCCATCGCCGGCAGCGCCACGTTCCTCGGCCGCGGCGACGCCGGGAATGTCGGTCAGCGGCGCTTGCGCGACCACCGTGAGCTGCGCGGGAAGCAGGCGGCGGGCGTCGTCGACGGTGCCTTCGAAGCGCTTCTGCCCCTTGGCGAGGAGCAGGAGCCGTTCGCACAGGCGCTCGGCATGCTGCATGACGTGGGTCGAGAAGACGACCGTGGCGCCGTCGGCCGCGGCGCGCTTGATCTCGTCCTCGAGGAGGCCCTGGTTGACCGGGTCGAGGCCCGAGAAGGGCTCGTCGAGGATCAGCAGGCGCGGGCGGTTCACCACCGCGGCGGCGAGCTGCACCTTCTGCGCCATGCCCTTCGATAGCTTGTCGAGGGTCGAGCGGGCGTTGGCGGCGAGACCGAAGCGGTCGAGGAGGGCGAGGCCGGCGTGGCGCGCATCGGCGGCGGTCATGCCCTTCAGGCGCCCGAAGTAGACGATGGTGTCGATCGCGGTCATCGCGCGGTAGAGGCCGCGTTCCTCGGGAAGGAAGCCGAGCTGGGCGCTGTTCTCGCGGCCGGGCTGGCGGCCGAGGACCGAGATGCTGCCGCTCGTCGGGCGGATGATGTCGAGGACCATGCGGAGCGAGGTGGTCTTGCCCGCGCCATTGCCGCCGAGGAAGCCGAACACCTCGCCCTCGCCGACCGCGAAGCTGAGATCGTCGACGGCGGTGACGTCGCCGAATGTCTTGGTGACGTTGGTCAGACGCAATGCGTGATCGGCCACGTGGCCCTACTCCCCCAGCTTGTGGCCCTAGGGAGCCGAGCCGGCGGCGGGGGTCAAGGCGAAGCGACCGCCGTTCGTCGAACGACGGGCGTCAGTCTTCCGCGTGGCGGTCGAGGAGGTCCATGAGGTTGCGCGCGGCGTCGCGGTCGGCGGGCTCGGCGAAAGCGACGTCGAGATCGGGCGCGTGGCCGAGCATGAAGAGCAGCGACCAGAGGGCGAAGCGGCGGGCGCGGTCGGTCTCGAGCCCGAAGTCGACGAGCATCCGGTCGACGCCCGCCTCAAGCATCGCGGGCGAAACGGCGGCGAGGTCGGTGGTGGCGAAATAGCGCACGAGGAGGTCGTCGAAGTCCATCGGCTTGCGGGTAGCGCCTGGGGCAAGGCTGGCAAGCGTCCGTTCACGTGGCGCGGCGCAGCCTCGCGCCGATTGCATGCCAGGGACGATGCCGATGAACGACCTGATCTTTGCCGAGAACCGCTTCGGGCTGGGGCCGCGATCGGGGCAGTCGCCGGGGCGGAGCGACGGGCGCGGCTGGGCCGAGGCGCAGGTCGGGCAGCGGCTCGCGGGGCTACCGGGCATTCCGACCCGGGCCGATGCGGCGGCGGCGCTCCTCGCCTATCGCGAGGAACGGCAGAATGCGCGGCAGGGGCAGGCGGCGATGCAGCCGGCGGCGATGCCGACGGGGGGCACGATGACCATAACGCCGGCGGCCGAGGCCAAGGCGCCGCGCCCGCACGAGCTGCAGATGGCGCGGCGCGAGCAGCGTGAGCTTTACCTGCGGCTGGTCGATGCGCGGATCGGGGCGGCGCTGACGACCGAGCAGCCCTTCCTCGAGCGGCTGGCGCATTTCTGGGCGAACCATTTCGCGGTCGGCGCGACCAAGGCGACGACAATCGGCTATGCCGGCCTGCTCGAGATGGAGGCCATCCGGCCGCACCTGACGGGGCGGTTCGCGGACATGCTGATGGCGGTCGAGCGGCATCCGGCGATGTTGCTCTATCTCGACCAGGCGCAGTCGGTCGGGCCGAACAGTGTTGCCGGGCAGCGCGCAGGCCAGCGCGGGCGCGACGTCGGGCTGAACGAGAACCTCGCGCGCGAGATCCTGGAGCTGCACACGCTCGGCGTGCGGACCGGCTACGCGCAGGCCGACGTCACCGAATTCGCCCGCGCGCTGACCGGATGGACGATCGCGGGCCTCGGGCGCGGGCGGGCGATCGACGGGGCGGAGGGCGACTTCACCTTTGCCGCCATGCTGCACGAGCCGGGCAGCCGGACGATCCTCGGCAAGCGCTACGGCGAGGGCGGCGAGGAGCAGGGCCGGGCGGTGCTGATGGACCTGGCGGTGCATCCGGCGACCGCGCGGCACGTCGCGACCAAGCTCGCCCGGCATTTCGCGGCCGACGATCCGCCGCCCGCGATGGTGACCCGGCTGGAGCAGGCATTCCTCAAGAGCGGGGGCGATTTGCCGACGGTCTATCGTGCGCTCCTCGCCTCGCCCGAGGCGTGGGACGCGGCGAGCCCCAAGTTCCGCAATCCGTGGGAATGGTCGGTGGCGAGTTTGCGGGCGCTGGGCGTCGAGCGCTCGCCCGGCCAGCGCGCGGTGGGAATGCTGCAGGAGCTCGGCATGCCGGTGTGGCGACCGACCTCGCCCGCGGGGTTCGACGATGTGGCGGCCAGTTGGGCCGCGCCCGACGCGCTGATGCGGCGGGTCGAGGCGGCGCAAAGGATGGCGGGGGCTGTGTCCGGGCTCGACGCGCGCGTTGTGGCGCCCAGGGTGCTCGGCGCCCGGCTGACGCCGGCGACCGCGACCGCGATCAGCCGCGCCGAAAGCCCGGCGACTGGCCTCGCGCTGATGCTCGTCTCCCCTGAATTCCTGCGGAGGTAAGACCCATGGACCGCCGTTCCTTCCTGACCTGTTCGGCCGCCGGCGTGGCCGCCGCGACCTTCGCGCCGACGCTCGCCTTCGCCAAGGCGGCGACCGACAAGCGATTCCTGTTCGTGATCCAGCGCGGCGCGGCCGACGGGCTGATGACGCTGATGCCCACCGGCGATCCGGGGCTGGCCGCGCTCCGGCCGCAGCTTGCCGTCGAGGGTGGCACGAAGCTCGACGGGATGTTCACGCTGCACCCGGCCTTGAAGCAGACCGCCGCGCTCTATGCGGCGAAGCAGGCGATGTTCGTCCACGCGGTCGCCTCGCCCTATCGCGACCGGTCGCATTTCGACGGGCAGAACGTGCTCGAGACGGGCGGCTCGCTCCCCTATCGGCTGCGCGACGGATGGATGAACCGGCTGGTGTCGACCATGCCCGACGATCCCAAGGCGATCGCTTTCTCGCCGACCGTGCCGCCGGCGCTGCGCGGCGCCGCTCAGGTGGCGAGCTACGCGCCGTCGAACCTGCCCGATGCGAGCCAGGACCTGCTGATCCGGGTCGGCGACCTCTACCAGGCCGACAAGCAATTGGGGCCGCTGTGGAACCAGGCGCTGTCGGCGCGGGCGCAGGCGGGCGACCTCGCCTCGGCGCGGGGCGCGGCGGCAGCGGGCGCGCTCGCGGCCAAGATGATGGCGGGCCCGAACGGCGCGCGCATCGGGATGGTCGAGACCGACGGCTGGGACACGCATAGCGGGCAGAAAGGGCGGCTGAATGCGCAGCTGACCGGCATGGACGCGATGCTGGCCGCGTTCCGCGAGGGCCTTGGCGCCGACTGGTCGAACACGCTGGTGCTGGTCGCGACCGAGTTCGGGCGGACCGCACGCGAGAACGGGACCGGGGGGACCGATCATGGCACGGGCTCGGTCGCGTGGCTGCTCGGCGGGGCGGTCAGCGGTGGCAAGGTGGTGGCCGACTGGCCGGGCCTCAGCCAGGCGGCGCTCTACGAGGACCGGGACTTGAAGCCGACGACCGCGCTCGATTCGCTGATCGCGACCGCGCTGGCGCAGCAGTTCGGGCAGGATCCGGCGCGACTGGCGGCGACACTCTTTCCCGAGACGGGCGCGAAGCCGCTTCCCAAGCTGCTGGTCGCCTAGGCGGGGAGAAGTCCCGTCTGGCGGAGCGCCTCGCCGAGCGCGAGCGCAGCGGAGGTGGCGAGGTTGAGCGAGCGGACCTGCGGCCGGAGCGGGATCCGGAGGCCCGCGTCGGCCGCTTGCGCCACATGGTCGGGAACCCCGGCGCTTTCCTTGCCGAACAGCAGGACATCGTTCGCTTCGAAGGCGAAGTCGTAGGGCGAGGCGGTCGCCTTGGTGGTGAAGAGGATCAGGCGCGACGGGGCGACTGTGGCGTGGAAGGCGGCCCAGTCGGCGTGACGGGTGACGGCCACGTGATCGATATAGTCCATCGCGGTACGGCGGACGCGCTTGTCGTCCCAGGCAAAACCCATCGGCTCGATCAGGTCGACCGCGACGCCCATGCAGGCGCCGAGGCGGAGGACGGCCCCGACGTTGCCGGCGATTTCGGGCTCGTAGAGGGCGAGGCGCATGGGGGACCTCTATCGTTGGTCCTGAGCGAAGTCGAAGGGCCTTAGCGCAAACGTGCTTCGACTTCGCTCAGCACGAACGCGTCGGTCACTAGCTCTCGTTCTTCTTCGCGCGGGCGTCGGCGATGGCTTTCTTGAGCGCATCATAGCCGACCGCGCCGTTCATCACCCGGTTGCCGACGACGAACAGCGGGGTGCCCGTGGCGCCGAGCTGGCCGGCGATCTCGTAGTTGCGGCGGAGTTCGGCGTCGAACTCGGGGCTCGAGGGGATGGCGGCGGGAAGGCCGGCGGCGGCGGCGGCCTTGGCGAGCGTCGCCTCGCTCGGTCGCCCGGCCTCGTACATGGCGTCGTGGAAGGTCATGAACTTGCCGGCCTTGCTGGCGGCAAGCGCGAGGCGCGCGGCGGCTTCGCTGCCCGGCCCGAGGACGGGGAATTCACGGTAGACGACGCGCAGCTTGGGGTCTTCCTTGATGAGCTGGGCGAGGACCGGGAGCGAGGCTTTGCAATAGCCGCAGGCATAATCGTAGAATTCGACCAGCGTGACGTCGGCGTCCTTGGCGCCCTGCCACGACGAGCCGAAGGGCGTTTCGATCGCCTGACGGTTGGCGGCGATGACGGGGGCGTGCTGCTGGTCGCGGAGCGCGTCGGCGGTCTCGAGCAGGATGGTGGGATTGTCGAGCATCGCCTGGCGGACCAGCCGGTCGGCCCAGCCGCTCTGCAAGGCGACGATCGCCAGCGCCACCGCCGCCACCGCGCCGCCGGCGGCGCCGATCAGCGCGGCGCCCCAGCTCTTCACCCCCGCCGTCTCGCTCACTTGTCCTTCTTGCCCTTCTTCCGGTCGACCTCGTTCTTCGACACCATCGCAATATCCTGCGCGCGAAGATAGTCCGGGGTTCCGGCCGGGATGCCGCGCAGCGCGGCATTGGCGCTGGCGAGCGCGAACTTGGCATTGCCCTCGAGGTTGTAGCGCTCGGCGGTGGCGAGCGCGGCGCGGGCGGGATCTCCCTTGCGCTCGTAGATGGTGCCGAGCTGGTACCAGGCGAAGGGCTGGTCGTTGTCGCGGCCGATCGAGGCCTTGAGCACCTTCTCGGCCTCGGGGAGGAGGTCGTTCTTCTCGGTCGCGATCAGCGCGTGGCCGAGCATCGCCTGGATCATCGGCTGGTCGGGGGCGACCGCAACCGATTCGCGCAAGGGGTCGAGGGCGGCGGCGGGCTTGCCGCTTTCGAGAAGGAGCTGGCCCTTCAGCTCGAGGTAGAAGGGGTCCTTGGGGGCGGTGGCGAGGAGCGCGTTCGCCTCGACCAGCGCCTTCTCGTCCTCGCCGAGGCGGTGATAGGCGTAGGCGCGGGCATATCGGGCCGGCACGCTGGTGTCGCTCGCGGGGTAGGTCCGGAGCACCGACTGCTTCTCGCTGATGAAGCCGATCAGCTTGGCGCGGACACGCTGGAAGCGGGCTTCGAGCGCGGGGTCGGTCGGCCGGTTCCAGGCCGGGTCCTTGCTGTAGATCTGGGTCAGCGAGGCGATGCGCTCGGACGACAGGGGGTGGGTCCGGGCGTAGCTGTCGGTCGCGTAGATGGCGAGGCGGTATTCCTGGTTCTGGAGCTTCTTGAAGAAGTCGATCGACCCCTTGCCCGAGATGCCGGACTTGGTGAGGTAGGAGGCGCCGGCGAGATCGGCGCTGGTCTCCTGCGCGCGGGTGAAGGAGAGGTAGCCGCTTTGCGCGACCTGCGTGCCGAGCGCCATCGCGCCCATGCCCGCCTCGCCCGCGCCCGCCGCGATCGCGAGGCCGCCGAGGACGAGGCTGAGGATCGAGATTCCGGTCGCCTTCTTGGCGCCATCGTCGCGGATCGCGTGGCCGCCGGCGACGTGGCCGAGCTCGTGGGCGATGACGCCCTGGACCTGATTGGCGTTGTCGGCCGCGGTGATGAGGCCGGTGTGGATGTAGACGACCTGCCCGCCGGCGACGAAGGCGTTGATCTCGGGATCGTTGATGAGGACGATCTTGACGTTCTTGGGGTCGAGCTGGGCGGCCTGGATCAGCGGCTTCGACATGTCGGCGAAGAGCTTTTCGGTCTCGCTGTCGCGCAATATCTCCTGCGCGACGGCGGGCTGGGCCGCGGCGAAGACGGCGCACAGGGCCAGCATCAGCCAGCGCATGGCCAGGGTCGGGCGTCGCATGGCTGTGTCCTCTCGGGTCAGGCGGCTTAACGGGGGGTGACTGTGGCCGCTGGTCTGGCGTAAAGGCATGTCCCTTCCTGACACAGATCATAGAATAGCCAAACGCTTTGAGCATCTTCGCCACCTTCACCGACCATCTGAACCGGCTGCTGGACGAGCTTGCCGCGGCAGGATCGCTGCCGCCCGAGCTGCCGCGCGGCAATGTCACGGTGGAGCCGCCGCGCGACGCCAGCCACGGGGACCTTGCGACCAACGCGGCGATGGTGCTGGCCAAGCCCGCCGGGACCAATCCGCGCGCGCTTGCCGGGCTGCTGACCGCGGGGCTCGAGAAGCTTCCGGGCGTCAAGGCGGTCGAGATCGCGGGACCGGGGTTCATCAACATCCGGCTGACGGACGATGTGTGGCGCGAGGAACTGCGCCGGATCGCGGCGGAGGGGCGCAATTACGGCCTGTCGAAGATCGGCGCGGGCGAGCGGGTCAATGTCGAATATGTTTCGACCAATCCGACGGGCCCGATGCACATGGGCCATTGCCGCGGCGCGGTGGTCGGCGATGCGCTGGCCCGGCTCCTCGAGGCGGTGGGCTTCGACGTCACCAAGGAATATTACGTCAACGACGCCGGCGGCCAGGTCGACGTGCTCGCCCGCTCGGCGCACCTGCGCTACCGCGAAGCGCTCGGCGAAAACATCGGCGAGATCCCCGAGGGACTTTATCCCGGCGATTATCTGAAGCCGGTCGGCACATTGCTCGCGGCCGAATATGGCTCGCAATGGGTGGGCAAGCCCGAGGCTGAATGGCTCTCGGCGTTCCGCGAGCGGTCGGTCGCGGCAATGATGGAGCTCATCCGTCACGACCTCGGCCTGCTCGGCGTGCATCACGACAAGTTCAGCTCGGAAGCCGAATTGCAGGCTTCGGGCGCGCCAGACCGCGCGCTCGACACGCTTCGCGCCAAGGGACTGGTCTACGAAGGCGCCCTCGAGCGACCCAAGAGCATCGACGAGCACGATGCGTGGGAACCGGTCGAACTGACCCTGTTCCGCTCGACCCAATATGGCGACGACCAGGATCGACCGATGAAGAAGTCGGACGGAAGCTGGACCTATTTCGGCGCCGACGCGGCCTATCACCTGCAGAAAGCGGAGAGCGCCGATCATCTGGTCAACATCTGGGGCGCCGACCATTCGGGGACGGTGAAGCGGATCAAGGCGGCGGTGACCGCGCTGACCGACGGGCGCGTCGATCTCGACGTCAAGCTGGTGCAGATGGTCCAGCTGCTGCGCGCCGGCGAGCCGGTGAAGATGAGCAAGCGGGCGGGCAATTTCGTCACGCTCGCCGACGTGGTGCGCGAAGTCGGCAAGGACGTCGTGCGCTTCATCATGCTGACCAAGCGCGCCGACACGCCGCTCGACTTCGACTTCGCCAAGGTGGTCGAGGCGTCGAAGGACAATCCGGTCTTCTATGTCCAATATGCGCATGCGCGGATCGCCAGCCTCAAGCGCAAGGCGGCCGAGGCCGGGCTCGATGCGAGCGCGGCGGACCTCGGGCTGCTCGACGCCGAGGAGCTCGGGCTCGTCCGGCTCGCCAGCCATTATCCGCGGGTGGTCGAGAGCGCGGCGCTGGCGCACGAGCCGCACCGCATCGCTTTCTATCTCTATGACCTTGCGGCGGCGTTCCACGCCTTGTGGAACCGCGGCAACGACGATCCCGGCCGGCGTTTCCTGATCGAGGGCGAGCCGGGGCTGAGTGCCGCGCGGCTGGCGCTCGCGGACGCCATTCAGCGGGTCATCGGGAACGGTCTGGACCTCATGGGCGTCGAGCCGGCGGAGGAGTTGCGTTAGGCGATGCGGTTGACGAGCGAGCGGCTGCCCTGGTTGGAAGACGAGCCCGTCGCGGCCCGCCCGTCCGCCGCGGCTCGCGCGACCTCGTCCAAGGGCAATGCGGGGCGGGGCATGTGGCCCTGGTACCTGCTCCTCGCATTGCTGGTCGTCGCGGTCGGGGTCGGAGCCTGGTGGCTCGGCACCGCACAGCGTGACGCCGCCGCGCCCGAACTGCCCGCCGAGGGCCCGGTCTCGGTTCCGGTCAATCGTGCGCCCGCGCCGACCTCGCCCGCGCCGGCACTCAGCGAGAATACGCCGCTGACCGCGCCGGTCGTGGCCCCGCCGCCAGCGCCGACGCCCGCCGCCCGGCGGCCGGTGCGCGAGGGCCCGGCTCCGCGCGCGACCCGGGGCTCGATCGAGGTGGACTCCGGCATTGCTAGCGAGGCGGGCGAGGCGACCGGCCGCTCGACCTTCCCGGCCGACGATCCCGTCATCGCTGCGCCGCCGGCCACCGGGCCGGCCCCGGTGGTCATCTACAATCCCAATCCCAATCGCGGACGGGTGGTCCAGCTCGGCGCCTTCCCGACGCGGGCGCAGGCCGAAGAGACCTGGCGGCGGGTCACGCGGCGCTATCCCTATCTCGCGACCAAACCCAAGATGGTGAACACGGTCGACGTCCGGTCGCTCGGCGGGGGCCGGCGGACGCGAATGTTCCGCCTGCAGCTCGGGACCTCTTCTCAAGCGCAATCGGCAGTCATATGCCAGCAGCTCGAAAAGGCGGGGCAGAGCTGCGTGGTAGTGTACTGATCATGGCGACATCGCGAGGGGTGACGGGCGAGCCATTGCCGTGGCTCGAGCCGGTCGAGGACGAGGACGAACCGCCCGCGCTGTCGGCGCGCAAGATGCTCGCGGCCATTCTGGTGGTGCTGGTCGCGGCCGGGCTGGTCGCGGGCACGCTCTACTGGATCGGCAAGCGCCACGCCGAGGAAGGCAGCGGACCGCCCGAGCTCGTCCGCGCCGAGCCGGGGCCGTACAAGGTGAAGCCGACCGACCCGGGCGGGATCAACGTCGCGGGCGACAGCGAGACGACCTTCGCCACGGGTGCGGGCGAGGATATCGACGGACAGCTCGACCTCGACGCCGTTCCCGAGGAAGCGATCGCCAAGCCCCGGCCCAAGGAGCCGGCTCCGGTTGCCGAGGCCGAGGCCGAGGCCGCCAAGCCGGCCGCGCCGGCTGCGCCCGCCGCTCCGTCGGGCCCGAGCGTGCAGCTCGGCTTCTACGACAATCCGGCGCAGGCCAATGCCGCCTGGAACAGCCTCGCGGGCCGTTTCCCGGCGATCGCGGGGGCGGGCAAGGTGATCGTGCCCTATCAGAAGGGGCAGCGGCTCCGCGCGGTGTTCGGCAGTGCCGACGAGGCGCGCGCGGCGTGCCAGCTCCTCAAGGCCGCGGGCGACGCCTGCTTCCTGGTGCGCTGAGCCGATGCAGGCGGCAATCTATGGACTGTCGGGGCTGACGCTCACCGAGGACGAGACGGCCTTCTTCCGCGAGGTCGATCCGGCGGGCTACATCCTGTTCGCGCGCAATTGCGGCGATCCCGAGCAGTTGAAGGCGCTGACCGCGGCGCTGCGCGACCTCCACGGCCGCGCCGACCTGCCGATCCTGATCGACCAGGAAGGCGGGCGGGTGATGCGGATGAAGCCGCCGGTGTGGCCGGCGCTTCCGGCAGGCGGGGCGTTCGACCGGCTCTACCGTACCGCGCCTTCCTCGGCGATCGAGGCGGCGCGGATGAACGCGCGGGCGATCGGGCTCCTGCTCGCCGCGCATGGCATCAACGTCAATTGCGCGCCGATGCTCGACGTGCGCCAACCCGATGCCGACCAGATCGTCGGCGACCGGGCCTATGGCACCGAGCCGATGCAGGTCGCGGCGATCGGCCGGGCGGTGCTCGACGGCATGGCGTCGGCCGGGGTGGTCGGGGTCGTCAAGCACATGCCGGGCCATGGCCGGGCGACGGTCGACAGCCACAAGGAACTGCCGCTCGTCCGCGCTTCCGCCGAAGAACTCGAGATCGACCTCGAGCCGTTCGAAGCGCTGCGCGAGGCGCCGATGGGAATGGTCGCGCACATCCTGTTCGAGGCGTGGGACGCCGAGCGGCCGTCGAGCCAGTCGCCCTATGTGATCGAGGAAATCATCCGCAAGCGGATCGGCTTCGCCGGCCTGCTCATGACCGACGACATCGGGATGGAAGCGCTGTCGGGCTCGGCGGGCGAACGCTCGGCGGCGGCGATCGCGGCGGGCTGCGACCTAACGCTGCATTGCTCGGGCAAGTTCGACGAGATGGTCGATGTCGCCCGCCATGTCGGGCCGCTGACCCTCGAGGCCGAGGCGCGGCTGGCGCGGGCGATGGCGGGCGCGATGCTCGGCGGCTCGGACGGCCCCGATTTCGCGGAGGCCGCGGCGGTCCGCGACGAGCTGCTGGCGCTGGCCTGAAGCGCAGCCCATGACCCTGATCCCCGACGCCGACGAGACGCTTCAGCTGCATCTCGGGGCATGGGAGGGGCCGCTCGACCTGCTGCTCAGCCTCGCGCGGGCGCAGAAGGTCGACCTCAAGCACATCTCGATCCTCGCGCTGGTCGAACAATATCTCGACTATCTCGAGGGCGCCAAGGCGTTGCGGCTCGAGATCGCGGCCGATTATCTCGTGATGGCGGCGTGGCTGGCCTATCTGAAAAGCTGCCTGCTGCTGCCCAAGGATCCGCAGCAGGACCCGAGCCCCGAGGAACTGGCGGCGCGGCTGCAACTCCGGTTGCAGCGATTGGACGCGATGCGCGAGGCGGGGGCGCGGCTGATGGCGCGCGACCGGCTTGGCCGCGACGTGTTCGTGCGGGGCGCGCCCGAGGGGCTGCGGCAGGTGCGCAAGGCGAAGTGGGACGTGTCGCTGTTCGAGCTCGCCGCCGCTTACGGTCAGGTGCGGGCGCGCTCGGCGCCGGTCATGCACGTGGTCGCACGGCGGGCGGTGCTGACGCTCGAGGAAGCGATCGAGCGGGTGTCGGCGCTGGTCGGAAGCGCGATCGAGTGGACCCGGCTCGAGCGGTTCCTCCAACCGAGCCAGGATCCGGTCTATGCGCGCTCGGCGCTCGCCTCGTCGTTCGTCGCGGCGCTGGAGCTGGCCAAGCAGGGCCGGGTCGAATTGCGGCAGGAAGCGCCCTTCGCGCCGCTCGAGCTTCGGGTGGCACGGGCGTGAGCGGCGATTACGAGCGGGCGGTGGAAGCGGTGCTGTTCGCCGCCGCCGAGCCGCTGACCCTTGCCGACATCGAGGCCTATGCGGGCGAGGGTGACCTCAAGGGCGCGCTGGCGCGGCTGGCGGACAGCTATGCGGGGCGGGGGATCAACCTCGTCGAGCGCGGCGGGCGCTGGCATTTCCAGACCGCCGCCGACCTCGCGCACCTGCTTCGCCGGACCCGCGAGGAGCCGCGGCGGTTGAGCCGGGCGGCGACCGAGACGCTCAGCATCATCGCCTATCACGAGCCGGTCAGCCGCGCCGAGATCGAGGCGATCCGCGGGGTGCAGACCGCCAAGGGCACGCTCGACGTGCTGATGGAAGCGGGCTGGGTGCGGCCGGCGGGGCGGCGCGAAAGTCCCGGAAGACCGCTCCTTTATGCGACGACGGGGGAGTTCCTGACCCACTTCGGGCTCGCCACCCGCCGCGACCTGCCGGGGATCGACGACCTCCAGGCGGCGGGGCTGCTCGATCCGGTGGACGAGACGAGCCTCATGCTGCAACTGGAAAGCGGCGAACAAGACGACTAAGTAGCCCATCTTCAACGGAGTTCTTACCCATGGGCGGCTTCAGCCTCTTCCACTGGCTCATTCTCGGCATCCTCATCCTGCTGCTGTTCGGCGGCAACCGTTTCTCGGCCATGATGGGCGACGTCGCCAAGGGGCTGAAGAGCTTTAAGCAAGGGCTTTCCGACGACGATGAGGAAGCCAAGCGCAAGGCCGAGGAAGCGCGCCGGATCGGTAGCCCCGAGCGGCCGATCGACGTGACGCCCAATCCCCGCGTCGCCGATCCGGTCACTCCGCCGCCGTCCGACACGACTCCCCGCTAAGCCGGGGAAACGCCGATGTTCGGCGTCGACAGCAGCGAACTGTTCATCGTCGCCGTGCTGGCGCTGATCTTCATCGGTCCGAAGGAGCTTCCTTCGACGATGCGGCTGGTCGGCCGCTGGGTCGGTCGCGCCAAGGCGCATGCGCGGCACTTCACCTCGGGCATCGAGAACATGATGCGCGAGGCCGAACTCGAGGAAATGGAGAAGCGCTGGCGCGAGGAGAATGAGCGGATCATGCGCGAGCATCCCGTGGCGCTGCCCTATGCCGGCGCGAGCGAGGAGCATGGCGCGGTGATGATGCCGCTCGATCGGCCGCCTTCCCAGGATCCGGCAGCTCCGAGCGACGTCGGAGAGCGATCGGACGAGCGTGCTTCGACGTCGCTCGGCACCAACGAGATCGCGGCGAGCGACGAGCCGCCGCTGCCGCTGCCCGAGCCCGAGCATCACCGGCGCGAGCTGCCATGAAGGACATTGACGAGACCAAGCAGCCGTTGTTCGACCATCTGGTCGAATTGCGACGGCGCCTACTTGTCAGCCTCGCGGCGCTGGTCGCGGCATTCATGCTGTGCCTCTATTTCGCCAAGCCGATCTTCGGGCTGCTGGTCCAGCCGCTGCTCGCGGCGGGGCAGGGCAAGCTCATCTACACCGACGTGTTCGAGGCCTTCTTCACTGAGGTGAAGGTGGCGCTGTTCGCCGCGCTGATGCTCTGCTTCCCGGTGTTCGCGACGCAGATTTGGCGGTTCGTCGCGCCCGGGCTCTATGTGAAGGAGAAGAAGGCGTTCCTGCCTTTCCTGGTGATGACGCCCTTCTTCTTCGCGGCCGGCGCGCTGTTCGCTTATTTCGTCGCCATGCCGTGGGCCTTGAAGTTCCTGCTGAGCTTCGAGGGCAACGTCGGGGGCGTCGAGCAGGAAGCCTTGCCGGGGGTCGGCAACTACCTGTCCTTCGTCACGCGCTTCCTGTTCGGCTTCGGGGTCGCCTTCCTGACCCCGGTGCTGCTGATGATCCTCGAGCGCGCGGGGATCGTCACCCGCGAGCAGCTGGCGGCCAAGCGGCGCCACGCGATCGTCGCCTGCGCGGCGGTGTCGGCGGTGCTGACCCCACCCGACGCGGTGTCGATGCTGTTGCTGCTGGTGCCGCTCTACGCGCTTTATGAATTTGCCATCCTGGCCATCCGGATCACGCATTGGCGGGCGGCGCGGCGCAAGGCCGAAGCGGCCAAGACGCAAAGCGGGCCCGAAATCGTCACCGGGGGGGGGGAGGGTTGACGACTTCGGGCCCGTGTAAGCGGACAGCGAGAGCGGGGGGGCAAAAGGTCGCTATCCGAGGTGTAAAACGGTGGGGCATGGCGGGGGTTCCCGCTTAGGCCCAAAAATATTTCAGCGCGGCGGAAAGACCGGAAGATCGACGCTGTAGCTGCCCGGCGAACGGTCGAGATTCGAGCGCAGCTGCTTGGCGAGGCCGGCGATGATCCGCTCGAATTGCTGATGCTCGGGAGCCGACTGGACCTCGGCGGCGAGGGCAGTGGTGGCGAGGGTGAAACGGGCGCTGAGATCGCTCGTCCGGCGCAGGGTCAGCGTCACCGGCGCTTCCGGGTCCTTGAGCATCGCATGTTCGACGATCTCGGTCGTGAAGAAAGCGGTGGCGACCGCGACATCCTGCGTCGTGTTGAGGCTCTCGAGGTCAAGGCCGATGTCGATCATGTGCGCTCCCGCGGGGGCCGAGCCGCGGAGGTTGGCGGCGAGTTCGCTCAGCAGCGGGCGAAGCGCGATGCCGCGATTTTCCTCGAGCTCGGCATAGTGGTTGCGGTGGACCACCGCGAGCGCATCGACCCGGCGCCCGATCGAGGAATAGGCGTCCTTGGCGTCCTCGGTGGTCGCGCTGCGGCGGTGGATGTTGAGCAGCGAAGCGACCACCTGCAGGTTGTTCTTCACCCGGTGGTGGACTTCCCGAACGAGCTTGCGCTGGCCTTCGAGCGCTTCGGCCATCGTCTTCTCGCTGGTGCCGATCCGCTCAAACGCGCGGACGAAGCTGTCGCCGAGCTGGCGGATCTCGATCGCCGAACCGAGCTTCTCGGGAAGGTGAAGCGGTCCCGACGCGGGGTCGTGGGCGACGATGCTCTGCTGGATCTGGCGAAGCGGCCGGAGCAGGAAGGTGCGGACCACGATCCAGCTGAGTAGCGCGGCGACGATCCACATCAGCAGCGGAAGAAGGATGATCAGCCGGTCGACCTCGGCGATCTTGTCGACCGCGATATCGACATGCGCGCGGATCTGGCCGGCCGCAATCGGCTGCTCGACCGAGTAGATGGCGCGTTCGGTGCGGCCGAAGCTTGCCGGCGTCTCGCCGCCGGTCGTGATCTGGATCTCGCTCTGATAGTCCGACAGGAGCAGATTGCCGGGACCGGTGCGCGACGATTCAAGCGCGTCGCGGATTTCCTCGCGGCTGATCGAACCGGTCGCCGAACCGCCGTAGACACCGACCTTGTAGTAAACGCGGTTGCGGGGAACCGAGAGCCACAGCCGGACCTGGCCCGGCGCGACAAGCAGGTTCGGCCGCTCGCCATCGTCGGGCACGCCGGGCGAGCAGATCTGGGTGCCGACGCTGTCGCTGAGCAGGAAGTTTTCGGGCGGATTGTTGGCGACGCTGAGCGCCCGCTCGACCCGGCGGCAGGGTTCCGCGCCACCGTCGAGCGCGCCACTGGCCGCAATGCGGAGGGCGAGGATATTGCGGGCAATGAGGCTGTCGACCGCCCGGACCGCGAGCCGGCCCTGGTCGGTCGCCCGCGCGCCCATGGCGTCATTGGCCTGGTTGATCCCGCTGGTGGCGGCCGCAACAAGCACGAGCCCGAGCGGCAGAATCGCCGCCGTCAGCAGAAGCAACAGCTTGCTGGCAGTAGGAAGCTGCTGGAACCAGTTTCTCAATCTAGACATAAAAATTCGTCAGGGGCGCCGGCGCGCGGTCAACTCAGCTTTCCGAGCAGATCGAGGAAGTCGTCGGGAACGTCTTCGCGAAGGGCTTCGTCGTAGGCGCTACGAAGCGCCCGGCCGACGTCGTCGGGGCCGGACCCGCCACGCTTGGGCGGTGTCTTCTTCACGTTCGAGGCTTCGTTCGGGCTTTTAGGCCGATCGCCATTGTCCGCACTCAAGCCCTCAATCCCCTCCCGCAGTTGCGTTGCCTGGCGCAATGCATGTTCCTCAGGTTGTGCGCAGAACGCGTATACGCCCCTAAAAGTCAGGCAGCCCCCGCGTCAATTGGAAGGCTGCCCGGCGATGAAACCAAAGCGAAACAGCTTTGTTCCGTCAACCGTAACAATCTGCCCGATTGCCATTGCGGCACCAATGTGGCGAGGGTTGCAGTTTCGGCCCCCCGCTTCCAATAGGGGCACCAATTCTTTTACCCAGGAGCAACGCATACCCATGTCGCTAGGCCAGGAACTTGCGCCCCATCTGCCATTCCTCCGGCGCTATGCGCGCGCGCTCACCGGCAGCCAGACCCACGGTGACGCCTTCGTGCGTGCGGCCCTCGAAGCGATCGTTGCCGCGCCCGACAGCTTTCCGCGCGACGTCGAGCCGCGTCTTGGCCTCTACAAGACCTTCCACGCCATCTGGTCGACCGCCAACATCGAGGAAGGCGCCGACTCGGACATGGACGACGCCGGCAATCCCGAGGCGATCGCGCAGGCCCGCCTCAGTCGGATCACCCCGCTGTCGCGCCAGGCGCTGCTGCTGACCGCGCTCGAGGGCTTTTCGGCGACCGACGCCGGCTATCTGATCGGCGCGCAGCCGGGCGAAGTCGACAATCTGGTCCAGGAAGCGCTGAGCGAAATCGAGCGCCAGACCCTCGCCGACGTTCTCATCATCGAGGACGAACCGATCATCGCGATGGACATCGAGACGATCGTCCGTGACCTCGGCCATAATGTCACCGGCGTCGCCGTGACCCGCGACGAGGCGGTGGCGCAGGCCCGCGCCCACCCGCCGGGCCTGGTCCTCGCCGACATCCAGCTCGCCGACGATTCGAGCGGGATCGACGCGGTGCGCGACATCCTTGCCGAATTCGCGGTGCCAGTGATCTTCATCACCGCTTTCCCCGAGCGACTGCTGACCGGCACCCGTCCGGAGCCGACCTTCCTCATCACCAAGCCGTTCCAGCGCGCGACGGTGAAGGCGGCGATCGCGCAGGCGCTGTTCTTCGATTCGGCGACCGTTCCGGCGGGTTGAAGCACCAACAAAGGGAACTGCGGTTCCCATCGTTGCGTTGGCGCTTCAAATCTTATCGGAGTGCCGAGTTTCCATGAATCAAGATCGTCCGGAGCATCTCACCGGAACCGAAGCGCGCGCCGGCACCACGCCGGGCGTCGCTCGGGTCGCCCTGTTCGGCGGGCTGGGGCTTGTCATCCTAGCTTTCGCGATCATCTATTTGCTAGCGTCCTAAGTGGACAGCATGGCATCGTCGATCGACGGCGCGGCAGCTGAAGAATTTGAAGATGGGCGGGGACCGTTGAACGACGAACTAGATCAGCAACCCGCGGAAGCGGCGCGGGCCGAACCGGTTCCCCTGTCGGATCCCGAATTCAAGCAGCAGCTTGCGCAGGTCATTCCGCACCTGCGCGCGTTCGGCCGTTCGCTCTCGGGCAGCCGCGATCTGGCCGACGACCTCGTCCAGGAAACGCTGCTCAAGGCCTGGGCGGCGCGCAAGCGCTTCCAGGCGGGCACCAACATGCGTGCCTGGACCTTCATCATCCTTCGCAACCTGTTCCTCAGCCAGATGCGGCGTGCCCGCTTCAAGGGCGAATGGGACGAGATCACCGCGTCGAAGCTTCTGGCCGCCCCGGCGAGCCAGGACCGGCACGTCGAGCTCGGCGACATGCAGCGCGCCCTGCTTCATCTGCCGCAGCCGCAGCGCGAGGCGCTGATCCTCGTTGGTGCGGGTGGGTTTGCTTATGAGGAAGCGGCGGAAATCTGCGGCTGCGCGGTCGGCACGATCAAGAGCCGCGTGGCGCGCGGCCGGGTCGCGCTCGAGCAATTGCTGAGCGGCGGCAAGCTTCCGAGCCGGCGCCAGCACAAGACCGATCCCAACAACAGCGCGCTGGCGCAGATCATGGGCGAAGTCGACGAGCTGGCCGGCAATCGAGGCTGAGTTTTCCGGTCCGGAACGAAGAAAAAGGCGCGGCACTCCAATTCAGGAGCGCCGCGCTTTTCTTGTTTCAGGGTGTCTACCCGAGTCGTGCGAGAAGGTCGTCGAACGCACGATCATCGTTGCTCAAGGGCGCGCCCGCGAAGGCACGCCGCAAAGCAGCGGTGACACCGGCATGTGCAGGCGGTAGCTCGACCCTAATGATACGCCGATCCATTTGGTCATCTTGCATACGCGCCGCCGCCTTCGAGGAAGATGCGGGTTTCATTCGGCTGCTCAACGCAAGAAGCTTGGGATTGTTGCCCCCACGACATTGGATGACTTGCTCCGATCATGAGTGTTGATCGTGGGACACTGGCGCGCGAGGAGGCCATTGTGCGCGCGCGACGCTGGTCGCCGTTCCTCGCGGGCCTGATCGAGCGGCAGGCGGATGTCGCCGATACCTTCGTTCGCGACGGCAGCGCCGCGGCGCTCGCACTGGTGGCCGATACCGGCGCGGCGGGCGGCGAAAAATTGCGCAAGGAGCGGCAGCGGCTGGCCTTGGCCACGGCGCTCGGTGACCTCGCGGACGAACTCAGCCTCGAGGAAGTGACCGCCGCGCTGTCCGACTTTGCCGACCGGGCGATCGACGAGGCATTGGGCATGGCCATCGCCGAGCGCGTGCCGGGCGCGACGAGCGAGGGCATGACCGTGCTGGCGCTGGGCAAGCTCGGGAGCCGCGAGCTCAATTACAGTTCGGACGTCGACCTCATCCTGCTGTTCGATCCCGGGACGCTGGCGAGGCGGACGCGGGACGATCCGGCCGAGGCGGCGGTGCGCTACGGGCGGCGCCTCATCGAGCTGCTGCAGGTGCGCGACGAGCATGGTTATGTTGCGCGGGTCGACCTTCGTCTCCGGCCCTCGCCCGAAGCGACCCCGATCGCGCTCCCGGTCGACGCGGCCATTTCCTATTACGAGAGCCAGGCGCTGCCGTGGGAGCGGGCGGCGTTCATCCGCGCGCGTTGCTGTGCCGGGGACCGAGCGCTCGGCGAGCGCTTCCTCGAGGAGATCCGGCCGTTCGTCTGGCGGCGGGCGCTCGATTTCGGGGCGATCGACGAGATCCGCGGCATTTCGCTGCGGATCCGCGATCATTATGCCAGCGGGCAGAAGTTCGGGCCGGGCTTCGACCTCAAGCGCGGGCGCGGCGGGATCCGCGAGGCCGAATTCTTCACGCAGGTCCAGCAACTGGTGCACGGCGGACGCGAACCGGCGCTGCGAACGCCCGCGACGCTCGATGCGCTCGAGGCGCTGGTCGCGGCCGGGCGGATGCCGGTGGCGGTCGGGCGCGACGTCGGAGAGGCCTATCGCGCGCTGCGCACCGCGGAGCACCGCGTGCAGATGATCGACGACCGGCAGGAGCACCGCTTGCCCGACGGCGGAGGGCTGACCGCGGTGGCGGGGCTTGCGGGGATGGCCGACGAGTCGGCGCTGCTGGCTTCGCTCGCGCCGCATGTCGAGGCGGTCGGGCGCTTGTTCGACGAACTGGTCAGCACGGACGAGGAGCATCTGCCGAGCGACGCCCAGTCGTTGCAGGCCGAGCTTGCGGCAATGGGCTGGAAGGATCCCGCCGTCGCGGCGCGGCGGGTCGCCGAGTGGCGCAGCGGGCGGGCGCGCTCGCTTCGGTCGCCTCCCGCGCGGGCCGCATTCGAGGCGATGCTCCCGGGCCTCCTGCCGCGCATTGCCGCCGCGCCCGATCCCGATCGCGCGCTCAACCGCTTCAGCGACATCGTCGAGCGACTGTCGAGCGGGGTCAATTTCTTCCGGTTGCTCGAGGCGCGGCCGGCGCTCGCCGACACGCTGGCGCTGATCCTTGCGCAGGCGCCCGCGCTCGCCGACCAGCTGGCGCGGCGCCCGACCCTGCTCGACGGGCTGATCGACGACAGCAGCTTCGCGGTTCCGCCCGACGCCGACGCACTGGCGGGCCGTTTCGCGACGGAGGTCGCCGAGGACGGGCTCGACCAGGCGCTCGACCGCGTGCGGCGATTGGTCGGCGAACGGCGCTTCGCGCTCGGCGTGCAATTGATCGCGGGCTATCGCGGCCCGCTGACCATGGCCAAGGGCTACAGCGACCTCGCTGAAGCGGCCGTACGCGTGCTCGCCGACCGTGTCGCCGCCGAATTCGCCGAGAGCCACGGGCGGATCGCGGGCGGGGACATGGCGATCCTCGGGCTTGGCCGGTTCGGCGGCCAGGCGCTGACCGACGCCAGCGACCTCGACATCATCTTCCTGTGGGATTGCCCCGAGGGCAGCCGCTCGGACGGCCGGCGCGCGCTTGCGGGCACCGATTATTACAATCGGCTCGCCAGCCGGATCGTGGCGGCCCTGTCGGTGCCGACGGCCGCCGGACCGCTCTACGACGTCGATACGCGGCTGAGGCCGCAGGGCGAGAAGGGGCTGCTCGCGGTCAGCCTCGATGCCTTCGAGGCCTATCAGCGGACCGAGGCGTGGACCTGGGAACATCTCGCCTTGTGCCGGGCCCGGCCGATGACCGGCAGTGCCGCCTTCCAGGAGCGGGTGCGGGCGCGGCTGGAGACGATCCTCGGCACGGGCCACGACGCGGCCAAGGTCCGCGAGGACGCGGCGGCGATGCGGCTCCAGATGGCGCGGCACAAGCCGTCGGTCGGACCGCTCGACGTCAAGCAGGGGGAAGGGGGGCTGGTCGATCTCGAGTTCGCTATCCACACGCTGCAGCTGACCACCGGCGTCGGGCTCGATCCGCGGCTGGAGGTGGCAATCGCTGCCCTGGCCGGGGCGGGGCTGATCGACGCCGTGGCGGTCGACGACCTGCGGCTGCTTTCGGGCTTCCTCGTGGTGATGCGGCTGGTCGCGCCGGGCGCCGTGGCCCTGTCGGAAGCGAGCCAGCCGCTGGTTGCAAAGCTGTGTGGACAGGAAGACTGGGATGCGCTGTTGGCGGCGCTCGATGCGGCGCGTTCGCGGATCGCGGCGCGCTGGAACAAGGTGAGGACAGGCGAATGATCGACGAAGGACAGAAGGCCCCCAGCATTGCGGTCGCGACCACGAGCGGCGAGACGGTCGATCTCGCGGCGCCGGGCGGCAAGGTCGTGGTCTATTTCTATCCCAAGGACGACACCTCGGGCTGCACCAAGGAAGCGCAGGAATTCACCGCGCTCGCGGACGATTACGCAGCGGCGGGGGTCAAGGTGATCGGCGTCTCGCGCGACGATGCGAAGAGCCACGACAAGTTCATCGCCAAATACGACCTCAAGGTGCCGCTCGCGGTCGACGACGGGGCGCTGAGCGGGGCATTCGGGACCTGGGTCGAGAAGTCGATGTACGGGCGCAAATATATGGGAATGGAGCGCTCGACCTTCCTGATCGGGGCCGACGGAACGGTGCTCAAGGCGTGGCGCAAGGTGAAGGTGCCGGGGCATGCCGCCGCCGTCCTCAAGGCCGCGTCGGACGCGTAAAAAAGCGAAAATCCCTTTATTACCAATTAGCAACTCCGATTATATTGTCCGCGCGACCGTCAGCATCCATAAAGATGCCAGTGATCAAGGCGGTTGAGGTAGGGCGCGTACCGCGATGAATTTGACTGAAGGCGGTGCCGTGGCAGCCGTGGACAATGGCAGTGAGCCTAACGGAAGCGGCGCGCTCTCGATCGACGCGGCGGCCCTGTGCGCGCTCGAGCAGATCCAGTTCCTCGGCGAGATCCAGCCGCACGGCTTCCTGATCGAGCTCGCCTCGGACTGGCTCGTGCGCCGCGCGTCGGCCAACGTGGTCGACTATTTCGGCGAGAGCAGCGAGGCCATGGTGGGGCGGAGCGCCGCCGACCTGCTCGGTCGCCGCTGCCTCCACGACATCCGCTCCGAGCTCCAGGTGAGCCAGGGGGCGAGCCCGCACGTGCTGAGCGGCGTCGCCATCGATAGCTGTGCCCACAAGCTCGACCTCAGCGTCCACATCATCGGCGACAGCGTCGTCATCGAGGGCGAGCCGGCGGCGCCGCGCGACGACCGGCTCCAGCTCAACATCCAGGCGATGCTGGCGCAGGTCCGCGAGCTCGACACGATCGAGACCCTCGCCAATCTCGCGGTACGGCACGTCCGGGCGCTGACCGGCTTCGACCGCGTGATGTTCTACCGCTTCCACGCCGACGAAAGCGGCGAAGTGATCGCGGAGGTCCGTCGCCGCGATCTCGAGCCGTTCCTGGGCTTGCGCTATCCGGCGACCGACATCCCGGCGCAGGCGCGCGCGCTCTACCTTCGCAACCCGATCCGCCAGATCGCCGACGTCCATGCGGTGAACAGCCCGGTCCTGCCGCGGCTGGGCGCGATGGGCGAGCGGCTCGATCTGTCGATGAGCACGCTGCGCGCGGTATCGCCGACCCATATCCAGTATCTGAAGAACATGGGCGTGACCGCGTCGATGTCGCTGTCGATCGTGGTCGAGGGGCGGCTCTGGGGGCTGCTCAGCTGCCACCACACGTCGCCGCGTTCGCTGCCGATGCCCGTGCAGCAGTCGCTCGCCTTCTACGCCAACATCCTGTCGATTACGCTTGAGACGGTGGTTCGCGGCCGGGTGGTCGAGCGGCAGCGGGCCGCGCGCGACCGGCACACGCGAATGCTGTCGCAGGTATCGACGCAGAACGGTTCGATCGACGACCTGTTCGGGCTGCTTACCGAGCTTGGGGCGGAGCTGGGCGCGACGGGGATCGCGACCTATGTCGACGGCCGGCTCCGGCTCGGCGGCGACACGCCGAGCGAGACCGAGACGCTCGATCTTATGCGCTTCCTCAATGGCGCGGCGGCGAGCCAGGTTTATCACACCAACGCATTGTCGCGGGTGCATCCCCCCGCCGCCGACTATGAGGCGAACGTCGCGGGCGTGCTTGCCATTCCGGTGTCGCGCCGGCCGCGCGATTATGTCGCCTTTTTCCGGCCCGAACTGGTGTCGACGGTCCGCTGGGGTGGCGAGCCAACCAAGTCGGTCCGTCAGGCGGAAGACGGGACGCTTCGCCTGAGCCCGCGCGACAGTTTCGCCGAGTGGGCCGAGATCGTGCGCGGGCAGTCGGCGCACTGGTCCGACATCGACCTCGAGCTCGCCGAGAGCCTGCGCATCTCGCTGCTCGAGATCATGCTCCAGTTGACCGATCAGGCCGAGAAGCGCCGCAAGGTGTCGAACGACCAGCAGGACCTGCTGATCGCCGAGCTCAACCATCGGGTCCGCAACATCCTCAACCTCATCGTCGGGCTGGTGCGCCAGTGCGCCGACGGAGCCACCGACGTCGCGGACTTCGCCCATGACGTGAACAGCCGTGTCCACGCGCTGTCGCGGGCGCATGATCAGCTGACCAGCAGCGGCTGGGGCGCGCGCTCGCTGACCAACATGATCAGGGTGGAGGCGGGGGCCTATCTCGGACCGAACGCCGACCGCGTGACGGTCATCGGCGAGGATGCCGCGATCCAGCCCGACGCCTTCGCGACGGTGGCGCTCGTGATGCACGAGCTCATTACCAATGCCGCCAAATATGGCGCGTTCAAGGACGGGTCGGGCAAGGTCGCGATCCGGCTCGAGCGGCTGGCCGACGGGCGGCTCGCGATCCAGTGGAAAGAACAGGGCGGGGCGCCCGTGGTGGCGCCGACCCGGCGCGGGTTCGGCTCGACCATCATCGAGCGGGCCATTCCGCACGAATTGGGAGGCGAGGCCGCCATCCACTTCGATTCCGACGGCCTCCGCGCGGACTTCGTGCTGCCCGCCCATCTGGTGACGGTCAGCGAGACGAGCCTGAAGAGCAACATGCCCGCTCCCCGGCAGCGCAAGGCCAAGGTGCCGCTCGACCGGATCACCGGCGCGGTGCTGCTGGTCGAGGACAATCTGCTGATCGCGCTCGAGGCCGAGGCGATGCTCCAGTCGCTGGGCGCAAGCGATGTGCAGGTCGCCTCGAGCGTCGCGAGCGCCCTCGATTTCCTCGACGTGCAGAAGCCCGACTTCGCGGTGCTCGACTACAATCTCGGGCGCGAGCAGAGCGCGCCGGTGGCCGAGGCGCTCGACAAGATGGGCGTGCCGTTCGTCTTTGCGACGGGCTATGGCGACACCTCGATGATCGACGAGCGCTTCCGCCAGCGGCCGATCCTGACCAAGCCCTACAGCGCCGCCAATGTCATCGCTGCCTATCGCGAGATCATGGACTGAGGCGAGCGGCTAGCCGAGCGTTCGGCGGCCGGCCTGCTCGAAGGCGGTGAAGACGCTTCGCGCGGTGGCAATGGCGGCCGCGAGATCGGCAGGGTCGGTGAGCTGGCGGTCGATCTGCGCGACGAAGCCACGCCAGTCGCCCTTGCCCTCGCCCGACAGGAAGCGCCGCGGGAGATCGTCCGGGACCTGCCGAACTAGCATCGCGCCGCCGAGCCGCGATCCTTCGAGGACATAGGCCGCGCCGAGGATCGCGGAGTCGTCGCCGGGAATTTCGATGGGCTCCGCCGCCGGCACGGGGGTGTCGAGGTCGGCCAGATCCTCGCGTAGCAGGTGGCCGCGCCGGCGCGAGCTCCAGTCGGGGAGGACGCGTGCGGCCTCGTGATGGTCGAGCCACTCCTCGACCGGCAGCAGGGCCGCGGCCTGCGACGCGAGAAAGCGCCGGTAGTCCTCGCGATTCCCGAGGTCGAGACGGGCGAACAGGCCGTCGACCCGGTCGTGCCACTCGGCGGTCGCGTCGCGCAGCTGGAAGCGGGGGGTCGGAGCCATCGGGCGACTGCTAGGCCAAGCGCGGGACGGCTGGCAATGATCAAGCCATACGGCCCTTTGTAAGGGCTGGCCTTTCGCGCGCCGCGCTCCTATTTCGCCCTCAGCTCAAGAGGATCAAGAATGGCCGAGTTCGCGCTTCCGAAGAATAGCGTCATCAGCAAGAAGGGTCGCCACTACAAGGCGGAGGCCGGCGCGAACCGCGTCAAATCCTTCAAAGTCTATCGCTATGATCCGGAGACGGGGCAGAACCCCCGCTACGATACCTATGAGGTGAACCTCGACGAGTGCGGGCCGATGGTCCTCGACGCGCTGATCAAGATCAAGAACGAGCTCGATCCGACGCTGACCTTCCGCCGCTCGTGCCGCGAGGGCATCTGCGGGTCGTGCTCGATGAACATGGACGGCAAGAACGGCCTCGCCTGCACCACCGCGATCGAGGACGTGAAAGGTGAAGTGCGGATCACGCCGCTGCCGCACTGCGACGTGATCAAGGATCTCGTCCCCGACTTCAGCCACCTTTACGCGCAATATGCCTCGATCCAGCCGTGGCTGAAGACTGCGACCCCGGCGCCGAGCGGCAAGGAGCGGCTGCAGTCGCCCGAGGACCGCGAGCATCTGAACGGGCTCTACGAGTGCATCCTGTGCTTCTGCTGCTCGACCTCGTGCCCGAGCTACTGGTGGAACGGCGACCGCTTCCTCGGCCCGGCGATCCTCCTGCAGGCCTATCGCTGGCTTGCCGATAGCCGCGACGAGATGACCGGCGAGCGGCTCGACCAGCTCGAGGATCCGTTCCGCCTCTATCGCTGCCACACGATCATGAACTGCGCGAACGTGTGTCCGAAGGGGCTGAACCCGGCCAAGGCGATCGCCGAGACCAAGAAGCTGATCGCCGAGCGCGCGGCCTGATCGAGGCGGGCGGGTGCGTTGTTGCGCCCGCCACCCTCGGCGACTAACCCCGCGCGCATGGACGCCCCAGAAGACATGGACACCCGCCCGTCGGGCGCGCGCGAGGATCCTGACCACCCAGGCTGGTACAGCTGGGTCGAGCTTCATCCCGACAGCTTCGCCGCGCAGACCGGCAAGATGATCTTCCGCCCCGACGGCCCCGGCAAGGCGGTCGTCCGGATGTTTCCGGAAGAGCGTCACCTCAACCTCGGCGGCAGCCTGCACGGCGGCATGGTCATGAGCTTCATCGACATGGCGCTGTTCGGCGGCGGTCGCTGCGCGGGGATGCGGCGTGCGCATTATGTGACGCTCGACCTCACGACCAAGTTCATGGGTCGCGGCCAGGCCGGCAAGCCGCTCGACGCGCATGTCGAGCTGGTCCGGCAGACCCGCAGCCTTGCCTTCCTCCAGGGGGTGGTCCGCCAGGACGGCGAGCCCTGTTACAGCTTCTCGGGCACGCTGAAGAAGCTCCGCGACAATACGTGAGCGGACCGGTCGCCGCGGCCTATGGCCGGCTGCTGGCCGCAGGGGAGCTCAAGGCTGATCCCGACCAGGCCCGCGCCGTCGCCGAGCTCGACCGGCTGGGCGAGGAACTGGCGCTCCGCCGCGGCTTCTTCGCGCGGCTGCTCGGGCGCAAGAAGGATGTCTGCGGGGTCTATCTGTGGGGCGGGGTCGGGCGCGGCAAGTCGATGCTGATGGACCTCGCCTTCGAGCAGATTGCGGTCGAGCCCAAGCGGCGGGTCCATTTCCACGCCTTCATGATCGAGGTGCACGAGCGGCTCCGGGCCGAGCGGGCCAAGGGCCTTGGCGACCCGGTCCTCGCGGTGGCCGAGGCGATCGCCGAAGGGGCGACCCTGCTCTGCTTCGACGAGATGGTGGTGAACAATCCCGCCGACGCGATGATCCTGTCGCGGCTGTTCACCGCGCTGATGGAGGAAGGGGTGGCGGTGGTCACCACCTCGAACCGCGCGCCGTCCGAGCTCTACAAGGATGGGCTCAACCGCGAGCTGTTCCTGCCCTTCATCGACCTTATCGAGGAGCGGCTCAAGGTTCTGAGCCTCAACGGGCCGACCGACTACCGGCTCGACCGTCTGCACGGAGTCGACACCTGGCACGTGCCCAATGGGCCGGCCGCCACCGCCGAGCTGTCGCGCGCCTTCTTCCAGCTCACCGACTATCCAGTCGAGGACCGGGCCCATGTGCCGAGCGAGGAGCTCGATGTCGGCGGCGGGCGGACGCTGCACGTGCCCAAGAGCCTCAAGGGCGTCGCGGTCTTCTCGTTCAAGCGCTTGTGCGGCGAGGCGCGGGGCGCGGCCGATTATCTGGCGGTGGCGCGGCGTTTCCACACGGTGATCCTGGTCGGCATCCCGGTGATGGGCCCCGAGAAGCGCAACGAGGCGGCGCGCTTCGTGACCCTGGTCGATGAATTGTACGAGCATCGGGTGAAGCTGCTCGCGGCAGCCGATGCCGAGCCGGCGGGACTCTATCCGTCGGGCACCGGGGCCTTCGAGTTCCAGCGAACGGTCAGCCGGCTCGAGGAGATGCGAAGCGAGGATTATCTCGCGCAGGGCCACGGCACCGACTGAGCCGGCGGCACGGCCCGACTTGGGCGACGCCCTCTATGATGGAAGTAACGTCCCTTCATCGGGAGCCTTCGGTCATGACCATCAATCGCCTGGTTCGTACCGCGTCCCTCGCCCTGCTCGGCCTGGTGCTCGTCACCGCGATCATCTTCGCGGTCGCGGTGAATGCGATCCGGATCGGCGGCACGCATGAGAGTGCGATCGAGCTGTCGGCGGAACTCGAGGCCGACATCCTGCCGCCGCCGTTATTCGTCGTCGAACCCTATGCAGTGACGATGGAAGGCTATCTCCACGAGGAAAAGCGCGCCGCGGCGCTCGTCCGGCTGAAGGAGATGCGTCGGATCTACGAGGAGCGGAAGGACTATTGGGCGAGCCGCGAGCTCGAGCCCGACGTGCGCGCCGGCCTCGAGGAAGTGACGCGGCACGCCGACGGCTTCTGGCGAACACTCGATGCCAAAGCGATTCCGGTCATGATGAGCGGCGACCCGTCGCGTTACGACGACGCGCTCGAGGCATTGGCAAAGGATTCTAACGGCCAGCGCATGGCGATCACGACGCTGCTGGTTGCAACAAACCGGTTCAAGTCGGAGGTGCGCGACACGGCCGGCAGCGCCCTGACGATCGCTACCACCGTCCTCATCGGGCTCGGGCTCGCCTTGCTCGGCGGCGTCCTCGTCTATTGGCGGCTGTTGCGCCGCCGCGTGGTTCAGCCATTGTCCGAACTGACCGAGGTCGCCACCGTGCTGTCAGGCGGCCAGCGCGCCGACATCCCGCACCTCGAGCGCGACGACGAGCTCGGCGGGCTCGCCAAGGCGTTCGATCACTTCGTTATCGCTGCGGACGAACGGGCGGCCGCCGATCGCCGCGACGCGGCCGAGAAGGCGCAGATGATCGATGCGCTCGCCGGCCATCTCCGGCGGATGTCCGATGGAGACCTGCGGCAGGTGCTCGAGAATGAGCTGGAAGGCGAATTCGGGTCGATTGGCGACAATCTCAATCGCGCGATCCTGTCATTGCGTGACATGGTCCAGCACGTGGTCGGCAATGCGGGGTCGATCCGCGTCGCCGCGCGCGAGATCGCCGATGCGTCCTCGGACCTGTCGAGCCGGACCCAGTCCAATGCCGCGGCGATCGAGCAGACGACCGCGGCCCTAACCGACGTCGACAAGCGCGTCGCCTCGACCCGCGACGCGGCACAGAGCACCGCGCAATCCGCTGGCAGCGCCAGGACCGCGGTCGAACTGGGCCGTGACAAGGCGCGTTCGGCAGCAACCACGATGGAGGAAGTGCGCGAGGCGGCGGCCAGCGTCGATGGCGTGATGGAGGCGCTCGACCGGATCGCGTTCCAGACCCGCGTGCTGGCGATGAACGCGGCGGTCGAAGCCGGCCATGCCGGGGAGGCGGGCAAGGGCTTTGCGGTGGTTGCCGACCTCGTCTCGCAGCTTGCCACGCGTGCCGAGCAGGAAGCGCGTAATGCCCGCGAGCAGTTGACCACGACCACCGACCGGATCGCGGTCGCTGCGGCGAGTGTCGGCGAAGTCGAGGATCAGTTCGCCGCCATCGTCACCGACGTCGTCAAGGTCGCCGATCTCATCGAGGGACTGACGAGCGATGCCAGGGCCCAGTCGGAAGCGATCGCCGAAATCTCCTCGGCGATGCGGCAGATGGACATCTCGACCCAGCAGAATGCCGCGATGGTCGAGGAGACGAGCGCGGCAGCGGCGATGCTGCTGCGCGACGCCGAAGATCTCGTCGAGCGGGCCGAGACGTTCAAATGGAACCGTCGCGAGCGCAATGTCGCGGTGGTGGTCGACCGGCGGGCAGGTACGGGCGACGGCGAGTCGCTGCGCGACGCCGCCTGAGGGTCAGAAGCGGGTGGTGAGCGCGAGGCCGGCGCCGTGCCGGTCGGCCCAGGGCAGCCACTCGACGCGGTCGTTGCGGCGGCTGTTGAGAAGCCAGCCGCCGGCGGTCCCCAAGGCCGCGCCGGCAACCACGTCCTGGACATAATGCTTGTCCGCCTTGACCCGGGCGAGGCCGGTGAAGCTTGCCAGCGCGTAAGCGGGCAGGCCCGCCTGCCAGCCATAGCGCTTGTGGAGGGAGGCGGCGGCGGCGAAGCTCAGCGAGGTGTGGCCCGAGGGAAAGCTCTTGTTGTCGCTGCCGTCGGGGCGGGTCTCGGGAATGGCATATTTGAGGCCTGCGGTGGCCGCGCCGGTGAGGCCGAGCGCCAGTGCGGTGCCCCCGAGCCCGCGCCAGTCGCCGTGATAGGCGGGAAGGGCGAGGCTCGCGCCGACCACGATCGTCCGGCTGATGTTGCTGGCCCGCTCCCAGCCGCGCTTGCTCGCCTCGGCCGGCGTGGCGGTGAGGACCATGGTCGCGGCGGTGGTGGCGAGGAGGAAACGGCGCATGTGGCTGGCCTTTCGAATCGGAACTCGTCCGGCCTAGGCCTCGATCGGGCCAGCGGAAATGCCGCCCTTTGAACAGGATAAGAAAAAGCGGCGATCCTCCCTGTCGGAGCACCGCCGCTTCGTCATGCCGTCGGCTTAGCGGATCAGCGCCTGGATGATCTGCTGGACCACCTGGGTGGTCGGATCGACCCGGTAGAGCGAACCGCCGTCATAATAGTAATTGTAGTTGTCATAGTAGCTCGGGCGGTCGCCATAGTAGCGGCTGCGGATGTCGTAGGGCAGCTCGTTCCAGCTATACTGGCGATAGCCGTAGCTGTTGGCGTAGCGCTGGCCGATGCGCAGCTTCTTCGCCTGGCCCGGCGGCAGGCAGCCGTTGTTCTTCTTGGCGAGGCCCGGCGGGCAGCCGCGCGCCTCCTGGTAGCCGTAGCCGCCGCGATAGTCCTGGCTGTAGCGACCGTGCTTGCCGTGCCCCTTGCCGGGGTCGGCGGCGGCAGGGGCCGCGGCGAAGGCGAGCGCTGCGCCCGCGAGGATCAATGCGTGTTTCATGCCCATACTCCTAGGGAAGCGGCGCTGAACCGGTCGTGACGGTCCCGTTCATGATTGTCCAACTCGCATCCGCCCTTGCGGTTGCCCCTCGCGCCTCATGGGGCTAGAGGCGCGGGCGACCCGGCCGTCTCCCGGCGGCCCCCCAAGTCAGACCCGACGGAGACTCATGGCCCGCAAGAAGATCGCCCTCATTGGCGCCGGCAACATCGGCGGCACCCTTGCCCATCTCGCAGCGCAGAAGGAATTGGGCGACATCGTCCTGTTCGACGTGGTCGAAGGCGTGCCGCAGGGCAAGGCGCTCGACCTCAGCCAGTGCGGGCCGATCGAGGGCTTCGACGCCAAGGTCACCGGCTCGAACGACTATGCCGACATCAAGGGCGCCGACGTGATCATCGTCACCGCCGGTGTCGCGCGTAAGCCCGGCATGAGCCGCGACGACCTGCTCGGCATCAACCTCAAGGTGATGAAGGCGGTCGGCGAGGGCATCCGCGACAACGCGCCCGACGCCTTCGTCATCTGCATCACCAACCCGCTCGACGCGATGGTCTGGGCGCTGCGCGAGTTCTCGGGCCTTCCGCACAACAAGGTCGTCGGCATGGCCGGCGTGCTCGACTCGGCCCGCTTCGCCCACTTCCTCGCCGAGGAATTCGGCGTCTCGGTCAAGGACGTGAACGCGTTCGTGCTCGGCGGCCACGGCGACACGATGGTCCCGGTGACCAGCTACACCACCATCAGCGGCATCCCGGTCGACGACCTCGTCGCCATGGGCAAGTCGAGCAAGGAAAAGATCGCCGAGATCGTCAAGCGCACGCGCGGCGGCGGCGGCGAGATCGTCGCACTCCTCAAGACCGGCTCGGCCTATTACGCTCCGGCGACCAGCGCGATCGCGATGGCCGAAGCCTATCTCGGCGACCAGAAGCGGATCCTTCCGTGCGCGGTCTATGTCGAGGGCAAGTATGGCCTCGACGGCCTCTATGTCGGCGTGCCGGTGGTGATCAGTGCCGGCGGCGCGGAGGAGATCATCGAGATCGCGCTCGACGACGAGGCCAAGCAGAACCTCAAGGTCAGCGTCGACGCGGTCAAGGAACTGCTTGATGCCTGCAAGCAGATCGACCCGAGCCTTGCCTGACCGCTGGGACAGGATGACGCGGCCCGCAATCCTGGTCTTGGCTGCAGTCGTGGCATCGAGCGCGAGCGTGTCGGCTACGGCGGAAATTCCGGTGTCGCCGCTCAAGGACATCTACCTGTCCTACAACGACTGCCTGGAAGTCGCGCAACCTGCCGGTCTGAGCACCGCCAAACTCGGCGAGCTTGGCTGGCAGCAGGCGACGATGAGCGACGGCAAGAGCAAGGCGGTCGAACAGCCGTTGATCTTCGGCAAGGCAGACCGCAAGCCGCTGATCATCCTGTCTGCAAAGTCGGGCGAGGGCATATGCATCGTCATGGCCCGCATCCAGTCGCGGGCAACCTTTCCGGAATTCCTGAAGGCATGGGGCGGCAAGCTGCCGGCACCCGATGCCGAAGGTCGTATCATCTTCAGCGATGAAGGCCGTCTGGTCGTGCTCCAGCAAACTGGTTCCGATCAACAGCCCGCGCTGACCATGTCGGTGATGACGCCGACGGAGAAGAAATAATGAGCATCCTCGTCAACAAGAACACCAAGGTCATCACCCAGGGCATGACCGGTGAGACCGGCACCTTCCACACCGAGCAGGCGCTGGCCTACGGCACGCAGATGGTCGGCGGCGTGACGCCGGGGAAGGGCGGCACGACCCATATCGGGCTGCCGGTCTTCGACACGGTCGAGGAAGCGGTCGCCAAGACCGGCGCCGACGCCTCGGTCATCTACGTCCCGCCGCCCTTCGCGGCCGATTCGATCCTCGAGGCGATCGATGCGCAAGTGCCGCTGATCGTCTGCATCACCGAGGGCATTCCGGTGCTCGACATGGTCAAGGTCAAGCGCGCGCTCGACGGATCGAAGTCGCGGCTGATCGGGCCGAACTGCCCGGGCGTCCTGACCCCGGACGAGTGCAAGATCGGCATCATGCCGGGCAACATCTTCAAGAAGGGCAGCGTCGGCGTCGTCTCGCGCTCGGGCACGCTGACCTATGAGGCGGTGTTCCAGACCTCGAACGAGGGTCTCGGCCAGACCACTGCGGTCGGCATCGGCGGCGACCCGGTCAAGGGCACCGAGTTCATCGACATGCTCGAGATGTTCCTCGCCGACGACGAGACCAAGTCGATCATCATGATCGGCGAGATCGGCGGCAGCGCCGAGGAAGAGGCTGCGCAGTTCCTCGCCGACGAGGCGAAGCGCGGGCGTTCCAAGCCGACCGTCGGCTTCATCGCCGGCCGCACCGCACCTCCGGGCCGCCGCATGGGCCATGCCGGGGCGATCGTCTCGGGCGGCAAGGGTGACGCGGAATCCAAGATCGCCGCGATGGAAGCCGCTGGAATCCGCGTGTCGCCGAGCCCATCTGAGCTTGGCAAGACGTTGAAGGAGCTGCTTCAGGGCTGACGCACTCCGGCCACGGCCGGAGCCCAGTCAGGTTCTGCTGCTACAAGAGGTACTGGGCTCCGGCCTTCGCCGGAGCACGAGAGGCACTGATGGACGACTACGAGATCGAGCAAGGACCGAGCTGGCAGCGGGCGAATTGGCCGCTGGAGAGCCTCGACGATCTCAACGGCGGGCTCGATCCCACCCAGGCCGCGATCGAGAAGGTCGCCAAGGGCGCGAAGGACAAGGCCGCGGCCGGCGGGGCGTCGGACGCCGAGGTCCGCCGTGCGGCCGAGGATTCGATCCGCGCGATGATGCTGATCCGCACCTACCGGGTGCGCGGGCATCTCGCCGCCGACCTCGATCCGCTGCATCTCAGCCAGCGCGAGCTGCCGGCCGACCTCACGCCCGAATATCACGGCTTCACCGCCGCCGACATGGACCGCCCGATCTTCATCGGCGGCAATCTCGGGCTCGAGACCGCGACCGTCCGCGAGATCGTCGGGATCCTGCGCAAGAACTACTGCGGCAAGATCGGCCTCGAATATATGCACATCAACGACCTGGGGGAGCGCCGCTTCCTCCAGGAACGGATGGAAGGCCGCGACAAGGGCGTGAACTTCACCCCCGAAGGCAAGCAGGCGATCCTCGAGAAGGTGATCCACGGCGAGCAGTGGGAGAAGTTTCTCGCCCGCAAATATGTCGGGACCAAGCGTTTCGGGCTCGACGGCGGCGAAAGCATGATCCCCGCGCTCGAGGCGGTGATCAAATATGCCGGTCTCGCGGGTGTCGAGGAGATCGTCGTCGGCATGGCCCACCGCGGCCGCTTGAACGTCCTCGCCAACGTCATGGGCAAGCCCTACCGCGCGATCTTCAACGAATTCGCCGGCGGCAGCGCCAACCCCAAGGACGTGGGCGGGTCGGGCGACGTCAAATATCACCTCGGCACGTCGAGCGACCGTGAGTTTGACGGGGTCAAGGTCCACCTATCGCTCCAGGCCAATCCGTCGCACCTCGAGGCGGTCAATCCGGTGGTGCTCGGCAAGGCGCGGGCGGTGCAGGTCATCAAGGCCGATGGCGAGGGCGACAAGGTCTTGCCGATCCTGCTCCACGGCGATGCGGCCTTCGCCGGCCAAGGCATCGTCTGGGAGTGCCTGAGCTTCTCGGGGCTCCCGGGCTACGGCACCGGCGGCTGCATCCATTTCGTCATCAACAACCAGGTGGGCTTCACCACCTCGCCGCAGTTCGCGCGTAGCTCGCCCTATCCGAGCGACGTCGCCAAGGGCATCCAGGCGCCGATCCTCCACGTCAACGGCGACGATCCCGAGGCGGTCACCTTCGCCTGTAAGCTCGCGACCGAATTCCGCCAGGAGTTCAACCGCGACATCGTGATCGACATGTGGTGCTACCGCCGCTTCGGTCATAACGAAGGCGACGAGCCGAGCTTCACCCAGCCGCTGATGTACGACGAGATCCGTCGCCATGCGGCGGTGAGCAAGCTCTACGGCGACCGTCTGGTGGCCGAGGGCGTGATCGACCAAGGCTGGCTAGACGCCAAGACCAACGAATTCGTCGCGCATCTCGAGAGCGAGTTCGAGGCCGGCGCCAATTATCTGCCGAACAAGGCCGACTGGTTCGAGGGCCGCTGGGCCGGCCTCAACCGTCCGGCCGAGCCGGTCGAGGGGCGCCGCAACACCGGCACCGCAATCAGCGAAGACGAGGTGGCGAAGCTCGGCCAGGTGCTGACCACCGTCCCCGCCGACCTCAACGTCCACAAGACGCTGCAGCGCATCCTCGACGCCAAGAAGGCGATGTTCGAGAGTGGGGCGGGCTTCGACTGGGCCACCGCCGAGGCGCTCGCCTTCGGCGGGCTGATCGCCGAGGGGCACAACGTCCGCCTGTCGGGCCAGGACAGCGGCCGCGGCACCTTCAGCCAGCGTCACGCGGTCTGGACCGACCAGAAGGACGGCCACAAGTTCGTGCCGCTGACGACCGTCGAGGGCGGCCGCTTCGAGGTCCGCGACAGCCCGCTCAGCGAGTTCGGCGTGCTCGGCTTCGAGTATGGCTACAGTCTCGCCGACCCGCGCACGCTGGTGCTGTGGGAAGCGCAGTTCGGTGACTTCGCCAATGGCGCGCAGGTGATCATCGACCAGTTCATCGCCAGCGGCGAGGCCAAATGGCTGCGCGCGAGCGGGCTGGTGCTGCTGCTCCCGCACGGGTTCGAGGGGCAGGGGCCGGAGCATAGTTCGGCGCGCCTCGAGCGCTACCTGCAGCTTTGCGCCGAGGACAATCTTCAGGTCGCCAACTGCACCACGCCGGCGAACTATTTCCACCTGCTCCGTCGCCAGCTGCTGCGCGATTTCCGCAAGCCGTTGGTGGTGATGACGCCCAAGTCGCTGCTCCGCCACAAGCTGGCGGTGTCGAGCGTCGCGGACTTCACCGGCGAATCGCACTTCAAGCGGATCCTGTCGGACCTCGCCCCGCCGGCGGAGGGCGAGACCCGCCGCCTCGTCCTCTGCTCGGGCAAGATCGCCTACGAGCTGATCGAGGCGCGCGACGCGGCCGGCCTGACCGACGTCGAAATTCTGCGGATCGAGCAATTGTACCCGTTCCCGTCCGAGCCTTTGGTCAAGCGCCTCCAGGCGATGCCGGGGCTGGAGGAAGTCGTCTGGTGCCAGGAAGAGCCGCGCAACAACGGCAGCTGGTTCTTCGTCGAGGAGTATCTCGAGGAATGCCTCAAGGCAGCGGGCAAGGGCTTCCGTCCGGTCTATGCCGGGCGCTCGGCCTCGGCTTCGCCGGCGACCGGACTTGCCAAGCGGCATGTCGCCGAACAAAGCGCGCTCATTGCGGCGGCGCTCGGCACGGGAGCGGCCAAGGATGAAGCGGCGAATGCGGCGACCGACACGGTCCGCATTGCCGGCAAAGCGAACGCATAAGGAAGAGCCATGGGCATCGAAGTCAAAGTCCCGGCACTGGGCGAAAGCATCACCGAAGCGACGCTTGGCGCCTGGCTCAAGAAGCCGGGTGACGCGGTCGCGGTCGACGAACCGGTGGCGAGCCTCGAGACCGACAAGGTGTCGGTCGACGTGCCGAGCCCGGTCGCGGGCGTGTTCGGCGAGGCGCTGGTCGCCGAGGGCGATACGGTCAACGTCGGCGCGGTGATCGCGACGATCGGCGAAGGCGCCGC